>JACDHV010000186.1 GCA_013820855.1 Gemmatimonadales bacterium | reverse complement strand
TGCGGGAGCAGCTCCGCATTGCCGCGGGCGAGCCGATGCGGGTGCCCGCCGAGTGGCTCGCGCCCCGCGGTTGGGCGATAGAGTGCCGGATCACCAGTGAGGACCCCGGGAACGGCTTTCTCCCGTCGACCGGACGGATCGAGCACCTGCGGCTCCCCGGGGGGCCGGGTGTTCGCTGGGACGGCGGCATCGAGGCGGGCGACGAGGTGACGCTGTTCTACGACTCGCTGCTCGCGAAGCTCATCGTCTGGGCCCCGAATCGTCCCCAGGCCATCGCCCGGATGGCCCGGGCGCTCGACGAGCTGGTGGTGGAGGGCGTGAGCACCAACCAGGGGTTCCACCGGCGCCTCATGGCGGACCAGGAGTTCCGGGAAGGCGAGATCGACATCCAGTTTCTGGACCGGCGACCCGAATTGGCCTCGCCGGCGCTGACCGAGCGGCAGGTGCTGGAGTTGGCCGTTGCCCTGGCGCTTGCCGAGAACGAAGCCCGCTCGGTGCGGCGCCCGTCGGTGTCCGACGGCCGCGGCGCCGGTTCGCAGTGGCTCGACCGCGCGAGGGTCGAGGGGCTTCGGTGACTGCTCCCGTCCGCATCCTTCGACTCGCCACCGGAGGGGACGGCGTGGGGCGACTGGAAGACGGCCGCACGGTGTTCGTGCCCCGCACCGCGCCCGGCGACCTGATCGAGATCTCGGAAATCCGCAGCCACCGCCGCTACGCCCGCGCCCGCGCGGCCCGGGTGCTGGAGCCGTCGGCCGACCGGGTGGAGCCTCGCTGCCCCCATTACGTCCTCGACGAGTGCGGCGGGTGCCAGCTCCAGCACCTCGACGCCACCGCGCAACGCGAGGCGCGGCGCGGGTTCGTGGGCGACGCCCTTCGCCGCATCGCGAGGCTCGACGCGCGCGATCCCGACATCGTGCCCGCCGAAGAAGAGTTCGAGTACCGCACCAAGATCACGCTGGCGGTGGACCACGACGGACGGCGCATCGGGCTCCACCCGCTCGACCGGCCCGACCGGGTCTTCGATCTGGTGCGGTGTCACATCACGACCGCCGAGCTGATGTCGCTCTGGGCCGAGCTGCGGTCGTTGCGCGAGCTGCTCCCCGCGGCGCTCCGGCGGATAGTGCTGCGCCTGGATCGCGCAGGTGGCCGGCATCTCCTGCTGGTGGGCGCGCCGGCCGGCTGGATGGGTGCGGACGCCCTGCGCCGGGCGCTGGTCGAGCGCGGGTCGGGCGCGACGATCTGGCTGCAGCCGGAAGGCGCAAGCGCGGAAGCCATGGACCGGCCGGACTCTCCGTTCCCGGCGACGGTCTTCGAGCAGGTCCATCCCAGGATGGGAGACAAGGTCCGCGCCTTCGCTCTCGCTGCGCTCGGCGGGGTGGGGGGTCGGCACGTCTGGGACCTCTACGCCGGCATCGGCGAGGCGACCGTCGCCTTGATCGCCGGAGGCGCGTCGGTCGAGAGCGTGGAATCCGACCCGCGGGCAGTGGCGGAGGCGGAGGCCCGCGGCCCCGCGGCCACGAGGCATGTGGGTCGGGTGGAGCGAGTGCTTGGACGACTGAGCACGCCCTCGCTGGTGATCACCAACCCGCCGCGGGCCGGTATGGACCAGCGGGTGGCGACGGAGCTGGAGCGACGATCGCCGGCAAGGATCGTCTACATCTCCTGCGACCCGGCGACGCTGGCCCGGGACCTGACGCGAATGCCCGGGTTTCGGCTGGTGAGCGCCGTCGCCTTCGACCTGTTTCCCCAGACCGCGCACGTCGAGACCGTCGCCGTGCTGGAACGGGCACCATGAAGTACATCGTCACGATCGCGGGGCGCGAGATCGAGGTGGATGTGGACGGCGACCGGGTCACCGTCGGCGGCGTGACGCGGCAGGCGTCGCTCCGCGCCATCGCCGGCACGCCGACCCGCCAGCTGCTGATGGACGGGCACCCCACCGCATTCACCATGCGGAGCGAGGGGCGGGGGCTGTGGGTGCTTCAGGTGCGCGGCGACCGGTGGGAGGCCGAGGTCCTGGACGAGCGCAGCCGCCACATCCGGAGCCTCACGGCCGGGGCCGAGCGCGCACGGGGCCCCGTCACCCTGCGGGCGCCGATGCCCGGACTGGTGGTGAAGGTGCTCGCCGAGCGCGGCCAGACGGTGGCCGCCGGGGCGGGACTCGTGGTCCTCGAGGCTATGAAGATGGAAAACGAGCTCAAGGCCCCGGCGGCCGGTGTCGTGGGAGCGGTGCTGGCGCATGCCGGGGAGGCGGTCGAAAGGGGTCAGGCTCTGATCGAGTTCCAGCAGCCCGGGGCGGCGCCGGCCGCGGTCACTTGACCCGTCCGCGGCCGGCCAGCTATCTTGTGAGTCTGTTTCGGTTTGACCCGGTTTCAACGCCCAGGACGACAGCGCTCATGAAGACCTACACCGCCACGCCCGACGACATCACCCACGAGTGGCACATCGTGGATGCCGCAGGCGTGCCGCTCGGGCGGCTGGCCAGCGTCGTGGCCCAGCTCATCCGCGGCAAGCACAAGCCGACCTACACGCCGCACATGGACGGCGGTGATTTCGTGGTGGTGGTGAACGCCTCGAAGGTGCGTCTCACCGGCCGCAAGGAGGAGAACAAGACGTACTTCTCCCACACCGGCTACATGGGCCACGAGCGGCATACGTCGGCCCGCGATCTCCTCGCGAAGCATCCCGACCGGGTCATCGAGAAGGCCGTCTTCGGCATGTTGCCCAAGACGTCGCTGGCGCGGCAGAAGCTGCGCGGCAAGCTCAAGGTGTACGGCGGCGCCGAGCATCCGCACTCGGCGCAGCAGCCGAAGCCGTTCTCCGTCACCCCCTCCAAGGCGAGCGCATGACCGCTGCACCCCCCGTATTCCGCTGGCAGGCAGTCGGCCGGCGCAAGACCAGCGTGGCCCGGGTCTATCTGACTCCCGGCACCGGCAAGTGGGACATCAACGGCCGAACGCTGGGCGATTACTTCCCCCGTCCCTCCCTGGTGCAGCACATCCAGCAGTCCTTCACCGCGACCGACACCCTGGGCGCGTTCGACGTGAAGGCGCACGTGGACGGCGGCGGGCAGGCGGGCCAGGCGGGGGCCCTGCGGCACGCGATCGCGCGCGCGCTGGTCGAGGCCGACGGGCAGCACCGGGCCAAGCTGCGCACGGCCGGGCTGCTGACGCGCGATCCTCGCGCGGTGGAGCGCAAGAAGCCGGGCCGCCCGGGAGCGCGAAAGCGCTTCCAGTTCAGCAAGCGGTAGTAAAGGGCGGAACGGCGGACGCCGGAACGTCGGAAATCTTCCGCCGTTCCCGTTCCGCCGATCCCTCACACCGGCGGATCCCGCGCCCGGTGCCCCTTCGGGGGTTGGCGCGGGAGATGAACCCGGTGGACGAATAACCACTCGAACGGAAGGACGCCGCATCCGCATGGCACAGCCGCAACTGCAGGACCTGCTGGAAGCCGGAGTCCACTTCGGCCACCAGACCCGACGGTGGAACCCGAAGATGCGCCGGTTCATCTTCGCCGAGCGCTCGGGCATCTACATCATCGATCTCCAGAAGACCCTTCGCCAGATCCAGAAGGCCCAGGAGCTGCTTCGCAGCGTGGTCCTGAAGGGCGAAGGGGTCCTCTTCGTGTGCACCAAGAAGCAGCTCAAGGCCGTGGTGCAGCTCGAGGCGCAGGACGCCGGGGCGTTCTACGTCACCGAGCGCTGGCTCGGCGGCATGCTCACCAACTTCCAGACGGTGAAGAAGCAGATTCGCCGCCTGCGGGAGCTGGAGCAGGGCGCCTCCGAGGGCGACTTCGAGAACTACACCAAAAAGGAAAAGCTGCTCTTCGAGCGCGAGCGGGTGAAGCTGAGCCGCAACCTCGAGGGCATCAAGCTGCTCGGCCGCCTGCCGGGCGCGCTCTTCGTGGTGGACGCCAAGAAGGAGAAGATCGCGGTCGCCGAGGCCAACAAGCTGGGCATTCCGGTGGTCGCCATCGTGGACACCAATGCCGATCCCGACGTCATCACCGTGCCCGTGCCCGGCAACGACGACGCGATCCGCTCGGTCTCGCTGATCACCGCGGCGCTGTCCGACGTGATCAAGGAGGCCCGCGCCCAGATGCCGATGCGCGAAGTCGCGGAAGACCTCGAGGCCGAGACCTACAGCACGGACTCGGGCACCGAGGGCGACTCCGAGGCCGACCGCAAGCGCCGCCGGCCCCGCCGCAAGCGGCGGCCGAAGCCGGAGGCGATCGCCGCCCGGCTCAAGACCGAGACCGAGGGCGCCCCCGAAGCGCCGGCGCCCGCCGGCGCCGGCGAGGCCGGCGCCTAGGCGCGGCGGCCCCGACCCGTGAGAGCCTCCGCCGCTCCTGGCCCGTGCGGGCCGTGAGCGGCGGTCTTACTATTCAGCCCGAGAGCGACCAGAGGAAGCCATGGCAAGCGTGACGATCTCCCCGAAAGATGTAAGCGAGCTGCGGGCCCGCACCGGCGCCGGCATGATGGACTGCAAGCGCGCCCTGGAAGAGGCCGGGTGCGACATGGACAAGGCGTCGGAGATTCTCCGCAAGAAGGGAATCGCCAAGGCCGAGAAGCGCTCCGGCCGGGTCGCCACGCAGGGTCTCGTGGTGAGCTACATCCACCACAACCAGCAGGTGGGCGTCCTGCTCGAGCTCAACTCCGAGACCGATTTTGTGGCCCGCAACGAGGCGTTCAGTCAGCTGGCCCGCGACATCGCGCTCCACGTGGCGTCGGCCGACCCCGTCGGCGTCAACCCGGAGGACGTGCCGGCGGAGCTGCTCGAGCGCGAGCGCCGGATCGCGGAGGAGCAGGTCGCCGCCGAGGGCAAACCGGAGCACATCCGGGCCAAGATCGTGGACGGCAAGCTGAAGAAGTTCGTCGCGGAGCGGACGCTGCTGGAGCAGCCCTACGTCCGCAACGACAAGATCACCGTCGGAGAGCTGATCAAGGAGGCGTCCGGCAAGCTGGGTGAGGCCATCTCGGTCCGCCGCTTCGCCCGGTTCCAGATCGGGGCCGTCTGATGGCCCTGGCCTACACCCGCGCCCTGCTCAAGCTGTCGGGCGAGGCGCTGGCGGGGGAGAAGGGCAGTGGGCTCGATTTTCACGCGGTCGAGGCGTTCGCGGAGGAGGTCAAGGCGGTGCACGCGCTGGGGGTGCACCTGTCGCTCGTGGTCGGCGGGGGCAACATCATCCGCGGCGCCACCGCCAGCCGGGAAGGGCTCGACCGGGTGTCGGCCGACTACATGGGGATGCTCGCCACGGTGATCAACGCCCTGGCGCTCCAGGATGTGCTGGAAAAGATCGGGGTGGATACGCGGGTGATGACCGCGGTCCGGATGGAGTCGGTAGCCGAGCCCTACATCCGCCGCCGCGCAATCCGACACCTGGAGAAGCGGCGGCTGGTTATCTTCGCCGCGGGCACCGGCAACCCGTTCTTCTCCACCGATACCGCCGGTGTGCTCCGGGCCCTCGAGATCGAGGCGCAGGTGATCCTCAAGGCCACCAACGTGGACGGCATCTTCACCGGCGATCCCAAGCAGGATCCCGGCGCCACGTTCATCCGCGAGCTCACCTACCAGGAAGCCATCGTCAAGAACTACGCCGTCATGGACGCGAACGCGTTCGGGCTCTGCAAGGCCAACCAGCTTCCCATCGTGGTCTTCAACATCAACCGTCCGGGCGCCATCAGGCGGGTGCTCGAAGGCGACCCGGACATCGGGACCATCGTCCGATGAGCACCATACCCGAACTGATCAAGCACGGCCGGGAGCTGATGCACAAGGCGGTCGAGAACACCAGGCGCGAGTTCAGCGGCATCCGCAGCAACAAGGCCAGCCCATCCCTGCTCGACCTGGTTCGGGTGGAGGCGTACGGCAGCAGCGTTCCCATCGCCCAGGTGGCGATGGTGGCCGCGCCCGAGCCGCGGCTCCTCACCGTTCAGCCTTTCGACAAGTCGCTGACCCAGGCGGTGGAGAAGGCGATTCGTGACGGGGGCCTGGGCCTCAACCCCGCCACCCAGGGCAACCTGATCCGGGTGCCCCTGCCGGTGCTCTCGGAGGAGCGGCGCAGGGAGCTGGTGAAGGTGATCCACAAGCTCGCCGAAGAAGGGCGGATCGCGGTGCGCCACGCCCGCACCGACGCGCTCTCGCGCGTGAAGAAGCTCGAGCACATCTCCAGCGACGACAAGACGCGGGCGGAGAAGGACATTCAGAAGCTCACCGACGAACACATCAAGCAGATCGACGGCCTGATCCACGCCAAAGAGGCCGAGATCATGGAAGTCTGACGGATGAGCGACGGCCTGCTCCAGCGCGCGCGGGTCCACGGGGTGGTCCCGGCACACATCGCCATCATCATGGACGGCAACGGCCGGTGGGCGGCGGGCCGGGCGCTGCCCCGCCCCCTGGGGCACCATGCCGGCATGAGCTCGGTGCGCGAGGTCGTGGAGGGGTGCATCGAGGCCGGGGTCGGCGTGCTGACGCTCTTCGCCTTCAGCCAGGAGAACTGGCAGCGCCCCGCGACCGAGATCGAGGCGCTCATGAGCCTGCTCGAGGAGTACATCGCGCGGGAGATGCGCGAGCTCAAGGACCAGGGCGTCGCCGTACGCATCCTGGGCGATCTGGACCGGCTGAGCGGCGGGGCCCGGCGCGCGGTGGACCGGATCGTCGCGGAGACGAGCGGCGGGAGCAGGCTCGCCCTCAACCTCTGCAT
>JACDHV010000185.1 GCA_013820855.1 Gemmatimonadales bacterium | reverse complement strand
CCACTACCCGGCGTACCTCGACCTCGAGTCGGAGCCGGTGCCCACCGGCGGCGACACGTTGCTGCTGCCGGCCGGGACTCGTCTGGAGACCAGAGGCGAGGCGACCGCCGCACTCTCCTCAGCTGCATGGGAGGCCGGGTCTCGCAAGCAGGCGCTGACCGTGAGCGGGGGTGCGTTCTCCGGAGCCTTCGTCCCCGCGGCGTCGGGCGAGTACCGGTTGGCCCTTGCCAGCGTCGACGGCGCCCCGCTCGCCGGCGACACCGTTCGCCTCGCCGTGCGCGTCGTGGCCGACAGTGCGCCGGCGGTGGAGATTCCGGTGCCGGGTGCGGACACGCTGGCGCCGCTGAGTCTCAAGGTGCCGCTGGTGGTGGACGTGCGGGACGACTACGGCATCACCGCGGTGGGCGTGGTGAGCCGGAGGATAAGCCGGCTCGGCATTACGGATTCGGCCAGGTACGACACCCTCCCCGTTCCCAGCGAGCGGCCGGACCGCGCGATCCTCACGCACACTCTCGACCTCAACCGCCGCGGCCTGCTCCCCGGCGACACGGTGCGGTACCACGCCGTGGCCGCCGACAATACGCCGCAGCGGCAGCGCGGCCGCTCGCGCGAGTACGTGCTTCGGCTTCCGACGATGAGCGAGGTCCGCGCGGCACAGCGGGCGGCCTCGGCGGACGTGAGCAGCCAGCTCGATTCGATCGCCGCCGGAGGGCGCAGGCTCGAGCGGCAGACCGAGGACCTCGCGCGGGAGCGGTCCCGCGCCGGCTCGACCGGAGCGCGCCGGGAGGAGTCGCTCTCCTTCGAGCGGTCGAAGCGGGCCGAAGCCGTCGCGAAGGGCCAGCAGGAAATGTTCCGGCAGGCGGAGGAGCTGAAGCGGTCGCTCGAAGCCCTGCGGCAGAGCGCCGAGGCCGCCGGTGTCGGCGACTCGGCATGGCAGCGACAGCTGCAGGAAATCAGGGACCAGCTCGAGCGCGCGCTGTCACCCGAGCTGCGGGAGCGCCTCGCCGCGCTGCAGCGCGCGCTCCAGGATCTCGACGCCGAGCAGGCGAAGGTCGCGCTGGAGCGCCTCGCGGAGGCGCAGCGGGAGATGCGTGAGGCGCTCGAGCGGAGCCGTGAGCTGTTCCAGCGCGCCGCAATGGAAGGCGACCTCGCGAACCTCACCCAGGAATCCCGCGAGCTGTCGCGGGAGCAGCGCCAGTGGAACCAGCAGGTCAGGGCGGCCGACAGCGCGCGCGCCGCGGCGGCCGAGCGCGATCTCGCCGCGCGAACCGACTCGCTCTCCAAGGGACTCGAGCGGCTCGGCAAGCAGATGGACGGCGAGGCTCGGCAGCAGCGGCTCGACTCCGCCGCTCAGCGGGCGCAACAGGCCAGCGGCGAGATGCGCCAGGCGGCCCGCTCCGCCGATGCGGGCCGGCGCGCCACCGCCAGGGAGCAGGGGGACCGCGCCTCGAAGGCGCTGGATCCGCTCGGCGAGCAGCTCCAGCGGGAGCGCGAGCAGATGCAGCAGCAGTGGCGGCGGGAGGTGACGCAGGCGATCGATCAGGCCCTGGCCGAGACCGGGCGACTGGCCGAGCGGCAGCTCGCCGTCCAGGAGGCCCTGCGGAGTGGAGCCGAGGCCGGGGCGGAGCTGCGGGCGGAGCAGGGCGCGATCGAGGAGGGAGTGCAGCGCCTGCTCGAGCAGGTGCGGAAGACGGCCGGCAAGAACGCACTGGTGCCGCCGCAGATCGGTGGAGCGCTGGGCGGCGCCAAGATGCAGATGCAGAAAACGCGTGAGGCGATCGCCTCCGCCGTCCCGAACCTGCGCGAGGGGTTGGAGCAGGCCGGCGGGGCGGTGGACGCGCTCAACGCGGCGGCCCACCAGCTCCTGCGCGCGCGGGGCGACGTTTCCGGCTCCGCCTCGGGGTCGGGACTCGCCGAGGCCATGGAACGCATGGCGGAGCTGGCGAAGCAGCAGGGGGGCCTGGGGCAACAGGCGGCCGGCATGCTGCCCATGGCGGGCTCCGCCGGGATCCAGCAGGAGCTCAGGCGGCTGGCCGACAAACAGCGAGCGCTCGCCGAGGAGCTTCAGCGCATGCGCGGGCGGGGAGACATGCCGGGGGCCGGCGAACTGGCGGACGAAGCCGAGGAGCTGGCGCGCCGACTCGATGCGGGCCGCCTCGACCGCCAGGTCGTGGAGCGGCAGGAGCGGCTGTTCCGCCGCATGCTCGACGCGGGCCGTACGTTGCAGGGCACGGAGGAAGACGAGCAGAAGGAGCGGCAGAGCACGGCCGCGGGCGACGAGACCCCGAGGCTGCCGCCGGCGCTGCGCGCCCGGCTCACCGCCGAGGACGGCCGGGTCCGCGTGCCCACCTGGGACGAGCTCCAGCGGTTCTCTCCGGAGGAGCGCCGGCTGGTGGTAGATTACTTCCGCCGCCTCTCCGAGCCTCCCGCGAGGTAAGCCGATGTTCAGGTCCCGCGCCGCCCGCCCACTTCTCGCACTCTCGCTCTGGCTGCTGCCAGTAAACGCGGCCGCGCAGCAGGCCACGATGCCGCGTGCCTTCGAGCTGGAGCGGCGCGGCAACTACGAGGCCGCGGCCGAGGCGTACCGGCGCATTCTGTCCCAGCAGCCGGCCGACGTCTCCGCGCTGCTCGGACTCGAGCGCGCCCTGCTGCCGCTCAACCGCAGCGTCGAGATCGTACCGGACGTGCGCGCCGCCCTCGAAAGTGGGCCAACGAGCGCGGCGGTGTTCGGGGTCGCGTTGCGGGCCTGGGGGGCCGCCGGCGAGCCCGACAGCATGCGCGCCGCGGCGGAGCGGTGGGCGCGGATGACGCCGCGCGACGAGGCGCCGTATCGCGAGTGGGGCGCGGCGGCCCTGGCGGTTCGCCAGCGCGACGCGGCACTGGAGGCCTACCGGCTGGGCCGCGAGCGCTTGGGGCGGGCCGACGTGCTGGCGGCCGAAATGGCGCAGCTCGCCGTCTCCGACGGCGATTACGGCACCGCGGCGCGCGAGTGGATTGCGGCCGTTCGCCGCCTGCCGGGCTATCGCGTGACGGCCGTAGCGACCCTGGGCCACGCGCCGTTGTCGAGGCGTCCCGAGATCCTGCGCATACTCGCGGCCGAGCCCGATTTCGCCACACGCAGGATGGAATCGGAGCTGCGCGTGAAGTGGGGCGACCCGATCGGGGGCCTGGCCGCGCTCGACGCAGGGCTGTCGCAGTCCCGCGGCCAGGGAGTGGAGGCCCTGCGCGGGCTGGTGGAGCAGCTGCGGCTGCACCGCTCCCGCGACGCTCTCCTCGCGCAAGGTCGCGCGCTCGAGGCGATCGCCGCCCGGCTACCCGAGTCCCAGGCGGCGCGAACGCGACTCGAGGCGGCACAGGCCTACTCCGCGGCCGGCGATCGTGACGCCGCGCGGCGCATGCTGTCCGGTCTGGCCGACGACCGCTCGGCGCCCGGGGCGGTGTCGTCGGGCGCGGGCACGGCACTCGTCACCGTGCTCATCGGAGAGGGCAATCTGAGCGAGGCGAGCCGCCGCCTGGGCCAGCTCCGGACGCAGTTGAGCGGGGAGGAGCACGCCCGGCTCTCCCGCGCGCTGGTCAGAGCCTACATCGGCAAGGGGGAGCTCGACCGCGCGGATTCGGCGCTGGGACGGGACAGCACGATCGAAGGATTCGCCCTCGCCGGGCGCATCAGGCTCTATCGCGGGGATCTCGACGGTGCGGTGGAGAGCTTCAAGCAGGCCGGCCCATATGCGGGCGATCGCGCGGACGCGACGCGGCGGACGACGCTCCTCGCCCTGCTGCAGCCGATCGAGGCCGACACACTGCCCCCGCTGGGTGCGGCCCTACTCCGTCTGGAGCAGGGCGACACCGCCCGGGCCCTGGTGGAGCTGGAGGCGGTAGCCGGCGATCTGCCGCCGGCGAAAGGTGGCGCGGAGCTCCGCCTCCTGGCGGGAGGGCTGGCCGCGGCGACGGGAGATCCCGAGCTCGCCGAACGCCTGTACAGCGAGGCGGCCTCGAGCGCGGCACCCGCCACCGCGCCGGCCGCGGAGCTGGCGCTCGCCGAGCTGATGCTGAACGCCCGGCGCGCGGCTGAGGCGGTGAGCCGGCTGGAGCACCTCATTCTGACCTATCCCGAGAGCGCGCTGGTCCCCCAGGCGCGACGGGCGCTCGACATCGCGCGCGGCGCGGTGCCGCAGACATGAGGCGCCGGGAGTTCGTCGCCCGCACGTCCGCGGGGCTGCTGGCATTCGCGCCGGGGCCTCCGCGGTGGCCCTCGCGCGCCGCCGCGGCGCCCTGGCTCCTGGTGCCGATGGACGATGCCCAGACGGATCATCTCAAGGCCTATGGACTCGCGTTCCGGCTGCTCGAGCGCGGCGGGAAGGCGGAGTGGTTGCTGAACTACCGCGGCGGCGCGTTTCTGCTGCCGGCCGACGGCGCGACCAGCCGGGACGCCGCGCTGGCGGGAGTCGCCACCGAGCCGCTGGACGACGGGAGCCTGGTCGAGGTGCGGGGCGAGATTCAAACGGAGAACATGGATGCAGTGCCGCTGGAGAAGGCGCCCAGGATCGCGGTTTACGCGCCGCCGAATGCGGCACCGTGGGACGACGCGGTGACGATGGCGCTCAACTACGCGGGCATCAAGTTCGAGAAGATCTGGGACTCCCAGGTCGCGGGGCAGGGTCTGCGCGGCTACGACTGGCTGCATCTTCACCACGAGGATTTCACCGGCCAATACTCCAAGTTCTTTCTCAATTATGCCGGGGCGCCCTGGCTGATGGAGATGGTGGAGCAGAACCGGGCGATGGCGCGCTCGCTGGGGTATCCGTCGGTCCCCGCGGAGAAGCGCGCCGTGGCGGTCGCGATCGGCCGGTTCGTGGAGCGGGGCGGGTTCCTGTTCGCGATGTGCACCGCCACCGAGACGCTCGACCTGGCACTCGCGGCGGACGGGGTGGACATCGCGGCGGCATACGCCGACGGCTCCCCGATGGATCCCAAAGCGTCCGAGGACATGCGCTGGGACCGGTCGCTCGCCTTCCAGAACGCCCGGCTCGAGCTCAGCCCCACGACGCCCGTGTACTCCGACATCGACGGGCACCAGGTCAACTCGCCCGATCGCCGCCAGCCGCTCGGCTCGTTCACGCTCTTCAACTTCAGCGCCAAGATCGACCCCGTGGCCACGATGCTGGTGCAGAACCACCGCCAGGTGATTCCCGACTTCTACGGGCTGACTACGAGCTTCGCCAGGAATCGGCTCAAGCCCAGCGTGACCGTGCTGGCGGAGGAGACGGGGGCCGCGTGGGTGAAGTACATCCACGGCGAGCGGGGGCAGGGCACCTGGACCTTTTATGGAGGTCACGATCCCGAGGACCCGCAGCACCAGATCGGCGACGCGCCGACCGACCTCTCGCTGCATCCGCACTCGCCGGGCTACCGCCTGATCCTGAACAACGTGCTGTTCCCGGCCGCCAAGAAGAAAGAACTCAAGACTTGAGCGAGCGTATCGCCCCGGGCGTCCGGGCGTACCTCGCGGGCGAGATCGCCGCCGCGGGGGGGCGCGAGGTCTCGTTCGTCGCGGCCGTGGACCGCGACGGCGTGGTGACCGCCGCGCGCGTGGTGGCACGTGGCACCGTCGACATGGTCCTGGCGCTGCCGGGCACCGCCTCCCGCGGCGAGATGCTGCTGCACAACCATCCGAGCGGGCACCTGTCTCCCTCGCCCGCCGACCTCAACGTGGCCGCCCGGCTGCACGACGGGGGGGTGGGCTTCGGCATCGTCGACAACGGAGCCACCGAGATCTACGTCGTGGTCGAGGTGCCGCGCGACCGCGAGGTCGCCAGGATCGAGCCTTTCGACGTGATCGACACGTTGGGCGAGCGGGGCCCCATCGCGGCGCACCTCGGCCAGTACGAGGACCGCCGCAGTCAGCGCGACATGGCCGCCTACATTGCCGACGGGTACAACGACGGCGGTGTGCAGCTGATGGAGGCGGGCACCGGCGTCGGAAAGTCGTTCGCGTATCTGGTGCCGGCGCTCGCCTGGGCGCGGGTCAATCAGGAACGGACCGTCATCAGCACCAATACGATCAACCTTCAGGAGCAGCTGGTGGGCAAGGACCTGCCGCTCCTGCGCGAGGCCCTCTCCACGGAGGACTACGCGCCGAGCTTCGCGTTGCTCAAGGGGTGGCGGAACTATCTCTGCCTCTCGCGGCTGCACCTGGCCGTCGGCTCCCAACGGACGCTGTTGGAGCAGGACAAGTTGGACGAGCTCATCGGCCTCTCGGAATGGGCGGCGCACACGGCCGACGGCACCCTGAGCGATCTGCCGGTGACGCCCACACCCGAGGTGTGGGACGAGGTGAGCGCCGAGGCGGATCTCTGTGCCAGGCTCAAATGCCCCCACTTCGACCGCTGCTTCCTCTTCCGGGCACGCCGGCGGGCGGCCGAGGCGGACGTGGTGGTCGTGAATCACCACTTGCTCGCGGCCGATCTCTCGGTTCGCCGGGCGCAGGACAACTGGGAGGATGCCGCCGTGTTGCCGCCCTACCGGCGGCTCGTGCTCGACGAGGCGCATCACCTCGAGGAAGTCGCCGCGGGACACCTGGGCGTGCAGGTCACCAGCCGCTCGGTGCGGCGCCTCCTGTCGCGGTTCGAGCGCAACGGGCGGGGGCTCGCCCCGACGCTGTCGCACGAGCTGGCCGCCGGCAGCGACCCGCCGAGCCGGGAGGGCCTGGAGAT
>JACDHV010000362.1 GCA_013820855.1 Gemmatimonadales bacterium | reverse complement strand
CACGCCACCGCGCAGGACGTCCGGATCCGGGACCTCACACTACAGGACCAGATGGTCCCGGTGCGGCTGGTCGGATACGGGATCGTGGTCGGGCTGGACGGCACCGGCGATCGTGCGATCGGCGGGCGCGGCGCCGGCCATACGGTGCAGTCCGTCGCGAACCTGCTGCGGCGCTTCGATGTCGAGGTCCCGGCGGAGTTTCTTCGCATGCGCAACGTCGCGGCCGTGCTCGTGACCGCGGAAGTGTCGCCTTACCTGCGGCCGGGTGGGCGGTTCGAGGTGCAGGTGTCGTCGATTGGCGATGCCCGTTCGCTGAGGGGCGGCGTGCTCTGGACAACTCCGCTGGTCCCGGATGTAGGCGGCTCGCCCGCCGCAAGCGCGCAGGGTTCGCTGCTGATGAGCGAGAGCGCCGGCGGCCGCGGAAGCTATACCGTCGAGACGGGCGCGCGTATCCCCTCCGGCGGGTTGCTCGAGATGGATATGCCGCGCCCCGCCTTCGCCGCGTCGTCGCGGCTGGTGCTGCGCCAGCCGGACCTGACGACTGCGATCCGGCTCGCGGAGGCGATCAACGCCGAGGTCGGGAGCGGCACCGCCGCGGTCGAAGATCCCGGCTCGGTCGCGCTGACCATCAACGCGGGCGCGGGGGAACGCGCGGCAGTCCTCGCGCGGATCGATGAGATCCGCGTGCGCCCCGACCGCGCGGCCCGCCTGGTCGTGGATGGCCGCAACGGCACGGTGGTCGCCGGCGGTGGCATGGTGGTGGGGGAGGCTGTAATCAGCCACGGCATCCTCACGCTCTCCATCGGCGGGGAGATCGGCCCCGGATTGGCGCCCGGCGATGTCCGGGTTCCGGTCGGTACCTCGGTACAACAGGTGGCGGCCGCGCTGCACGCCGTGCGCGCCACCCCGGAGGAGATCGCCGCTATTTTCGAGTCGCTGCGTGAGGTAGGAGCGATCTCCGCGGAGGTCACGATCCGATGAGCGATCTATCTGTGCCGGCTGGGCGTTCCGGCGCGCAGCTACTCCCCGCCGAGGGCAAAAACCGCCTGCGTGAGGCGGCCCGGCAGCTCGAGGGCGTTTTCGTCGAGCAACTCTTCAAGGCCATGCGCGAGAGCGTGCCGAAAGACGGCTTCATCGACGGCGGCACGGGCGAGGAGATCTTCACGGGGCTGCTCGACCAGCACCTCGCCTCCGCGGTGCCGGGCGGCTGGGACCGAAGCCTCGCCGAAGCACTGTACCGGCAGCTCCAGAGCGCGGCACCGGATGAAACCCCATCCACTACTTCTATCTCCGTCGCCCCACGGGTGGATCCATGACCGCATGTGAATCGGCTGCAACGCTCCAGGACCCGTCCAACCCACGCCGTGCTACGATCGGCGGTCTGACGGAGGCGCTGGTCTCGGAGCGGTCTCTGCTGGACGATCTCGTCGCCGTCATGCTTCGGCAGCGGCAGGCCGTTCGTGAGGATGACCTCGATGCGATCGAGAACGGCGTCTTCACCACCCACCGCCTGCTCACCACGCTGGGTGAGGCCCGCAAACGCCGCCGTATGCTGGTCGAGATTCTGGCTGGCAGCGACGGGGTGGGGATCGAGGGGCTCGAGAAGGCGCTCGGGATGCGCATGAGCCCCGCTCTCGCCGAGGCGCTCGATTCGATTCGTGCCACGGCCACAACACTCTCCCGCGAGGTGGCCATCAACCGCCAGCTCCTGCGCGAGGCGCTCGAGGCGAGCGATGCCTATGTACGTATGCTCTACACGCCCGATACCGCAGCTTCGTACCCGGCGGAAACCAGGCGTACCGACGCCGGAAGCGACCGGACCGGCGGCGCGCTCATCAACCGAACGATATAACTGTGTCTTCCTTCGGCAGCATCATGAGCATCGCGCGCAGCGCGATCTTCGCTCACCAGACGGCGGTTCAGGTCACCTCGCAGAACATCAGCAACGCGCAGACGGAAGGGTATTCCGGTCAGCGCGCGGAGCTGATGGCGGGGGTGCCGGTCCGCGGGGTCGCGGGCTCGCT
>JACDHV010000184.1 GCA_013820855.1 Gemmatimonadales bacterium | reverse complement strand
AGCACGATGCGGTCCATCGCCGGCGGCACCGCCCGGCCCGCCTGCGACGGCGACGGCGCCGACTCGATGAAGCGCCGGGCGATGACCGCCTGCACGGTGGGCCCGGTAAACGGCGGCTCGCCGGCCAGCATCTCGAACAGCACGCAGCCGAGGCTGTAGACGTCGCTCCGGGCGTCGAGCTGGTCGGCCCCGGTCGCCTGCTCCGGGCTCATGTAGCTCGGCGTGCCCAGCGCCAGCCCCACCTGGGTGAGCCGCGTGGCGTCGCCGCCCCCACCATCCATCCGCCCCGCGCGCGCGATCCCGAAGTCCGCCACCAGCGCGTGGCCCCGGGAGAGCATGATGTTCTCCGGCTTCACGTCCCGGTGGATCACGTCGCGGCCATGGGCGTAGTCCAGCGCCTCCGCCACCTCCCGCGCGATGGCCGCGGACTCGTCCACCGGCAGCCGGCTCTCGCGCCGCAGCCGGTCCCGCAGGGACTCGCCCTCGACGTAGGGCATGGAGTACCAGAGCAGCTCGTCGCCGCGGTCTCCCCGCGCCGCCGCGCCGCTGTCGAACACCGGCAGGATGTTGGGATGCTGGAGCCGCGCCGCTGTCCGCACCTCGCGGAGGAAGCGCTCCGCGCCGAGCGTGGCGCTCAGGTCGGGGTCGAGAACCTTGAGGGCGACGGGACGGTCGTGCTTGAGGTCGTGCGCCAGGTACACCCGGGCCATCCCGCCCCGGCCGAGCTCGCGCTCGAGCCGGTAGCGGCCGGCGAGATCGGTCTCCAGCTCAACGGGGAAGCCGGCCAAGAAACTCCCTCACAGTCATGGCGGGTGGGGTGACTGTAGAAGGGTACGCTCTGGAGCATGGGTGTTCAATCCGGTAGGTGACAGGTATCCTGTCTTGACGAGGCCACCGATCGGCTTCAGGCTCTGGGGACGCGAAAAACCCTCCCAGGAGACAACCATGAGCCCCACCACGGAAGTTCGCGGGAGCGGCGCGAGCAAGCCGGCGAGCGTCGGGCAGGTCGATTTGAAGCTGGAGGTAGTCGCCATCCCGTCTCGGAGGTGAGCGAGGTGTTTCACTGGACCGGCTTCGACCGCCTGTCCCCCAACGTTCGGCTGAGCGGCCCCGCTCCCGACCATCAGACGGACGGCTCGTACCTGTCGTTCAGCGACCCGGACGGCAACCGCTGGCTGGTGCAGGAGATCACGACGCGGCTGCCGGGACGGGTCGCGGGGGACACGACGTACGCGTCGGCGAGCGACCTGGAGCAGGCGCTGCGGCGCGCGGCGGCCGCCCATGGCGAGCACGAGAAACGCACGGGCGAGCATGACGCGAACTGGCCGGTGTGGTACGCCGAGTACATGGTGCGGGAGCAGTCGGGCCAGGAGCTGCCGCTCTGACGGGAGGTCGGACGACGATGCGGTCCAACTGGGGATGCGCCGTTCTCCTGGGCCAGATCGTCGTGGCGCTGCCGGGCTGCGGGTCCGATCGCCCGCCGGGCGGCGGCACCGGTGAAGCCGGCGAAGCCGTCCCGCTCTTGCTGGTGGGCGGCACGATGCTCGACCCCGAATCCCCGGGGCCGAGGGAAGGCGTCATCGTCATCCGGGACGGGCGGCTGGCCTGCGTGGGCACCGCCGGCGAATGCCCGCCGCCCGCGGGCGCGCGGTCCGTGGACCTCCGGGGCCTCTTCATCGGCCCCGGCCTCATCGATGCCCACGTGCACTACTCGCAGACCGGCTGGGTGGACGGGCGGCCCGACGCGCTGGACCTCCGTGCCCAGTATCCCTACGACTCGGTGGCGGGAGCACTCCAGGCTCATCCCGAGCTGTTTCACCGCGCCTATCTGTGCAGCGGGGTGACCAGCGTCTTCGACGTCGGGGGCTATCCCTGGTCCTATGGGGTCGCTCGCACGAGCCGTGGCTCCGGGGACGCGCCTCGAGTCGTGGCGGCCGGCCCGCTGCTCGCGACGATCCGGGTCGATTCGCAGATGGCGGGCCAGTTCGACTTCATGAGCGGCGACTCGGCGGTGAGGGCAGCGGTTGTCAGGCACAGGAACGGCGGGGCGGAGGCGCTCAAAGTCTGGTACATCGAAGTGCCGGACTCGCTTCGTCCGGCCATGAAGGCGAGGCTCGTCAGCGCTGGAGACGAGGCTCGGAAACAGGGACTGAGGCTAGCCGTCCACGCGACGGAGCTGCCCGCGGCCAAGGAGGCGTTGGAGGCGGGCGCGGACGTGCTGGTGCACAACGTCGAGACGGGCACGATCGATTCCGCGTTCCTGTCCCTTGCGAAGCGGAACGGCACGATCCTGGTTCCGACGCTCACGGTGCTCGAGGGCTATGCCGATGTCTTCCTGGGCCGCTCGCCGGCCCTGCGCTATCCGCTCGAGTGCGTGGATCCGGCCACACGGAAGAAGTTGGAGACGGTGCTCTCCGACAAAGTGCCGGACGACGCCCGGGCATTCTGGGAGGGTCCGGACCTCGCACGGCTTCGCACGACCAGCGCCGACAACCTGCTGCGCGCCTACAAGGCGGGGATCCCCGTAGCGGTCGGCACCGACGCGGGAAACCCCGGGACCGCGCACGGTCCCGGCATCTATCGTGAGATGGAAGCAATGCAGGCGGCGGGCATGCCGGCGCGGGCCGTCTTCGCCTCGGCCACGATCGTCGCTGCGCGGGCCATGGGACTGGAGAATGAGGTGGGCTCGCTCGCCGGGGGGAAGCGGGCGGATCTCGTCGTGTTCGGCGCCGATCCGACCAGCGACATCCGCCACGCACGCCAGGTGCGTTTCGTCGTCCGAAACGGCGTGATGCACACCAAAGACGATCTGGTCGCTTCAACGGAGGCGAGATGAGCCCGGTGTTTCCGCAACTGCTCCAGTTCAGCGATCTGGCCCTGCTGTGCCTGCGGCTGGTCGTGGCCGCGGTCTTCTTCGCGAGCGGGCTGTCGCATGCCAGGGATCCGGTCGGCCGCGCGAAGAGTATCGGCATGAGCCCGGGATTCACCCGGTTTCTGGGATTCGCCGAGATGGCGGCGGCGCTGGGTGTCGGGGCCGGCGTGCTCGCTCAGGTGGCGGCGGCCGGGCTCATCGCGATCATGCTGGGCGCCATCCAGAAGAAGGTGTTCGAGTGGCACACCGGCTTCTGGGGTGACAAGACTTACGGCTGGCACTACGATCTGACGTACCTGGTCGCCAACCTGGTGATCCTGACGACAGGCGGCGGCCGGCTCGTGCTCTTCTGACGCCTCGGCCCGTTCCGCCCTCGCCTTCGTATCACTTCCGCAACACATTGCATAGGTTCCAACTCCAGAATCCCACCCGGAGGCATCCGGCATCGTGACGGACTCGCTCGCCGCCGCCCTGGGCCACGGCTACCGCGTCGAGCGGAAGCTCGGCCAGGGCGGCATGGCCACGGTCTACCTGGCCGAGGACCTGAAGCACGACCGCAAGGTCGCCGTCAAGGTCCTCCGGCCCGAGCTCGCCGCCGTCATCGGCGCCGAGCGCTTCCTCCGCGAGATCAAGACCATCGCGACGCTACAGCATCCTCATATCCTCGGCATCATCGACAGCGGCCAGGTCGACGGCACCGCCTACTACGTCATGCCGTTCGTGGAAGGGGAGTCGCTGCGCGACCGGCTGGAGCGCGAGAAGCAGCTCCCCATCGCCGACGCCGTGCGGATCGCCGGCGAGGTCGCCGCCGCGCTCGATTACGCCCACCGGCACGGGGTCATCCACCGCGACATCAAGCCGGAAAACATCCTGCTGCACGACGGCGCGGCGCTGGTGGCCGACTTCGGCATCGCGCTCGCCGCCAGCAAGGGCGGCGGCGCCCGCATGACCGAGACGGGCATGAGTCTGGGCACGCCGCACTACATGTCGCCGGAGCAGGCGATGGGTGAGCGCGAGATCACCGCCCGCTCCGACGTGTACGCCCTCGGCGCAATGACGTACGAGATGCTGGTCGGCGATCCGCCGTTCACCGGCAGCACCGCGCAGGCGGTCGTCGCGAAAGTGATGACCGAGCGCCCCCGCCCGATCTACCCCCAACGCGACACCGTCCCGCCCGCCGTCGAGCACGCCGTGCTCACCGCGCTCGAAAAGCTGCCGGCCGATCGCTTCGCCACCGCCGCGCAGTTCGCCGAGGCGCTGCACGCGCCCTCCGATACCGCACGGACCCGGATCCCGACCGGAGCGCACTCCGGCGGCGCGGCGCGGTGGCGTGACCGGCTCCGCGATCCGGTGGTGGTGGGCCTCACCGCGCTCGCGGCCGCGAGCGCACTCCTCGCCGGGTGGGCCTGGCGGCGCGCGCCGGCCCCGGCCGATGACGCCGAGGTCGTGCGCTTCGCGATTCCGGCGCCGCCGAGCGGCAGCACCAACGCGCTCGGGTACAACATCATGTCGGTCTCACCGGATGGCGGGACGTTGGTGTACGTAAGCCAGGGCGAGGACCGCCGCCAGCGGCTGATGATCCGCACGCTGGACGACGTCGTGGGGCGGTCGCTGCCGGGCACCGAGGACGCCGCCTATCCGATCTTTTCTCCCGACGGCCGGTGGGTCGCCTTCATCCGGGGCAACCAGTCTTCAAGACCGCGGTAAACGGGGGCGCTCCCCAGAACCTGGGGATGGCGCCGGGGACGTTCAACGGCGCGAGCTGGTCGACGACCGGCGTCATCGTCGTATCCGGCAACACGGCCCTGTACCTCATCCCGGAATCGGGCGGGCCGGCCCGGCCGCTGGGCGACCGTGGCGCAGTGCCCGGCGAGCTCTACCGCGACGCCCCGCTGGTGGTGGACGCCGAGGGCAGCGTGGTCTACGTGAGCTGGAACTCCAGCTCGATGGCGGGCTCGAGGATCGCGATCGCCTCGCTCGCCACCGGCGAGGCGACGGTGCTCGACCTCAGGGGGATCCAGCCGCTGGGCGTCCTGGACGGGACCTTACTGTACGTCACCGCCGCGGGCACTATCATGGGGGCGCCGATCGACGTGGCCCGGCGCCGCGTGCTGGGGCCGCCGGTTCAACTGGTGGACAACGTGGTGCTCAACAACAGCACCGGCCTGGCGCGGGCCGCCGTCTCGCGACGCACGCTCTTCTATCAGAGCGGGTCGCAGGTCTCCCAGGTCGTGGTCGTCGGGCCCGGCGGCACGCAACGCACCCTCCTCGGCGACCGGCGGGACTACGCGTTCCCGCGGCTCTCCCCCGATGGGCGGCGGCTCGCCATCACGGTGGGAGTGTCGGACCGGCGTGACGTCTGGCTGCACGAGTTCGGCTCGGGGACGCTGACCCGGCTCACTACGGACGGCTCGACCAACGAGCGCCCGGAGTGGTCGCCCGACGGGAGCCGGGTGCTGTACCGCTCCGATCACGAGACCCGCACCGGCATCTGGTGGCGGCCCGCCGACCTGAGCGCCAGGGCCACGCCGCTGCTGATGGGCGAGCGCCTCGACGTGTTCGAGGCCGTGCTCTCACCCGACGCCCGCACGATCGTGTACCAGCTCGACACCCTCGGCGCCGACATCTACTACCGCACGCTGTCGGGCGACACCACGCCGCGGCCGGTCGCCGCCAGCTCCACCGCCATCGAGACCATGCCCCGGCTCTCGCCCGACGGGCGATGGATCGCCTTCACCACCGACGAATCGGGGCGGAACGAAGTGGTGGTCCAGCCCTTCCCGGGGCCGGGGGGCCGGGTGCAGGTCTCCGCCAACGGCGGCACGGAGCCGGTGTGGTCGAGGGACGGGCGGCGGCTGTTCTACCGCGGAGACGGACGGCTCATGGCGGCGACGATCCGTCCCGGGGCGAGGTTCGAGGTCGCCTCGCGCGATACTGTCCTCACCGATACCTACGTGTTCGCCGGCAATCCGCACGCGAACTACGACGTCATGCCCGATGGCAAGCACTTCATCTTTCTGGAGGGAGAATCCACCGGGGACATGATCGTGGTGTCGAACTGGGACGCGGTGGTGCGGGCGCGCATGGGGATCACGCCCGAACGTCTATAGCCCGCTACCCTGTCGCTATTCGGCCCCTGAACCCAAACCGCTTGGGAGCTATCTCCCCATGAACTGGCGCAGTACCCGCTGAAGAATCCCGCCGTGGCGATAGTAGTCGAGCTCCACCGCCGAGTTGAGCCGCACCACTGCGGGGAAGGTCGTCTCCTTGCCTGACTCGTCGCGCGCGGTCACTGTGACGCGGCCTCCGGGTGCCAGGCCCTTCGCGATTCCCGTGATGGTAAACGTCTCCCGCCCGGTGAGGCCGAGGCTCTTGCGGGTGGTGCCCGGCTCGTAGGCCAGCGGCAGCACGCCCATGCCGATCAGGTTGCTTCGGTGGATCCGCTCGTAACTTTCGGCGATGACGGCCTTCACGCCGAGCAGGGCCGGACCTTTCGCCGCCCAGTCCCGGCTCGAGCCGGTCCCGTATTCCTTCCCCGTGAGGACGACGAGCGGGGTGCTCTCGGTCTGGTAGCGCATCGCGGCATCGAAGATCGAGGCCACCTCGCCGCTGGGGAAGTGGAGGGTCCAGTTGCCTTCCTTGTCCGGGACCAGCGCGTTGTTGATCCGTACGTTGCCGAAGGTGCCGCGCATCATCACTTCGTGGTTTCCGCGGCGGGACCCAAAAGTATTCCAGTCCACCTGCTCGATGCCCTGCTCCCGCAGGTAGCGCGCCGCGGGCCCGTTCTTGGGGATCGACCCCGCGGGGGAGATGTGGTCGGTCGTGACCGAGTCGCCCAGGACGGCGAGCACC
>JACDHV010000183.1 GCA_013820855.1 Gemmatimonadales bacterium | reverse complement strand
CCCATCCCCTGGAAACCCGCAAGCAGGCCCTCTTCTGGGCCGGACAGGGCGGCGCGTCCCTGGCCGACCTCGCGCCGCTGTACGGCTGGTTCGAAGACCGGGAGATGAAGGACCACCTGATCTTCGTGTACTCGCAGCGGGAGGAGCCGGCCGCGGTGGACAAGCTGCTGGAGATCGCGCGGCGCGACCTCGATCCGGAGCTGCGAAAGAAAGCGCTGTTCTGGCTGGGCCAGAGCGAGGACCCGCGGGCCGCCAAGGCGCTCCAGGACATCATCGAGGAACCGTAGATGAAGCCCGCGATGAGCGCGTGGGCCCTGGCACTCCTCAGCCTGCTGCCGGCGCCGCTGACGGCGCAGTCACTCGCCGAGCAGGTGCGGAGCGCGGGCGACGGCACGATACGGCTCAGCTTCGCCGCACGGGAAGGTGTGTGCAGCAGCGGGCCGGGCAGCATCACGATCATCGGCGACCGCGGAGACGACTCGGAATGGGAGCGCGACTGCGAGCGAGGGCCGGTGCGGGTATCGCTTCGGATGCAGGGAGGCAGGCTGACCGGCTCGGAGACCTACGTGGGTGGGCGCTGGCGGGCCGCCGGGGACGGGGTGAGCGACCTCGGGCTGGTGCCGGCGCAGGAGGCGGCCGACCTGCTGCTCACGCTCGCCGCGAAGACCGGGGCCGATGGTGGCGGCGAGCTCGTGACTGCCGCGACGCTGGCGGACAGCGTGGTGGTCTGGCCCCGGCTGTTGCGCCTCGCGCGCGACCGCGGCGTGGCGGAAGAGACCCGGCGCCAGGCCGTCTTCTGGCTCGGGCAGGCCGCGGGCCAGGAGGCGGCCCGGGGACTCGACTCGATCGCGGCGGACGGCGGAGGTGACATCGAGATACGCAAGCACGCGGTGTTCGCGCTGTCGCAGCGCCCGGCGGACGAAGGCATTCCGGCACTGATCCGGATCGCGCGAGCCACCGGCATCCCGAGCTGCGGAAGACGGCGCTCTTCTGGCTCGGCCAGAGCGAGGACCCGCGCGCGCTGTCGCTGTTCGAAGAGATTCTGCGGTAGCAGGCTCGGCGTCCATTACATTCCAGCGCATGCGATCCATGCGCAGGCTGCGGGTCGTCCACCGGTCGGGCTTCCTGTCCATGATGCTCGTGTCCTGCGGAGACCCGCCGCCGCCCCCACCAGTGGTGGAGCTGACGGCGGGACCCGACACGGTGTCCACCGGCTACGCCGAGATCGTGGACGCCGAGTGGCTCGACGATGGTCGGTGGGCCGTCGTGGCGCCGCTCGACGTCACGGTGGGAGTGGTCGATCTCCGGAACCGACGGGTGGCGCCGCTGGGCGGGAATGGCACCGCGGAGATTCGCAACCCTTCGATCGTCTTCGTCGCCGAGGACACGCTGTACGTGGGCGACTGGGGACTGCGGCGGGTGGGGCTGTGGACGCGGGACGGCCGGCTGGCACGCACGGTTCCGGCGCCCTCCAGCACGCGAGGGACTCTGCCCGAAGCGCGGGACGACGCGGGCCGGTGGTACGTGGAGCTCAGGCCCAGAGCCGGTCCCGACGGCAGCGGCAACCGTGACTCCGCGGTAATCGTCGCCGCAAGTCCGGATTTCGGGCGGCTGGACACGATCGCGCGGCTGGCACCTCTGGATGTGGCGGAGGTAGCCGGCGATGCCGGGCGCCGCTTCGAGCCTCGCGCCCTCAGCGGAATCGATCAGTGGGGGGTCCTTCCCGATGGATCGCTGTGGGTTGCCCGGGTGTACGAGAACCGGGTGGACTGGCGAGGCCCCGACGGCAAGTGGCTGGAAGGGGATCGGCTGCCCGACCGCGTGCTGGAGGTCACCCAGTACGATCGGGAGCTGTTCTACCGGAAGTTCCCGCCCGAGCTCCGCGCGACCGCGGAGCGTTTGCCGTTCGCCGCCGTGAAGCCACCCTTCGAGGCCGGGTTCACCTCGCCGGCCGGGACGGTCTGGCTGGAGAAGAGCCGCGCCCCGGCGGACTCGTCACGCCGCTATCATGAGGTAGACCGCGAGGGGCATCTGGTCAGGGAGATTCGTGTGCCGGACACCGGCCGGATCGTGGCCGTGAGCGCCGACGAGACACTGGTGGCCGAGCGGGTGCCGGACGGCACCCTGCTGATCGGATTTCCCATCCCACTCGCGAACACGCGTTCGATATCCGGAGGAGTTCAATGAAGTCGGTTTTCTCGCTTTGCGCCGTCGCCCTGCTCGGGCTGGCCGGATGCACCCGGGCCGAGAGCCAGAGCGGGCTGGCCCACGAGGCCACGCTGCCCGGCGGCTTCGGTCAGCTCAGCAACGTGGTCGAGCTGGACAGCGGGCGCGTGGCCTTCGCGGACACCCGCGACAAGCTCTTTTTCGCCGCCACCTTCGCGACCGGCAAGGTGGACACGCTGGGCACCCGGAGGGAGGCGGTGGCGCCGGACGCCGCGCCCGGCGAGTACAAGTTTCCCGGCTGGGTGGCCCACCTGGCCGGCGACACCGTGGCGCTGGTGGATTTCAGCGCGCTGCGCACCACCCTGTGGAACGAGGAGGGGCGGCCGCTCCGGGTGCTGCCGATCGCGCCGGTGGCCGGCACCGCCCCGGTCCTGGTGTACGACACCGTGGGCCACGGGTACAAGATCGACTACCAGGCCATGCTCGAGCCCGAGCCCGGCCAGACGACGAGACCGGACAGCATCCCGGTGCTGCGGATCAAGCTCGACGGCGGCAAGGTGGACACGGTCGCCAGGCTCGCGACGCCGGAGTTCGGCGACGCCATGTTCGGCGAGCAGAAGCAGCAGGCGGCCACGGTGTTCGCGCCGAACGACTTCTTCGGGGTGCTGGCGAACGGCACCGCCTGGGTGGCGAGAGGCCGCGACAACCGGGTGGACTGGCGCGCGCCCGATGGCTCGTGGAGCCGCGGCAAGAGCCGCAAGCACACCGGGCAGCCGGTGACCCAGGCCGACAAGGACCGGGTTCTGGCGCAGGTGCGCGAGCAGGGAAAGCAGTACGGCATGCCACAGGATCTTCCGATCCAGTACCCGTTCGCCGCGACGAAGCCGCCGTTCGACTTCGCCCTGGGCCGGCCCAACGGCGAGGTGTGGCTGCAACGCCCGCGTGCCCGAGACGACGACGCGCTGATCTACGACGTCCACAGCCGGGGGGGCGAGTGGCAGCGCGAAGTGGCGTTCCCCACGGGGGCGTCCCTGGCCGGCTTCGGCGAGAACGGAGCGATCTACGCCTCGGTCAGGAAGGACGACGGCACGAGGACGCTGTCGAGATACCGGCTGCGGTAGGAAGAGGCGTCGGACCGTCAATCCAGGATCGGCGGTTCGCCTCCCGGCGGGGTGTTGGGTCCTTGCCGGTCGGTGCGGCGGCGGTCGCGGCGCTGGCCTTCCTCGTACCACCGGCGAGTGATCTCCCCCGCGAGCTCGCGGTTGCCCAGCCCGAACGCGAGTCCGACCGCCAGCGCCACCGCGCCCAGGATCAGCGTGAATGCCGCGGTCACGATCTCCTCGGCGATGCCCACCTGCTGCAGGGCCATGAACATCGAGATGATGATCACGGCGCCTTTCGCCACCTTGGCCACCGTGGGGACTCCCGCCACACCGCCCGCCGACGCCAGGATCAACCCGCGGACGAACTCCCCCACGATCATGCCCAGGATGACGATGACGATCGCCGCGATCAGCGTCGGGATGAAGGCGAGCATCATGCCGAACATCTGATTGATGCTCTCGAGGCCCAGCGCGGTGCTCGCCAGCAGAATGACCACCAGCATCACCAGCCAGAAGATGAGCTTGGCCAGCGCCCTCACCGGATCGAGTCGGGAGCCGGTACGGCCGACCACCTCGTCGAGGCCGCCCGCCGCCGCCATCCGGTTGAAGTTCACCTTCTTGAGCGTGTCATCGGCCCAGCGTTGCACCTGCCGGGCGAGAAAGTAGCCGGTCAGCATGATCACGCCGGCGCCCACCAGCGCGGGGACCACACTGCCGATCTGCTCCGCCCCGATCAGGAGGCGTTCCCAGAGTTCGTTCACGGCGACACCTCAATCACGAGTTTGCCAGTCTGCTCACCCCGCTGCATCCGCTGATACGCCGCCGCGCCCTGGGCGAGCGGCACCACGCTGTCGATCACCGGCCAGAGCTTGCGCTCACCGGCCAGCCGGACGATCTCGGCGAACTCCTTCCGGCTTCCCATGGTCGAGCCGAGGATGCTCCACTGATGCCAGAAGAGACGGCGGAGATCGAGCGAGACCGATGGCCCCGTCGTGGCCCCGCAGACCACCAGACGCCCTCCCCGGCGCAGGGCGCGAAGCGAATCGGTCCAGGTGGCTTCGCCCACGCAGTCCACTACGACGTGCGCACCCCGTCCAGCGGTCTCCCGGCGCACCGCCGCCACCACGTCGGCCGACGTATGGTTCACCGCCACGGACGCGCCCAGCCGAGTCGCCGTCTCCAGCTTCGCGTCGGAGCCGCTGGTGACGATCGGCCGGGCGCCGAGCAGGACGGCGATCTGAAGCGCGGCCATGCCGATCCCGCCGCCGACGCCCCAGATCAGCACCGTTTCGCCGGGCTGCAATCGAGCGCGGCGGGTCAGCATCCGCCAGGCCGTCAGCGTCACCAGGGTGAACCCCGCGGCCTCCGGCCACGACATGCCTTCCGGCACCTGCCCGAGGTTCGCGGCGGGGAGGACCACCAACTCGGCCGCAGTGCCCGGCAGATGCTCGCCCAGAATCCCATACCTCGAGCACAGCGGGTCTTCGCCCTCCTCGCAGGCCGGGCAGCGGCCGCAGGAGAGGCCAGGGTTGATCAGCACGCGGTCGCCCGGCCGCCACGGCCCTCCGGAGTGGCCCACCGCCTCGACGACCCCTGCCCCATCCGAGCCGACCACGTGCGGGAACGTGGGCGTGGCATTGGGCAGCCCACCGGTCATCCAGAGATCCAGACGATTGAGCGCGGCGCACCGGATGCGCACCAGCACGTCGTCCGGCCCGCGAATCGCGGGCGGCGGGACCTCCCCGACCCGCAGGCGATCGAGCCCGCCGATCTCCGTGAGCGTGAGCGCTCTCATGGGTGGCGGCGGTCCGACGGCGGGCTCAGAACGAAGGGCTCGCGACCTGCTCGCCCGGGCGCAGGGTCAGCTCGGACGGTGTGGCCTCGGCATCGAGCGGCCGCACGAACAGCCGGAAGAGCACCCGCCCCTTGGCCGCCTCGGCGAGGCGCCCGACCACGTAGGCGAGACGGACCCCGTCACGCGACACCGCCAGACCGCCGATCGGCTCCTCGGTCTCCAGCACGGTGGAGCCCTCACCTTCCGTGCCGGCGAGCCGGACCACGCGTGACCCCTTCGAGCGGCCGCCCCGCTCCACCGCGAAGAGCAGATCGCCGTTGGGAAGAAAGCGCGGATACGACTCGCGCCGGTTGGTCCGGGTGACCCGCCGGGCCTCGCCGCCCGCGACGGGCATGACGTAGATCTCCTGGTTCCCGTCGCGCGCGGAGACGAAGGCGACGGTCCGACCATCCGGGGCGACCGTCGCGGAGTGGCTGCCGCCGGCACCGGAGGTGAGCGGCTGCGCCGACTTGCCGTCCGGGTGGAGGGTATGGAGCTGGGGCGGTTCGCCCCTGGAGGTGGCGGTGTAGACGATTCCGAGGTTGTCGGGCGTCCAGGTCGGCTCCCCCTCGTCGCCGGGGTCGGTCGTGAGGCGGCGCGGCTCTCCGCCGTCCGAATCCATCACGTACAGGTCGTAGCTGCCGGCGCGATTGGAGCTGAAAGCGATGCGGGTGCGGTCGGGTGACAGCGACGGCTGAATGTTGCCGAAGCTGTCGGCAAGCACGGGGCGCAGCGTGTCCGCCACGGTGCTGCGGACCTGGTAGATGCCGAACCCGCCGCCGCGGTTGGAGGCCAGGAACAGGTCGCTCACCACGAAGACGTCGGCGGTGGCCCGTTTGCCCCAGGGCGCCGCCGCGGTGATCACGGCGTGACCCGGTCGGAGGCCGTCGATGGTACCACCCGGCGAGACGCGCACGACCGCGGCCGGATCGCTGCTCCACTGCAGCTCGGGGGCGGCCCCGACGGCCTTTCCGGTGTCGTCGAGGAGAACCGCGCGCAGCGAATCACGCTGCCCCAGCCCGAGTCCGACCCGCTGGCGATCGAGGCCCAGGGTGCCGGGAATCACCTCCACGGTCCACTCGACGGGCTCGAACTCGTGGAGTCGGGCGGTGAGCGTCGTGTTTCCGACGGCCCGGCCCGTCAGCTCGCCCTTGGCCGGATCGTAGGCGACGACCGCGGTATCACCGACCCCCCAGGAGATGCGTGCCTCGGGAATGGGTGTCGAGTCCGCGGCTTCCGCGACCGCGGTGACACGGCGGGCCGCGCCGGCCGGCAGCTGAATCGCGCCGGCCGTCGGCCGGGGAGTCACCACCAGCGTTTTCGCCTCGCGGTGAACCAGCACGGCAGCGGCATGGGTCTGCCCGAATCCCACCGCGACTACCTCGGTGCGCCCCGGCGACAGCCCGTTGACGATCCCCGTCGGACCCACCCGGGCCACGGCCGTGTCGCTCGACTGCCATCGGATTCCACCCCGGATCTCGCGGTGGCCCTGACCGGGGACCAGCACTCGGAGCGTATCGGACTCCTGGGGTCCGAGCACGACCCGGCTCTTCGAGAGCGCGATCTCGGCCGCGGCCACCTCGACCGGTGCGGTTGCCATGGGGCCGCTGGATGAGATCGCCTGAATGATGG
>JACDHV010000027.1 GCA_013820855.1 Gemmatimonadales bacterium | reverse complement strand
CGGCACCTGGTCGCGCGCGCGGTAGAGGTATGTCGCCCAGAAGCCGGTGACGGTCACGTTCCCGAGGAGCAGGACGGCGCCGGTGACGTGGAGCGCTCGCAGCACCGCCAACTCATCCATTCCTGGCCTCGAAGCGCCCTCCCAGAAGGCCCAGCCCGTGCCTGAACCGGTCCAGGCGCTTGTTGACCGACATGCGCCCGGACGCGAGGGACGCGAACTCGGTGAGCCGTTCCTCGCCCATCAGCAGGTCCAACGCGCCGATGGTGCCGGCGAGCCGCCGCTCGATGCCGGCCGTGAGCGCGGCACGTCCGGCGCGCTCGGCCGGCTGATGGAGCCACTCCTCGCCCACGAGCACGAACGCCTCGGGCAGTTGCTCGCCGAGGAATCCATAGCGGAACGCAACGGGACAGAACCGAAGCGGCCGGCCGTAGGCGATCGCAAGATGGGCGGCGCCCCGCTCGCACCGTTCGAGCGGTTCGGCGGGGGGCCGCCGCTCGCCTTGCGGGAAGATCCAGAGCCCGATTCCTGAGCGAAGATAGGAGACCGCCGCGGTGAGGTCGGCATACGCCTCACGCGGCCGGCCGCGGCGGATCGGCAGGGCGCCCAGCCTCAGAAAGGCGCGATACCGCTCGAGGTGACGTGCCTCCATCAGCACCTGGAAGCCGAGTCCCAGGGACCGAGTCACCAGGAAGGCGAGAAATCCATCCCACCAGTTGGTGTGGTTCGCCACGAAGATCGTGGGAATCCCGAGGTCCCAGCGGGCCGGACGGCCCCGCACCGACCAGTGCACGCCGGCAAAGTGTCTGCCGGCCTGGCGGCGCACGTATCGCTCGAAGAGGCGGGTGGCGACGCGGGAGGGCGGCGGCGGGTATCCCGGGGGAGGAAAGGCAGCGCTCATGCCGACCGCGTCGAGGCGTGAAGGTTCGGCCGCGGAAGCTCGGACCACACGGCCCCTCCGAGGATCAGCAGCTTCCAGGTGCCGGATACGTAGGTGCGTCCCCGGAAGACATCGTAGCCCTGCCGCTCGATCCGGTCGAGAATGCCCGCGTAGGTGCGCTGCATCAGCCGCACGGTGAGTCGGGAGCCGTCACCGGGAAACAGCGGAATGACCGGAATCGCCGCGTCGAAGAGGGCGCGAGCACGGTCCACCTGAAAGCGCATCAGTGCCTTGAACTGTCGGGTGGCGACGCGACGCTCGAGCGCCGGCCGGTCCAGACCGAATCGTGCCAGCTCGTCGGCGGGCAGGTAGACCCGCCCGGCGTCGAGATCCTCGGCCACGTCCCGCAGGATGTTGGTCAGCTGCATCGCGACTCCGAGGCCTATGCCGGGTTCCCGAAACCGGGGGGAGGTCACCCCGAGGATCGGCCCCAGCATCAGACCGACTCCGCCGGCCACGCGGCGGCAGTACCGGTAGAGCGCGGGATAGTCCGGGTAGAGCACCTCATCCAGGTCCATCGCCACGCCGTCGATCAGCTCGAGCAGCGGCGCCAGCGGGACGTCGTTGCGGCGCAGTGTGTCGGCCAGGGCGAGCCAGCGCTCCGACGGGGCCGTCCCCCCGGCGTGCAGCGAGCGGACCATGGCGGCGAGCCTCTCGAGACGGGCGAGCACCTCGGCTCGGGAGCGGCCGCCGGGCTGGTCCACCAGATTGTCGGCGTATCGGCAGTAGTCGTAGAGCGCGAAGACCGACCGGCGCTTCGACGCGGGCAGAAAGCGGCTCGCGAAATGGAAGCTCCGGGCCCAGGCCGCGGTCACCCGTTCGGCCCTGGCGTAGCTCCGCGCCAGGGCGGCCTGATCGAGGGGCGTCATCGGACGGCCGCCCGCTCGGCGGCGATCCGCTCCGCCACCAGGCGCGACGAGATCAGCACCATTGGAATGCCGCACCCCGGGTGGGTGCTCTGTCCCACGAAGTACAAATTCTCGTAGACGGGATGGCGATTGTGGGGCCGGAAGTATCCGACCTGATCGATTCCGTGGGCGAGCCCGAAAGCCTCGAGCCGCGTGGCCGAGAAGCTCGCGCCGAAGTCCTCGGGTGTGAACGTGCGTTTGGTCACGAGATGCTGCCGCAGATCGGTTAGCCCGAAGTGCTCCAGGCGCTGGAGCGTGGCCGCCTCGAGCCGTGGACCCTCGACCGACCAGTCGATCTCCCGGCCCGGCGTCTGATTCGGCACCGGCACGAGCACGTAAATGTTCTCCGATCCCGGCGGTGCCAGGGCCGGGTCGGTCTTGTTCGGATTGCAGATGTAGAAGGCGGGATCGGCGGGGATCCGGTGGCGCTCGAAGATGTCGCCGCAGGTGGTCCGCAGATCTGCGGGCACCACCAGCGTGTGATGCGGAAGATTGGGATACCGCCGGCCGACGCCGAGGTACATCAGAAACGCGGAGCAGCTGAACGCAAGGCGATCGATGCGGGGATACGGCTCCTGGAGCAGGGTCTGGTAGACGTACGGCAGGTCGGCGTTGGCCAGCACCAGATCGGCCGCGATCCGGGTTCCATCGGCGAGGACGACGCCGGCGACCTCCCGCTCGCCGCGCTCGATATGCGCCACGTCGGCGCCGTAGCGGAACGTCACGCCAAGCTCGCCGCCCAGCCTTGCGAGCGCGCGCGGCAATGCGTGCATACCCCCCATCGGGAAGTACAAGCCCCCTGCCACCTCGGTGTAGGGAAGGAGACCGTAGATGGCCGGTGAGTCGAAGGGGGAGAGCCCCAGGTACAGTGACTGGAAGCTGAAGGTGTGGCGGAGCTTGTCGCTCCGGAAGTAGCGGCCGACCATGCGCTGAAGCTGCTCCATCGCGCGACCCCTCACCAGCAGTCCGAGGTTCTTGAGGCTGAAGAAGTCGCCCCGGCGATGGACGTTCCGGTCCACGAACCCGTCGAGCCCGATGCGGTAGAGCCGGCTGGTGTCGGCCAGGAATCGCAGGAATCGGGGGCCGGAGCCCGGCTCCACCCGCTCGACGCCTTCGAGCATCGCGTTGATGCGGCTGGTCACGTCGAGCGTGGAGCCGTCGGCGTAGTGGACCCGGTAATTGGGATCGAGCTGTACCAGCGAGAGGTACGCTTCCATCGGCCGGCCGATCTCGTCGAACAGCGCCCGGAGGTATTCCACCATCAGCAGGAGCGTGGGACCGGTGTCGAAGCGGAACCCTCCGGACTCCCAGATCCCGCATCGCCCGCCCGGTTGGGCGTGGCGCTCGAGCACGGTGACCCGGAATCCGCGGTGACGGAGTCGCACCGCGGCGGCGAGCCCGCCGAGCCCGGCACCGACGACGACGGCGTGGCTGCCGTGATTGCGCGTGTGCGGTTCCATCTTCGAAGGATAAACCGCCGCTTTTCACGATGTCGTCTCGGGGGTTACCTTTCGCGGTCCGCTTCATCTCCGGGTCGTGCGCTCGAAAGGAGCCAGGTCTGACCGCAGAGAGCATCCGAACCCGGTCCTTGCGTTCCGACGGTGGCATTTTCCTTGGCGACCCCGACATAGCCGACGCAGAGCTGGACTGGCGCAGCATCAACGCGATCCGCGCGCTCTCCATGGACGCCGTCGAGGCGGCGCAATCCGGGCATCCCGGGACCCCGATGGCGCTGGCGCCCGCGGCGTACCTGCTCTGGTCCCGTTTCCTCCGGCACAATCCCGCCAATCCCGAGTGGGTGGATCGCGACCGCTTCGTGCTCTCCTGCGGCCACGCGTCCATGCTGCTGTATTCGCTGCTCTACCTGAGCGGCTACGACCTTCCGCTCGAGGAGATCAAGGCCTTCAGGCAGTGGGGCTCGCGCACACCGGGCCATCCGGAGCGCGGCCACACGCCGGGAGTCGAGACGACCACCGGCCCCCTGGGGCAGGGCATGGCGAACGCGGTCGGGATGGCCATCGCCGAGCGGGTGCTGGCCGAGCGGTTCAACCGTCCCGGCCATGAGCTGGTGAATCACCGGGTGTGGGCGCTCGCCAGCGACGGCGATCTCATGGAGGGCGTGGCGAGCGAGGCCGCCTCGCTCGCCGGGCATCTGAGACTCGGCAAGCTGACGGTGATCTACGACGACAATCACATCACCATCGACGGCGACACCGCGCTCACCTTCTCCGAGGACGTGCAGGGCCGGTTCGAGGCGTACGGATGGCACGTGGTGAGGGTCGGAGACGGCAACGACCTGCCCGCCATCGCCGCGGCTCTCGACGCCGCGCGGGCGGAGACCGGCCGCCCCACGCTCGTCGTCCTCCGCACCTACATCGCGGACCCCGCCCCCACCAAGCGCAACTCCTCCGACGCCCACGGCGCGCCCCTCGGCGCCGAGGAGGTCCGCCGGACCAAGGAGATCATGGGCTGGCCTCTGGAGCCGGCGTTCTTCGTCCCCGACGATGCACTGGCCCATTGGCGCACGGCGCTCGAACGGGGAGCGGGCCTCGAGGCCGAGTGGCAGGCGCGGGCGAAGCGGTACGCGTCGGAGCATCCCGGTGAGGCGGCGGAGTTCGAGCGGTGGATGTCCGGCGAGCTGCCCGAGGGCTGGGATCGCGGGCTGCCGACGCTGACCCACCGCGAGGGTCCACTCGCGACCCGCCAGGCGTCCGGGCTCGCCCTTCAGGCGATCGCGTCCGCCGTGCCGAACCTGGTCGGCGGGTCCGCCGATCTCGGCGGCAGCACCGGAACGACCCTGAAGCAGGGTGGCACCTTCGGCCCGATGTCCTCCGGGCGGCAGTTTCACTGGGGCGTCCGCGAGCATGGAATGGCCGCGATCCTCAACGGCATCGCGGCGCACGGCGGGCTCCGGCCGTTCGGCAGCACGTTTCTCGTCTTCTCCGACTACATGAAGCCGGCCATTCGGCTGTCCGCCATCATGCGCCTGCCGGTCGTCTACATCGGCACCCACGACTCGATCGGCGTGGGCGAAGACGGCCCGACCCATCAGCCGGTGGAGCACCTCGCGATGCTCCGGGCCATCCCCGACCTCGTCGTGCTCCGGCCCGCGGACGGCGCCGAAACGGTCGAGGCCTGGCGGGTGGCGATGCGGCGGCGGGACGGACCGACCGTGCTGGTGCTCTCGCGCCAGAAGCTGCCGGCGCTCGAGCGCCCCCCGCTGGGCCCGGCGGAGGTGGCCCGCGGCGCCTACACCCTGCTTGACGCGCCGGGCGGGGTGCCCCAGGCGATCCTCATCGCGACCGGGTCCGAGCTGCACGTTGCACTCGCGGCGGCGCGTCTCCTCCAGGCCGACCGGGTCCGGGTGCGGGTGGTTTCCATGCCGTCGTGGGAGCTCTTCGCCGGTCAGTCGGAGGCGTACCGGAACGAGGTGCTGCCGCCGTCGGTGCGGATCCGCCTGGGAATCGAGGCGGCGTCGCCGTTCGGCTGGCTGCGCTGGGTCACCGACGACGGGGCGATGCTCGCCATGGACGGCTTCGGCGCCTCGGCCCCGGGCGAGCGGCTCTATCAGGAGTTCAAGTTCACCCCCGAACGGGCCGCGGAGATGGTGCGCCACCTGCTTGCGCGGCGCCCCCTGCCCGGCAGGAGCGAAGGGTCATGAACCCACTGGTGCGCCTCGGGGAGCTGGGGCAGAGTCCCTGGTACGACTACATCACCCGTGATCTCGTCGCCTCGGGTGAGCTGGCCCGGCTCATTCACGAGGACGGGCTCAAGGGAATGACCTCGAATCCCACGATCTTCGAACAGGCGGTCGCCGGGAGCCCGTCCTACGACGACGACATCCGCCGCCTCGGCGGCGAGGGCCGCAGCCCGGCCGAGATCTTCGAGGCGCTCGCGGTGGCGGACGTGCGCGCGGCCTGCGACGTCTTCGCCGACCTGCACCGCGCCACGGGCGGCCTCGACGGACAGGTGTCGCTCGAGGTGTCCCCGGCGCTCGCCCACGACACCGCCGGCACGATTCACGAGGCCGAGCGGCTGTGGGCGGCGGTCGATCGCCCCAACGCCATGATCAAGATTCCCGGCACCGAAGCCGGGCTCCCGGCCATCACCCGGTGCATCGCCGACGGCATCAGCGTCAACGTCACCCTGCTCTTCTCGATCGAGCGGTACGCCGAGGTGATCGAGGCGTGGCTCACGGGCATGGAGCGGCGGCTGGACGAGGGCCTGCCGCTCGAGCCCGTGGCATCGGTGGCGAGCTTCTTCGTGAGCCGGGTGGACGGCAAGGTGGACCCGCTGCTCGACCGCGCGGGAGCCGACGAGCCGTCCCCGCTCAGGGGCCAGATCGCCATCGCCAACGCCGCCGCCGCCTACCGGCTGTTCGAGTGGTCCCTCGGCACCCCGCGCTGGGACCGGCTCAGCAAGGCGGGAGCCCGACCCCAGCGGCCGCTCTGGGCATCGACCAGCACCAAGGACCCGCGGTATCCCGATACGTATTACGTGGAGGCGCTGGTCGCCCCGCGCACCGTCAACACGCTGCCGCCCGAGACTTTCGCGGCGTATCACGACCATGGCCGGCCCGCCGTGCGCATCCGGGAGGGTGTCGCCCAGGCGCCCGGCCGGTTCCGGGCGCTCGCCGAGGCAGGGATCGATCTGGCGGCGCTCACTCGGGAACTCGAGAAGGAAGGCGTGGCCAAGTTCGCCGCGTCGTATGCCTCGCTGCTGACGGGCATCGCCACGAAGGCGGGGGCGCTGGCGGTCGGGGCGCGCTGAGGAGGCCTCGCCCCGGGCGATCAGGCCGCACTCTCCTGCCGGGCCGGGACCACCAGCGGCAGGCGCTCGCTCTTCGCCACGAGGAGCGACGTGAGCAGGTCGGCCGTCACGTTGGGAACGGTTCGGGCCATGTCGAGGATCCGGTCCACCCCCAGAATCAGCGCGATTCCCTCCCCCGGAACCCCCACCATCCCCAGCACCATCACCAGCAGCGGAATCGACCCGCTCGGCACGCCGGCCACGCCGATCGCGGTGATTACGCACATGATGACGACGATCAACTGGGTCAACAGGTCCAGCTGGACGCCGAACACCTGCGCCAGGAAGAGCACGGTGACGCCCTCGAACATGGCGGTGCCGTTCATGTTCATGGTGGCGCCGAGCGGGAGGACGAATCCCGCGATCTGCCGGGGCACGCCGAAGTTCTCTTCGGCGGTCCGGATGGTGGTGGGCAGCGTCGCGTTGGAGCTCGACGTCGAGAACGCGGTGATCATGAGGGCGCGCGACCGGGAGAAGAACGTCCTCGGACCGATGCCCGCGACGAACCGCGCGATCATGGCGATCACCCCGAACTGGTGCACCGCGAGGGCGAGGAGCACGGTGACCACGTAGAGGCCCAGCGACTTGAGGATGTCGAATCCGAACTTCGACGTCACCGAGAAGATGAGCCCCGCCACGCCGAGCGGCGCCAGGCGCATCGCGAATCCGATGATCACCATCACCGCCTGATTCACCCCCTCGAGGAGGCGCATCACCGGCGCGGCCGATTCCTTCGCGATGAGCGTGAGCGCGATCCCGAACATCAGGCTGAAGAAGATGAGGCCCAGCATGTCACCGTTCGCGGCGGCCGCCACCGGGTTGCGCGGTACGATGTTCACCAGGGTGTTGATCCCGAACCGGTTCTCCTCGGACAGGACCACCTTCTGCCCCGCCTCCGACGAATACTCGGCCATCAGCGCAGTCCGGATGGCCGGGTCCAGCGATTCGCCGGGCCGGATCACGTTCACCAGCGCCAGGCCCACGACCACGGCCACCGCGGTGGTGGCCAGGAAAATGAGCAGCGTCTTCGTGCCCACCCGTCCGATCCGGCGGAGGTCGCCCAGCGAGGCCACGCCCATGGTGACCGAGGCGAAGACCAGCGGCACGACGACCATGAACAGGAGGCGCAGAAAGATCTGCCCCACCGGCTGGGCCACGTTGTCGGTGATCCAGGCCAGTTGCGGGGAGTCGCCCGCATAGATGTTGCTGGCCACTCCGGCAATCGCGCCGAACAGAAGGGCGAGCAGAATCTTGGTGTGGAGCGCCACGCTGCGGCGGGGTCGGCTGGCTGCCATGGTTCGGGTGTCCGGGTCGGGGATGCGCCAATCTACCCGACCGCCGCCCCTTGTATCCACCCGACGTCGGCTCCACCCTTCACGGCCGCGCCGCATCCGGTCCGCTGGCGCGCCGCGAGATCCATAGCCGGCCGGGGGGTCGCTCGCACGCCTCTCTTACGAGGGATGGGTATGCGTTGCAAGTATTGGTCGGGTTTGCTGTTGGCGATCGCCGCCGCGGCCCCTCTTCGGGCCCAGGCGCCCCGCGCGGCGCCGCCGGTCTCCGCACCGCTCGCGAACCTTCGATACGAGGTGGCCTTCGATTCGGCATCCGCCATCGAGCGCACGCTCAGGGTCACGGCGACCTTCGAGATTCGGGGACCGGGACCCGTTCTCCTGTCGTTTCCCACCTGGACGCCCGGGTCGTACGAAATCGCCAACTTCGCGCGCTACGTCACCGGGTTCGCGGCCACCACCGGCGGCAAGCCTCTCGGCTGGGACAAGCTCGACTACGACACCTGGCGGATCCACCCCGCAGGCGCCCGCACCGTGACCGTCCGCTTCGACTACCACGCCGACACCCTCGACAACGCGGCGTCGTGGAGCCGGCCCGATTTCGCCTTCTTCAACGGCACCAACCTCCTCCCCTATCCGGAGGGCAGAAGCTTCGAGTTTCCCGCGACGGTGTCGGTGAAGACCGAGCCCGGCTGGCTGATCGCGACGGGCATGGCGCCGGGCCCCACGCCAGGCTCCTATCGAGAGGCCAACTATCACGATCTGGTGGACATGCCGTTCTTCGTCGGCCGGTTCGATCTCGACAGCATGCAGGTGCAGGGCAGGTGGAACCGGCTGGCGACTTACCCTGTCGGCGCGATGACCGGGCCCGCCAGGTCGCTGCTGTGGGACCAGATCGCCAAGACGGTGCCCACCATGAGGGCCGTCTTCCAGGAAACCCCGTGGCGCACCTACACCACCTTGCTGGTCTTCACCCGGGAAGTCGGTGGCGGCAGCGCGCTGGAGCACTCCAACTCGCACGTCGGGATCTACCACCCGGGGTTCATCGGAAACCCGCTCCTCGCCTCGATCACCAGCCACGAGATCTTCCACGGGTGGAACGTAAAGCGGCTCCGACCCGCCGACCTCTGGCCGTACGACTACGCGGGGCCGCAGGAGACGCCCTGGCTCTGGGTCAGCGAAGGGATCACCGACTACTACGCTGACCTGGCACTGGTCCGTGGCGGCGTCGTAGACTCCGCGGGGTTCCTGGGCCTCACCGGGGAGAAGATGGCGCAGATCGCCGCGGCGCCTCCCGCGGCGCTGGAAGACGCCTCGCTCTCCACCTGGATCGGGCCCGTGGACGGCACCCAGTACCAGTACTACCCCAAGGGCTCGCTGGCCGGGTTCATGCTGGACGTGCTCATCCGCGACGGAAGCGACAACCGCCGGTCGCTGGACGACGTGATGCGGGAGCTCTACCGATCGGCCTACAAGAAGGGGCGCGGCTTCACCGCGGCCGACTGGTGGCCGGCGGTGAGCCGGGCGGCGGGCGGCCGCTCGTTCGCCGAGTTCAACGCCAGATACATCGACGGCCGCGAGCCGTTCCCCTGGAGCGACGTGCTGCCGCGGGTGGGACTGCGCCAGGTGTCGGACACCGTCCGCGAGCCGCGAGTCGGGATCGCTACGGCGCAGGATTCCAGCGGGGCGATCGTGGTGCAGGAGGTCCAGCCTGGAGGCGTCGCGCAGGAAGCCGGCGTGAAGGTCGGCGACCTGCTCCTCGCCCTCGGCGACGTCGAGGTCATGGATCCGGAATTCGGCACGGCGTTTCGCGACCGCTTCGGCAGGAACGAGGGGGACAGCCTGCCGATACGGGTGCGCCGCGGCACCGATACACTCACTCTCAATGGTGTGGTGCGGCTCGTCGCACGGGTCGAGAGCCGGCTCGACGCCGATCCCCGGGCGGGCGGCAAGGCGGCGCGAGTGCGACACGGGATCCTCGCGGGCAAGGTCGACAAGTAGCACGCGCGCGGGGCATCAGCCGCCGAATCGCAGGCGTCACCGCCGAATTGCAGCCGTCAGCCGCCGAACAGCGACGGAAGTGCCGCCGGTGAGAGCTCCGCGGGACGTTCGATCAGGCCCGTCAGCCACGCCGCCTGCCCCAACACCTTCCCGGGCGACGCCCCGGCCCGCCGCAGCTCCCTCACGCCGGTATCGCCGCTCGACTTGCTGAGCTTGGCGCCATCCGGCCTCCGGATCAGGGGGTGGTGGAGAAAGACGGGAGGCCGCGCCCGACCCAGCATGCGCGCGAGCCGAATCTGGCGGCCGGTCGAGGACACCAGGTCCTCGCCGCGAACGACCAAGTCCACGCCGTGCCGCTGGTCGTCCACCACCACGGCGAACTGATACGTCCAGTTGCCGGTGCGGTCCCGCAGCAGCAGGTCGCCGCACTGCTCAGCCGGCGACTGGGTGGCGGCTCCCAGCAGCGCATCGGTGAACGTCTCGGCCCCTTCGGCCATCACCACGCGAATCCCTTGGCCCTCGGCGACCGGCAGGCCCCGGTCCCGGCAGCGGCCGGGATACCTCGTCTCCTCGTTGCGGAGATCCCCCGCCTCCGCCGCGATTTCCTTCCGCGTGCAGTCGCAGCCATAGACCCATTCGGTCCGGATCAGGGCGTCCAGAGCGGCCCGAAAGCTGTCGTCGCAGTCGCTCTGACGATACGGGGAGGGGCCGTGCCGGAGCTCGGCTGGTGTGCCGACATCGGGAACGAGGCCGAGCCACTCGAGGTCCTCGAGCACGGCCCTCTCGTACTCCGGGCGGGAGCGCCCGCGGTCATGATCCTCGAGCCGAAGCAGCACACGCCCGCCGAGGGCGCTCGCGATACCCCAGACGTATACGGCGTTGGCGACGTGACCCAGGTGGAGGAAACCGGTGGGGCTCGGCGCGAAGCGGGTGATCGGGCGAGGTGGCAGCCGGCGGCGGAGTGGGGGCAGGTCGAGCGAGGCCATGGAGCAAAGATCGCATCACACAGCGGCCTTGCGCGACGCTAGAGGCGCACGTACCCCTACATCACGCGTCCTCTACCCGGGAGAGCACGCCGGTCCATGTCGCGTCGCGCTGCCGGCCGCCGCGAAACTCGAAGTGGTCGTCCAACAGGATGCGACGGGTGAACTCCCAGCTCCTCTGGTTCTGTAGCCGCTGACGCAACACCAAAGGGACCAGCGCGGCCGCCACGTGCCAGACATCCGGCTGCACGCCGGGATAGAGATCGGCCCACTCCGGTCGAAGTCGTGCTTCCCGAACCGCCATGCCACCGTCCTCAGGAACGCGTTCCGGCATGTTCGCCTATGGGGGAGGGGCCGGCTAGGACGCAGGTCACAGGAAAGCCGGTGCAATGCCCATCAGGACCGTACCGATCACCAGCCTGGCGGATCTCATCGCCAAGGTCACGCCGCCCAGCCCCGATCCCGAGACCGGCAGGCACCGGGACAGCGGGGTCTATCGCGGCGCCGCCGACGCGAGCTGGCCGCTCCTCACCAGCCTCGACACGCTCGGCGGCGTGTCGCCCCCGCATGGCAAGGCCGATCTCGAGGAGCACATTCTCCGAAACTTCATCCGCTACTCGCGGCCGTTCTTCTCCGTCACTCCGGCCAACGACTGGGAGATCCTCATTGCCGCACAGCACCACGGGCTCCCCACCCGGCTGCTCGACTGGACGTATTCGCCGATGGTGGCGGCTCACTTCGCCACGATCGGGGGCGCGGGCAACGCCGACCGGGCGGTGTGGCGGCTGGACTGGAAAGAGGTTCACCGCCGCTTCCGGCTGCCGGAGCGTGCGCTGCTGACCCAGGATCTGGAGGGGGTATTCGGACAGGAGCGCGCCTTCACGCCCTGGACTCTCTTCGAGCCCAGGACGCGGGAGCGGCAGTTCGCCTGCATGATCGAGCCGCCCTCGCTCGACGCGCGGATCGCCACCCAGGCGGCGACGTTCACGCTGTGCTCCGACAACAGGCAGTCGTTCGACTCGTTCCTGGAGGCGAACGGCCTAAGCTCGGCCCTGACCAGGTTCGTGATTCCGGCCCAGGGAGTGAGCCGGCTTCGCGACCAGCTCGACCTGGTGAGCGTGGACGAGCGCCGGCTCTTTCCCGACCTGGACGGCCTGGCCGACTACCTGCGGCGATACTACTCCTGAGCGCCGGGGCCGGGCCTCCGACCGGCGAGCCGGACGGCGGCGCGCTGGTCCCGGTACCCGGTCCGCGTCAGGAGGTACTCGTAGTTCTCCCGCGGGGCCGCGATCCAGCTCAGATTCACGAAATCAGCGGGTGTCCAGGAGGCCGTGGTGGCGCGGTCGGAGATCTCGACTTCCCAAAGGGAGCCGTCCTCCAGCGCCAGATACCGTCCATCTTCTTCAACGGCACGGACATAGAGGCCGATGGGCCGGGGAACCCGGCCGCAGAGCGCGTCGGATTCGCAGGTCGAGATCGGCGCCGCGCTCTGGGCGGCGAGGGGAGCGGCGGACAGCGGCAGAGCGAAGGCGAAGGCGAGCGGCACATAGCGGGCGAGCATGGCGGTCTCCTCGGTCGGGGTCCTCAGGTACAATACACCCGAAATGCCGACTTCGCCGCTCAGCTGGCGGGCCTCGGCTTCCTGCCCAGCCAGGCCTCCCGAAGGGTGCGCTGCCGGGGGGTCGGCGTCGAATCAATCTGGAAGTTCACCGGGGTAGGTGCCCGGCGCCGTCGCGGCGAACTGGTAGACGGCGTTCTCCGGAGTGAGCCCGCTCACCGAGACGGTCACCCTGAACTGGTCGTCGGTCCGGTCGGTGACGTCGATCGCGTAGCCGAGCGGCGATCGCTGGCCGGCCGCGGTGGAGGTGAAGCAAAGGGCCAGGGCCAGAATCAGAGGCGCGCGCGAGCGGTGCCGGCATGGGCATCCTTTCCAGAGTGACGGGCGGACCGGACCGCTACCCGACGGCCGTGTCCAGGGAGACGTCCGGGACTGGCCGACGGTTTCACGCGGGCACCTGCGGCGCTGGCCGCTTCCCGAGGCGGTTCCTAGATTGGGTGCGCCCTCCCTCCTGATTCCCTGCGCTGGCGAAACCGTCGAGGATGCGATGACCGGTATCGACTGGGTCGTGGTGGCACTGTACTTCGTGCTGGTGCTGGCCGCCGCCCTCCTGCCGACCTGGCGCGCCGCCAGGACCGGACGCGACTCGAGCGAGTACTTCCTCGCCAGCCGGCACACGGGCTGGCTGGTGGTCGGGGCGTCGCTCTTCGCATCGAACATCGGCTCGGAGCACCTGGTCGGCCTCGCCGGCACGGGGGCGGCGAGCGGTGTGGCCGTGGGACAGTTCGAGGTGCTCGCCTCCCTGATGCTGCTGCTGCTCGGCTGGGTGTTCGTGCCCTTCTATCTGAGGAGCGGCGTGTTCACGATGCCCGAGTTCCTGGAGCGCCGCTATTCGGAGGCAGCGCGCTGGTACCTGGCCGTCGTGTCGATCATCGCGTACGTCCTCACCAAGATCTCGGTGACGATCGCGGCCGGCGGCGTCGTCTTCGAGACGCTGATGGGCGTGAACTTCTGGACCGGGGCGTTGGTCGTGGTGGTCGCGACCGGGCTCTACACGGTGATCGGCGGTCTCCGTGCGGTCCTGTACACCGACCTGCTGCAGATGTTCGTGCTCATCGGCGGATCAGTGGTGGTCACGGTGTCGGGGCTCCGCGCGCTCGGCGGGTGGGACGCGATGGTGGCGGCGTCGGCACCCGGCATGCTCGACATGTGGAAGCCCGTGAGCGACCCGGATTTTCCGTGGACCGGCATCGTGCTGGGAGCGCCGATCCTCGGCATCTGGTACTGGTGCACCGACCAGTTCATCGTCCAGCGCGTCCTCGCCGCCAGGGACCAGACCCAGGCCCGCCGGGGTACCATCTTCGCCGGATTCCTCAAGCTCCTTCCGGTCTTGCTGTTCGTGATCCCCGGCATCATTGCGGCGCAACTCGCGCGGCAGGGGCAGCTCTCGCTCGCCCAGCCGGATCAGGCCCTTCCCGCTCTGGTGGCCGCGCTTCTGCCGGCAGGCCTCCGTGGCCTGGTAGTCGCGGGACTTCTGGCAGCGCTGATGAGCTCGCTCTCCGGCGTGTTCAACTCCTGCTCCACGCTCATCACCTGGGACATCTACCGGAAGCTGCACCCCACCGCGTCCGAGCGGAGGCTGGTCCGGGTGGGGCAGCTCGCGACCGGCGTGCTGGTGATCTTCGGCCTGCTCTGGATCCCGCTGATGAAGCTCATCTCCGCCCAGCTCTACCAGTACATCCAGAGCGTCCAGGCGTACATCGCTCCGCCGGTAGCAGCGGCGTTTCTCCTGGGCATTCTCTGGCGGCGGGCCAACGCGCGTGGCGCCATGACGGCGCTGGTCATCGGATTCGTGCTCGGCATGGCGCGGCTGGTGGCGGAGCTGAACAAGGAATCCCTCGGCGGCGCCCTTCGGACCTACGCGGACATCAACTTCCTCCATTTCGCGGCGATGCTGTTCGCGGTGTGCGTGCTGGTGCTGATCGCGGCCAGCCTCACGGCACCGCCGCCGCGCCCGGAGCAGGTGGAGGGAATCACCTTCGGCGGCACCCGCGTGCCGGCGCGCGGCGAAGATCGAGCCCGGCGGCGAGTGGACCTGATGCTGAGCGGCCTCGTGGTGCTCGGCGTGCTCGGGACCTGGATCTACTTCTCGTAATAGGGAGCAGCTCGAGGCCGGCGCCGGGCGCCTGCTCCGTCAGCCGGCCGGCAGCCTGCCTTTCAGCTGGCCGGCGCGGATGGGTCCCGGCTCCGCGATGAGCGCTCGGGCGGCATCCACCTGCCCCCAGGTGTTCCAGAGGAGCACGCCGCGCACCCGGCCCCCGTCGAGGTAGTAGATCACGCCTTCGCGGAACCGCTCCTTCCAGTCCACGACGGTTTCGTGCCGGGAGCTCACGTCTCCGACCGCCTCGTAGCCCAGGTCGAAGAGATCGGAGTAGAACATCGGCAGGTGGTCGTACCGGATCCCCGCCCTCGCCATGTTTCGGCCGGCGGTCTCGCCCATCGTGTTCGCATTGTCCTCGTGCTCCACACGGATGCGCTTGCCGAGCGCGGGATTGTGGAAGTTGGCCACATCGCCGGCCGCATAGATCTCGCTGCGGCTCGTCCGCAACTGCTCGTCCACCTCCACGCCGTCGCTCACCGCGAGCCCTGCCTGCCGGGCGAGGCCCACCTCCGGCTCGATGCCCAGGCCGGCGACGACGGCGTCAGCCACCATCGGCTCGCCCCCGTCCGAGCCGACCTCGAGCCTGGCACCGCGCATGCCGACGCGGCTCACCCTCTCGCCGAGCCGGACGGTGACGCCCTTCTCGCGGTAGTAATCCACCAGCCACCGCGAGAGCTCCGGAGGGTAGACCCGCGCCCCGATCCCCTCCTCCTGCACGACCAGGGTGACCTCCCGGTTCTGCATCCGGATCGCGGCCGCGATCTCCGACCCGATGAAGCCACCGCCGACGACCACGAAGTCGACCCCACGGTCGGCGAGACTTCGCACGTTCCGGTAATCGTCGAGCGTGCGGAAGTAGACCACGCTCTCGGGGGCGTCCCGGAACCGCCGCGTGCGTCCACCGGTCGCGAGGAGGAGCTTTCCATACTCGTACACCGTTTCAGTGTCGTCGGTGACCCGCTTCGTCGCCGGGTCCAGCCGCTCGGCGCGCCGGCCGAGGATCAGCTCGGCCCCCGTGTCCCCGATCCTGCGCCAGATGCCGTCCGGATCGTCTCCCTTCCACAGGCCTTTGGTCAGGGGCGGCCGGTCGTAGGGCGGATGCGGCTCGGCGCCGACGATGCCGATGGTGCCGTTCGGGTCTTCCTTCCGGATCCCGCGAGCGGCCGCGGCGGCCGCCATGCCGCCACCGACGATCAGATAATCGAAACGTGTCACCTGGCCCTCCTATCCGCAGAAAAACTTCGGCAGTGCCGGCCTAGGCGGCCGTGGTCTGCCCGCCGACCTCGGTCGGGCGCCGGCTCTCCACCTCCCGCAGCGCCTCCAGCACCGCACCCTCCAGCGACTCCATGTCGTAGGCGCCCACGTAGCGGCGGTCGGTGATGAAGAAGGTGGGAGTTCCCGCCACGCCCGCCGTCTCGGCACCCTTCCACATCACCGGCCACGCGATCCCCATGCCGCGCGTTCAGCAGGTCGGACTCGAAGGCACCCACGTCGAGCCCCAGCTCACCGGCGTACCTCAGCAAGTCGGCCAACTGGAGGTGGTCCTGCCGCGAGAACAGGAGGTCGTGCATTTCCCAGAACTTTCCCTGAGCTCCGGCAGCCTCCACCGCCTCGGCGGCGAGGGCCGCGTTGGGGTGAACGTCGGGGAGCGGAAAGTGCCGCGTGACGAACCTCAGGCGTCCGCCGAACCCCTCGAGCAGCTGCGGGATCACCAGTGAGGCGCTCCTGCAGTAGGGGCACTCGTAATCTCCGTACTCCACCAGGGTGACGGCTGCGTCGGGCGGTCCCAGCACGTGGTCGCGCTCGGGGTCCACCGGCACGGCCAGATCCGCGATGGGCAGCGCCACCCGACCCTGGGCGCGCCGCATCCAATCCTGCGGCAGCCACGCCAGGCCGCGAAGCATCAGGCTGCCGAGCAGCGCGGCGGTGATCGACGCGCCCAGGATGCCGACCTTCGCCTCCGCGAGGAGCTGCCCGGTGTAGCTCAGCTCGGCGATGAGGAGCGAGACGGTGAACCCGATGCCGGCGACGGAGGACGTGGCGACGAGCGCCGGCCACGGCACCGCGAGCGGCATGGCGCCGAGCGGACGCCGCGTCGCCAGCCAGGCGCCCGCGGTGATCCCGATCGGCTTCCCGAGCACCAGCCCGACGACGACACCGATGGCGAGCGGAGAGGAGAAGGCGCGCTCCAGCACCTCGGCGCTCAGCTCGATTCCCGCGTTCGCCAGCGCGAACAGCGGCACCACGACGAAGCTGGTCCACGGATGCAGCGCGTGCTGGAGTCGCTCGTTCGGCGACAGCGATCGGGTGATGCGCCGCGCCGCCTCGCTCGCGAGGGCCGCGCTCGGCTGCTCGCGAAAGGCACGGGCCAGACCCGAGGCGCGCTGGAGGTCGGCGCGGCGAGGGGGGTAGGCGCTGGTCGTGAGCCCGATGGCCACGCCGGCGACGGTGGGGTGCACGCCGCCCCTGCAGCGTGGCGAGCCAGGCACCCACACCCAGCAGCCAGTATGGCGCGGAGCTCTCGACCCCCCTGCGCCTCAGCACGGCGATGACGACCAGCGCCCCGGCGGCGGCCAGGAGCCACAGCGGCTTCACGGCCGAGCTGTAGGCGAGCGCGATGATGCTGATGGCGCCCACGTCGTCCACGACCACCAGCGTGAGGAGGAAGATCCTGAGCCGGAGGGGGCAGTGACGGCCCGCCAGCGCGAGCACGCCGAGCGCGAAGGCGGTGTCGGTGGCCATGACCATGGCCCATCCCCTCGCCGTCTCACCGCTCGGATTGAGCGTCAGGAAGAGCAGGGCGGGCACCAGCATGCCCCCCAGTCCGGCGATCAGCGGCACGGCGGCGCGGCGGCGCTCCCGCAGCTCCCCCCGGTCGAACTCTCGGCGAACCTCGAGGCCGATCACGAGAAAGAAGAGGGCCATCAGCCCGTCGTTCACCCAGTGAGCGAGATCGAGGCTGAGGCGGAGGTCGCCGGCCGACAGCGATACATCGGTTTCCCACAGCCGGTGGTAGCTCTCGGACCATGGGCTGTTGGCCCAGACCAGGGCCGTCACGGTCGCGATGAGCAGGACGACGGCGCCGCCGGCCTCGGTGTCCAGGAACTCGCGGAAGGAGGCCAGGCGGGGGCCGACCGTCGTGCGTCGGCGGAAGGCTTCTCGAGGCTCGGCGTGTGCGGTCATGGCGGCGGGTATAATCTGACCTTGCCGGTGACCCATGTCACGGCCCTGCACGGTCGAGAGGGCCACACTGCATACCCAATGGGAAACATCTCGTCGGCACCGGGAAGCCTCCCGATCCTCGGCGATCGTATTCTTCAGAAGGAGACATCATGGGCATACTCAGCAAGCCGATCAAATCACTGGACGACCTCTTCGTCCACACCCTCGGCGACGTCTATTACGCCGAGCAGCAGATCACCAAGGCGCTGCCGAAGATGATCGGGAAGGTCACCGATCCGCAGCTCAAGCAGGCTTTCGAGCGGCATCTCGACGAGACCCGCAACCAGATCAAGCGGGCCGAGCAGGTGTTCAAGATGCACGGCAAGGAGGCCAAGGCGGTCAAGTGCCCGGCCATCGACGGAATCATCGACGAGGCCGAGGAGATCATGAGCGACGCGAGCGATCACGAGGTGCTGGATGCCGCGGCCCTCGCGTCGGCGCAAGCGGTGGAGCACTACGAGATCACCCGCTACGGCACGCTGGTCGCATGGGCCCAGCAGCTGGGCCGGAACGACTGCGCCGAAGTGCTTCGTCAGACGCTCGAGGAGGAGAAGGCGACCGATCTGAAGTTGACGGCGATCGCCGAGGCTCGAGTGAACCGCGTCGCGGTGTGACGCACTGACCGGGGCGCCCACGCGCCCGGTTCGTCGGGTGAGCAACTAAACGCCCCGGCCATCGTGCGATGGCCGGGGCATTTGGTGGCGGGGCCGGATGAGAGGCGCCGGTCGGAATCGAACCGACGAATCGAGGTTTTGCAGACCTCTGCCTTACCACTTGGCTACGGCGCCGCGGAACCCTGAAAATAGCCCCGCGCCGTGAGGCCCAGCAAGGCGGATGACCCCCCGCCCGTCACCCTTGCCTGAGACGCCGATCGGACGCAACTTCGCGGCGGGTCCCATACGCGAAGGCGGAACACCATGGAAGGTACCATCCGGGAAGCCAGACTCCGGCCCCAGTACGCGTCCCTCTACCCTGCCCTCGAGCCGGGAACCTGGCAGCCGGCCACCGCGATCGGCCGCCAGCTCCTGCTGTGGCACCTGACGGCGCCCGCGCTGCCCGACAGCGAGCGGCTGATGAGCGAGGAGCACTTCGAATTCCGCGGCGGCACCCGGCGCGACAAGTCCGAGTCCGGCGCTCGCACCCGCTCGGCCGACCGCTCCACGGCCTAGGGTCCACCCCAGCACGCGCTACCGCGTCAGCGTCAGCTGCTCCGGCGCCGGCTGCGAGTTGAGATACGCATTGGGGTCATGGAACATCGCCCCCTCCGGCAGGTGCTCGTACAGCGGGCCCAGGTCCTCCCGAATGCGGTCCTGGTAGAACATCGGAACCTGGTCCGTCTCCCGCTCGAAGAACGCGCGCAGCTCCCGATCGGTGTCGAGCCGCTGCCGCATCTCGGTCTGGTATTTGATCCGGCCGAACCCCTCGGTAGACACCGCGCGGACCACGTTCATCCATTTGGGGATCATCGTCTGGGTCGCCCCGATCCGGCGCCCGATCGCCCTCCACGAGAACGAGTAGCGGGTCACGTCCACCAGATGGTCGTAGAACTCCGGCCAGCTGTAGTTCTTGGGCCGGACGTTCATCGCATGATTGTTGTTGAGGAAGTGGAACGGGAACGGCAGCACCCGGCCCGCCCGCTGGTACTCCAGGTTGAGCGGCGCCGCGCGCCCGAAGGCGGAGAGCAGCGAGTAGGCCGGAAACGCGCCCGGCGACAGATCGATGAACTTCTTGGTCAGCTCGAACGGCTCCGGCCCCATGTCGCCGTCGAGACCCATCACGAAGTTGGTCTGGATGTAGGGGATGTAGCGGAGGATCATGTTGACGTGCTCGGAGACCTGCTTGACCTTGTCCATCCCGGTGCGCCGGGTCTTGGACTTGTTGCCCAGGTCGTACCACGACTCGATCCCCGGCAGAATGGCCTGGAAGTTGTTCGCGCGCAGCCGCTTGAGGTGAGGCTCCGAAAGCAGTGAGAGGCTGCTCTCCGCGATGTGCCGCATCGACCCCCGCGGCACCGCCTGCTCCACGGCCTCCATATAGTCGTCGAAGCGCACGCCGAAGTTCGGGTCGTGCCACCCCACGATCGGATTCTTCATCTTGGTGAGCAGGAAGGCCAGGTCGGCCCGGAGCTGCGGAAAGCTGAGCGGCTGGTACTCCACCGTCGAGTCGATGCAGAAGCTGCAGGTGTAGGGGCAGCCGAGACTGCCGATCATGGGCACGATCTTGATCGTCGGCGCCTTCGCCAGCGTCGGGGTCACGAACTTCCAGCGCTCCTGCAGCGTCGGGAGCTCGGTGGGCTGGCGGGCCGCGACCAGGTGAACACCCATCGGCCGGTGGGGGCCGACATCGCGCAGCACGTCGGCCACGATCTCCCGGTCGGTGAAGCCGAGCACGTAGTCGAAGTACTTCCGCGCGTCCTCTGGATAGCAGCGCGCGTGCGGCCCTCCCAGCACGGTGACCGCTCCCCGCTTGCGGAACAGGCTACTCAGCGCGTAGGCGAGCTGGGCTGACTGGGTGAATGCCCCGATGAAGAGCACATCGAGATCCGCGGGCAGCTCCTCGAGCAGGTCCTCCAGGCCGGTGTAGCAGACCAGCCGGACGTCGTGCCCTTCCTGCTCGCACCAGACGCTGATGACCTGCGGCATGATGCTCGCCAGATTGGCGTGCATGAGTCGGGCGTATAGCGAGCGGTTCGGGGCTTTGGTGACAAGGTCGAGAACACCTATGCGGAGTCGGCGCATCCAGAACCTCTGGGGGGACTCGCCAGCTCGGCGCGGGGGAGCGCCGGAAACGGCTGTCGTATTGGGGAAGGTTCCCGGGGTCGGTTTCGACCGGCGAGCATCGGCCGGTCACCATCGTGGGACCCGGCCGCCAGGGAGAGGGTGAAGAATGCCCGCCCCGGGGGCCATTGGCAAGGCAGTGCCCGGTCAGACCCCCAGGCGAGCCCGCGGGGTCGCCAGACGGTCGCCCAGCGCCACCGCAGCCACCCAGACTACGCCCACGGCGTACCCCGCGACCACGTCCGTGGGATAGTGCACCCCCAGGTAGACCCGCGAGGCGCCGATGACGACGATCAGCGTCACCGCGATGGCCCACACCAGCGCCCGGGCGGCCCGGCTTCGGAGCCGGTGGGACAGGAGGACCGCGATCCCCCCGAAAAAGCAGGTGGCGAACAGTGCGTGACCACTGGGGAAGCTGTAGGATGGCGGCGCGGGATAGTGGGTGAAGAACGCCTCCGGCCGCGTCCGGCCGAAGAAGAGCTTGAGCCCGGTGTCGAGCAGCCCGGCACCCGCCAGGGTGACGATGACCAGGAGGGCGCCCCGGTACCATCCCCGGACGAGAAACAGTACGGCCAGGACCACGCCGATGGGCGACAGCCGGACCGGAGCCCCGTAGACGCTCGCGGCCCACATGAGCGACGTGAGCTCCGCTGACTGCAGCGACCCCAGCCAGGCGCGGACCATCAAGTCGAGCCCGGTTGGCTCTCCTGGATGGATCAGATAGCCCAGCCAGACGAAGAGCGAGAGCGCCAGCGCGGCGGCCAGCAGGCCCAGACCCAGCGCGGCGCCGATCCGGGGGCCGGTGGCGGCCTCGGCCGCGGATTCGGGGGGGTGCGCGTTGATAGCCATCGACGCTAGAATGTGACCATGAGCCGGTTCTTTCGCTCCGACGTCGGCCGCCGCGGCATTACCGTGCTCGCGCTGGCGCTCCTGATTCTGGCAGTGATCGTGGCCGTGGTGGTCCTGAGCCGTTACGTCGCGGTCTAGTCAGAGCGACCGTTTCCCGACCGGCGAAAAGACGAAGCCCTTCCCCACCACCACCACCCACCCGCCGTCCTGCGCGTCGTTCCCGAACCGGCGCGCGAGATCGAATCGCAGCGCCTCCGTGTCCGAGGCGCGGCTCGCGCCGAGCCGTAGCCCGACGCCGGCGTCCCAGCCGAGCCGGCGGGGCGTTCCCGCGTACCATGCGCCGCCGTGGTCCACGAATCCCGCGATGCCCACCCCGACCAGCCCGAGGAAATTCTCGGTCACGGTGACTCGGTACTCGCCCGTGGCGAAGACCGTGCGGTCGCCGGTGAAGGCGTGGCTTCGAAAGGCGCGCGGACCGCTGCCGAGCCCCAGGTCGAACTCCGCTCCCGGGAGCGGATTCTCGAGCCAACCCGCCTCGACGTGGACGATGCCCACGTGGCCCCGGGTGGGCTTCACGACGCCCGTGGCGGCGAGCTGCACGACTCCCGAGTCGAGGCCCGCGGAGGTGTACATCCCTGATACCAGGCCCTCCAGATATCCGAACCCGCCGGGAATGCTGGTTCCGACCCGGGCCGACACCAGCGGGGCGAATCCGTCCCGCTCATAGCCGAACGCGCTGGGGGCGACGTTGATGCCGGCCCGTATCGTGGCGCCGAGATCCACGTCCTCCTCGCGGGCGAAGCCCGAGACACCTTCCGTGACCAGGAACCTGGCCCGGTTCCAGGACAGGTACGGTCCGAACGCCCCGCTCACCGAGCGGGGGAAGGGAATCCCCGCCCCCTCCGGGAGGAAATCGTCGCGTCGGACCTGCGCCTGGATACCCAGCCGCAGGAAGCCGGTAGACGACTTCCTGAGCGCCCAGGCGGCGGAGCCCCGCACCAGCGTGTACTGTCGGAAAAGCGTGTCTCGCGCGGTGGCGCTGCCGTCGAAGAATCGCAGCACCCGCTCGTCCCGGTCCTCGGCCTCGAAACGAAAGCCGGCTGACGAGGTGAGGGAGTAGAACGGCTGCTCCAGCGCCACCAGGCTGAGCCGCCCGTCCGACCGGTTCTCGTAGGCCAGCGCGAGCCCGACCTGGCCGGCGAAGAGCCGGGGGCGCCGGAATCCGAGTGCCACCGTCGAGCGGTCGGGAGTCTTGCGGTAGCGGACCGACGCGGAGGACGCGGTGCCCAGCAGGTTGTCCTCCACCATTCCGATGGTGAACTCGACCTCGCCGCCGGCGCTGCGGAAGCGCCAGTCGGCCCGCGTGCTCCAGCCGTCCTTCGTGAGCACCTTCATCACGACGCCGGAGTCGGTCTGCGTCGAGTCGATCTGAACCCGGCGAAAGACGCCGAGGCCGCGAAGGTTGCGCTCGGACTCGGCGACTCGCGCCGAGTCGTACGGCTCCCCGACACCGAAGAGCAGCTCGCGGCGGACCGTGGGGACACGGGTCTCGAAGTGGAGCGCGTTCGCCACCCGCGCGAGCCAGCCCCGCTCGTGGGGATCGAACACGTCCCGCCGCTCCAGCTGGATGGCGCGAATGATCCTCGAATCCGACGGCAGCGCGGGACCGGAATCGGCGACGCTCTGGGCGGACAGGACGGCGGGAAGGCAACACCCGAGCAGCGGCAGGGCCAGCCGGACCGGCAACCTCACTCCAGATGAACGGAGCCGCGAAAGATAACCGGCCATCCGGCTCACGTCCGCGCGAGCTCGGCGACGCTCGAGAGCACCCGCTGGGGGACGATCCCCGCCTCACGCAGCGTCTCCTCCCGGAACTTTCCGGTGCGCACGAGCCAGCCCTGGAGCCCAGCCCGCTGCGCCCCCTCGACGTCCGACCAGAGATCGTCCCCGACCATGGCGGCCCCCGCCGGGCGCGCGATGCCCAGGCTGGCGAGGGCGGCGGCATAGAACGCGGGGCTCGGCTTGCCGGCGACCGCTGCTTCGACACCCGTCGCGTACTCGAGAGCCGCCACGAACGGGCCGGCGTCCAGTGCCAGCCGGTCGCCATGCCGCCAGTAGCGGTCGCGGGAGAGCGCGATGATGGTGGCGCCCCCCAGCACGTACTCGAACGCCTCCTGAAGCGCCTGGTACGACCAGCCCTCGGCCAGGTCGCCCAGCATCACCACCTCCGGCGTTCCGCGTCTCGCTCCGGAAGTGCCCCCGACCAGCTCCAGGCCGGACAAGTCCTCCAGGGCCGGGGCGGGCAGGAAGGGCGCGACCACCCGA
>JACDHV010000361.1 GCA_013820855.1 Gemmatimonadales bacterium | reverse complement strand
GCGTACCCTTTCCAGCGGTTTCGCCCACTACTACAGCCGCTCCCGCAAGACCCTGTGGCGCAAGGGCGAGACCTCGGGCCACGAGCAGCGGGTGGCCGAGGTCCGGCTGGACTGCGACGGGGACACGGTCCTCTTCAGGGTCGAGCAGACCGGCCCCGCGTGCCACACGGGTGCGCGGACCTGCTTCTCCGCGAGGATCGGTGGGGGATCGGCGGGGCCGTCGGCCGGAGAGGACCCCGGCGGGCACCTGCTGAGCCGGCTGGCCGCCACCATCGCCGCCCGGGCGGCGGAGCGGCCGGAGGGATCGTACACGGCCGAGCTGCTCGACCAGGGTGTGACCAAGGTGTCCCAGAAGGTCGGCGAGGAAGCGGTCGAGCTGGTGGTGGCGGCCAACGCGGAGGACGAGGGCCGCGTCGCCGCCGAATCGGCGGATCTGGTGTACCATCTGCTGGTGCTGCTGCAGGCCCGCGGCGTCACGCTCGACGCCGTGCTGAGCGAACTCGAGAAGCGAACAGTGACCCGCTAGCTCTCCATGCCCTTCGTTCATCTCCACACCCACAGCGAGTATTCCCTGCTCGACGGCGCCAACCGGATCCCGGATCTGGTGGCTCACGTCAAGCGGCTCGGCATGGACAGTCTCGCGGTCACCGACCACGGGAACATGCACGCGGCGTGGAGTTTCTACGAGGAGGCAAAGGCCCAGCAGATCCGCCCCATTCTGGGTTTCGAGGCGTATCTCGCCTATGGGCCACGCCAGGCCCGGGAGAAGCCCTCGTGGGCGCCCGCGGCGTACAGCCATCTCGTCCTCCTGGCCCGGAATCGTGCCGGCTACAAGAACCTGGTTCGCCTCACCTCGATCGGCTTCACCGAGGGCTTCTACCGGCGGCCTCGCATCGACAAGGACGTTCTGGCCGCGCACGCCGAGGGCATCGTCTGCCTGGCGGCGTGTCTCTCCGGCGAGGTGGCGCACCATCTCCGTCACGGCCGCTATGAGGAGGCCCGCACGAGCGCCGAGTGGTTCGCGCGGGCGTTCGGCCCCGACGGCTTCTGGCTGGAGATTCAGCAGCACGGCATCGCCGAAGAGCGGGTCGTGGCGGAGGGGATGCTGCGTCTGGGACAGGAGCTCGGCCTCGGGGTGGTGGCCACCAACGACGCGCACTACCTCCGCCGCGAGGACGCCGAGGCGCACGACGTGCTGCTCGCCATCGGAACCGGCAGCGACCTGGACGATCCCAAGCGGTTTCGCTTCACCGGCCAGGAATCGTACGTCAAGTCCGAGAAGGAGATGCGGGCGCTCTTCCCGGACCAGGCCGAGGCCGTGGCCAACACGCAGCGGGTGGCCGACCTCTGCGAGTTCGACTTCGAGAAGAAGTACTTCCTGCCCGGCTTCCCCCGCCCCGCGGGCTACGCCAGCGACGAGGCGTTGCTGGACCATCTCGCGCGAGAGGGCGCCGAGCGCCGGTACGGGTCGCCGCTCCCCCCCGAGGTGTCGGAGCGGCTCGCGTTCGAGCTCGGCGTCATCAACCGCGCGGGGTACGCCGGCTACTTCCTCATCGTGCAGGACTTCATCGCCGCGGCGCGCGACCGCGGCATCCCGGTGGGGCCGGGGCGCGGGTCCGCGGCGGGCTCGATCGTGGCGTACGCGCTCGGGATCACCAATGTCTGCCCGCTCAGGTTCGATCTCCTCTTCGAGCGCTTCCTCAATCCCGAGCGGGTGTCGATGCCCGACATCGACGTGGACTTCTGCTTCGAGCGCCGGGGCGAGGTGATCGAGTACGTCCGCGAGCGCTACGGCCGGAACAGCGTCGGACAGATCGTCACCTTCGGGACGATGAAGGCGCGGGCGGCCGTGAAGGACGTGGCCCGGGTCCTGCGCATCCCGCCGGGCGAGGCCGACCGGATCACCAAGCTCATCCCGTCGGGACCGGCCTACAGCCTCACCATCCCCGACGCGATGCAGCGGGTGGACGAGATGCGCGAGCTGGTCAGGGGAAATCCCGCCTACCAGCGGCTGGTGGACCTGAGCTCCCGGATCGAGGG
>JACDHV010000026.1 GCA_013820855.1 Gemmatimonadales bacterium | reverse complement strand
TCGGCCGAGCGTCTGCCGGCGAGCCCGGGAGCCACCCTGCGCGCGCTCGCCGGCGAATCGGCCGAGGCGGCTCGCCTGGTACTCGGCCTCGAGGTGATCGCCGAGCGGGCCTACCAGTACGCCATGGAGATGGACTTCCGCTTCCTGATGGATCGGGAGCGCAAGCTGTTCGCCATCGGCTTCCAGCAGAGCACCCACTCGCTCGACGGCTCGTACTACGACCTGCTCGCGTCCGAGGCGCGCCTGGCGAGCTTCATCGCGGTGGCCAAGAACGACGTCCCCGTGGAGCATTGGTTCCATCTGGGCCGCGCGCTGACGTACGCCGCGGGCGCGCCGGCGCTGGTGTCCTGGAGCGGCAGCATGTTCGAGTATCTCATGCCGATGCTCGTCATGCGGTCGTTTCCCAACACGGTGCTGGCGCAGACCTACGACGGCGCGGTCAGGCGCCAGCGCACGTACGGAGCGGAGCGGCGCGTTCCCTGGGGTGTGAGCGAGAGCGCCTACAACGTGCGCGACCGCCACCACACGTATCAGTATCGCGCATTCGGCGTGCCCGATCTGGCCCTCAAACGCGGGCTGGGTCGGGAGCTGGTGGTGGCGCCGTACGCCTCCGCCCTCGCCGCGATGGTAAGTCCCGCCCCCGCGCTGGCGAACCTCATCGAGCTGGAGCTCCTGGGCGCACTCGGCCCCTACGGGTTCCGGGACGCCGTCGATTACACCCGGCCCGATCCCGAGCGCCCCTATTCGGTGGTCCGCGCCTACATGGCGCACCACCAGGGTATGGGGCTGGTGGCCTTCACCAACATTCTGGCCGCGGGAGTGTGGCAGCGCCGCTTCCACGCCGATCCGCTGGTACGATCGGCCGAGCTGCTGCTGCACGAGCGCATTCCGCGCCGCCTGGTGCTGCGCGAGCCGCAGCAGACCCGGCCCGACGAGGCGATGCCCGCCGCCGACCTCGAGCAGCCGGCGGTGCGCCGGCTCGACACGCCGGACACTCCGCAGCCCCATATCGCCCTGCTGGGCGAGCCGCCCTATACCATCATGGTGAGCCACTGCGGCGGCGGGTACAGTCGCTACGGGTCGCTCGCGGTCACCCGCTGGCGGGCCGACGGCTGCCGGGACGCGACGGGGCAATTCCAGTACGTGAAGGACCTGTCCACCGGGCAGGTGTGGTCCGCGGCCCACCAGCCGGTGTGCGCCAGGGCGGACTGGTATCGCGCCGATCTCGCGACCGACCGGGTCACGTTCCAGCGGGCCGACGGGGCCGTCGAGACGAGCACCGAGATCGCCGTCGTGCCGGAAGACTCGGCCGAGGTGCGCCGCATCACCGTGACCAACAACAGCGAGCGTCCGCGCGAGGTCGAGCTCACCAGCTACGGCGAGATCGTGCTCGCGCCGCCCGAGACCGACCGCGCCCACCCCGCCTTCGCCAACCTGTTCGTGGAGACCGAGTGGCACGAGTGGGCCACGGCGATCACGGCGACCCGGCGTCCGCGCTCCGCGACGGAGCGGCCGATCTGGTGCGTGCACGTGGCTGCGGTGGGCAAGGAGCAGGTGGGGTACGTGAGCTGCGAGACCGACCGCGCCCGGTTCATCGGCCGGGGCCGATCGACGCGCGATCCCGCGGCGATGGAGGCGGACGGGGAGCTGTCCGGCACCACGGGAGCGGTTCTCGACCCCATCTTCGGGCTGCGCGCCCGGGTGTGGCTGGGGCCGGGCCAGTCCGCCTCGGTCGCGTTCACCACGCTCGTCGCCACCAGTCGCGAGCAGGCGTTCGATCTTGCCGACCGCTACCGCGACCCGCATGCCGCGCAACGGGCGCTGGATCTGGCATGGACCTCGAGCCAGATCGAGCTGCGCGAGCTCAACCTCAGCCCCGCCGATTCCGCCGTGGCGCAGGAGCTGGCGGGGCACCTGTTCTACGGCAGCCCGGCCCTGCGAGCGCCCCAGGCGGAGTTGCGGCGGAACCGGGGCTCCCAGCTCCTCCTCTGGCGCAATGGCGTGTCCGGAGACTGGCCGATCCTGCTGGCGACGATCCACTCGGTGGACGGGTTGCCGACGCTCCGCCAGCTGCTCGCCGCCCATCGCTACTGGCGGCGGCATGGGATGACGGTGGATCTGGTCGTCCTCAACGCGCATCCGACCGATTATCAGCAGGATCTGTCCGACCGGATCACCGCCGCGGTATTCACCGTTGGGGACTCCACCGCCTTCGACCAGCCCGGCGGCATCTTTCTGCGCCGCCGGGATCTGCTGAGTCCCGACGAGCTTCTCATGCTGCGCGCGACCGCGCGCGCGCATATCGCCTGCGACGGCCGCTCGCTCGGGCGCATCCTTGCCACGGCCGCGCCGGAGGAGTCGCCGGACGACGGCGACGTTCAACCCGAGTCGGAGACCCGCGCGCCCGAGCGCAGCGACTCGCGCGTGGCCAGGGTCGTGAGACGGATCGGCACGCGGCTCCCGGAGCTGCTCGCGCCGCTGGCCGGGGCGGTCTCGGGCGGTGACCGGCAGCCGGCCGGTACGGCCTCCTCCCCTCCCGAGAACGGGTACGGCGCTCTCACCGACGACGGGCAGTACGAGATCCAGGTGTGCGGAGACCGGCTGCCGCCGGCGCCGTGGTCGAACGTCGTCGCCAACTCACACGGCGGCTTCCTGGTCTCCGAGCGCGGGGGCGGGTTCACCTGGGCGGCCAACAGCTACTTCTACCGGCTCACGCCCTGGCACAACGATCCGGTGGGCGACGCGGTGAGCGAGGCCGTGTACCTCCAGGACGGAGAGACCGGGGAGCTGTGGTGCGCCACTCCGGGGCCGGTCCGGCGAGAGGTTCCCTACACCGTCCGTCACGGCCAGGGCGCCTCGTTTTTCGAGCACCACCACCGCGGTGTCGTCTCGCATCTCACCGTCGGGATGGCGGACGACGCGCCGGTGAAGCTCTCGCTGCTGCGCCTCACCAACGCGGACTCGCGGCCCCGCAAGCTCATCGTGACGACCTACGCTGAGCTGACGCTCGGGGTCCACCGGGAGCATACCCAGCATCAGGTGCGCACCGCGTTCGACGCCGAGCACGAGGCGATCCTCGCGCGCAACACCTACGACCCGCAGTTCGCCTCGTGGCTCGCCTTCCACGCCATCACCGAGCCGCTCGCCGCCCATACCGGCAGCCGCCAGGAATTTCTGGGCCGGAACGGCACCGCGGCCGCGCCGGCGGCGCTCCATCTCGGCGTGCGGCTGGCCGGCGTCACCGGGGCGGCCATCGATCCATGCGCGGCGCTGCAGTGCACGATCGAGCTGGAGCCGGGCGAGACGCGGGAGGTGGCGATCCTGCTCGGCGCGGGTGAGGACGAAGCGGCCGCCCGGCGCGCGCTGGCCAAGTACCGGAACGTCGAGCGGGCGCGCGCCGCCGTCGATCGCACCCTCCAGGCCTGGGCCGCGCGGCTCGGTGTGGTCACCGTGCGCACCCCCGAGCCCGCGTTCGACGCGATGCTCAACCGCTGGAGCCTCTACCAGACCCTCGCCTGCCGCATCTGGGGGCGCTCGGCGCTCTACCAGAGCAGTGGCGCGTACGGCTATCGCGACCAGCTCCAGGATGTCATGGCGCTGGTGTACGCCGAGCCGACGCTCGCGCGGGAGCACATTCTGCGCGCCGCCGGGAGGCAGTTCCTCGAGGGCGACGTGCAGCACTGGTGGCACCCGCAGAGTGGGCGCGGTGTGAGGACGCGGTTCTCCGACGACATGGCGTGGCTGCCGTACGTCGTGGACCATTACGTCCGCACCACCGGGGACGCCGCGGTGCTCGACGAGTACGTACCCTTCCTCGCCATGCGCGAGCTGGGCCCCGACGAGCACGAGATCTACGACCTGCCGCAGGTCACCGACGAGCACGGAAGCGTGTACGAGCACTGTCTGCGAGCGCTCCGCAGGGCCTGCACCGCCGGGGCCCACGGACTCCCGCTGATCGGCATCGGGGATTGGAACGACGGCATGAATCGCGTCGGGGTGGAAGGCCGGGGAGAGAGCGTGTGGCTGGCGTGGTTCCTCGCCACCACGCTGCGCGCCTTCGCCGACATCGTGGAAACACGAGGCGACGCCGCGGTGGCCGCGGAACTCCGCCGGCGAGCCGACGACTACGTGGCGGCCGTCGAGGCGCACGGGTGGGACGGCGCGTGGTATCGCCGGGCATACTTCGACGACGGTACGCCGCTCGGATCCAGCGAGAACGACGAGTGCCGCATCGACTCCATCGCCCAGAGCTGGAGCGTGATCTCGGGAGCGGGCGCTCCGGATCGGCAGGCGCGCGCGATGGCCTCGCTCGAGGAGCACCTGGTGCGCGAGGACTCGCGCCTCCTGATGCTCCTGACCCCACCGTTCGACACCACGCCAAAAGATCCCGGGTACATCAAGGGCTACCTCCCGGGCGTGCGTGAGAACGGGGCGCAATACACCCATGCCGCCCTGTGGGCGGTGCTCGCCACCGCGCTTCGCGGAAACGGCGAGCGCGCGTTCGAGCTCTACCAGATGGTCAATCCGCTCACCCATGCGCGCACGGCCGAGGAGGTCGAGACCTACCGGGTCGAGCCCTACGTCGTCGCGGCGGACGTATACACGGCGGACGGCCACCTCGGCCGTGGGGGCTGGACCTGGTACACCGGGTCCGCGAGCTGGCTTTACCGCGTCGGGCTGGAGTCGATCCTCGGCTTCTTGAAGCACGGCGACACGCTCCACATCGAGCCGCGGATACCGGCGGCCTGGCCGGAGTTCACCATCGCGTACCGGTACGGGAGCAGCGTGTACACGATCCTGGTGCGACGGTCCCGCGGCCCGGAGACGGGCGACGGGCGCCTGACCCTGGACGGGCGGCCGCTCGACGGACCGGGCATTCCGCTGGTGGACGATGGCGCCGAGCACGCGGTGATCGTCACGCTCGGCTGAGGACGCGTCCCTGGTCGCCGTGTCCGGTGGTCACCCCGTCTTCCGCAGTCAGGGAAGAGTACCCGAGCCACCGAACACGAGAGACCAACGGAGGATCCTACGCTCCCGGCGCCGAGGCCGGAGGCGGTACGACGCGCCGCGTGAGCCGCCTGGCCGCTTGCGGATCGGCGGACTGCGTCGCAAGCTAGGATATCCCTTCGAGCAGGAGCCCCCGCCATGGCCGGCGCCCCGCGTGAAGCCCGCCTGATACCGGACTACATCGAGCTCTACCCCGAACTGCCCGTCGGCGTCTGGCTGCCGGCCGCTGAGGTGGCCGAGCACATCGTGGCGGTCGTCCGTAAGGAGGGGGGCCGACTCGGGCTGCACGGAAGGGTCATGGCCGACGAGCACTTCGAGTTCCGCGGGGGAGAGCCCGGCGCGGCCCCGCGCGGCAGGAACGAGCGCCGCGAGGACAGCGCGACCGCCGGCTGAGCCCGGTGTCGCGCCCGCACCCCTCACCGATGCCGCTCGCCGAGCAGCAGATCCGCTTCTGTACGTCCTCCGACGGCGCCCGCATCGCCTTCGCGACGGTGGGTGACGGCCCGCCCCTGGTCAAGGCCGCCCATTGGCTCAGCCATCTCGAGTTCGACTGGAACAGCCCGGTCTGGAGTCACTGGCTCCGGGAGTTGTTCCGCGACCATACGCTGATCCGGTACGACTCGGCGCCGCGCACGGCATCAACCCCGGGATGGGCTGGCTCTTCGCGGTCGCACTGGCGCTGGGCCACGCGCTGGCGATCGCCGCCGTGCTGGCATTGGCGGCGGCGATCGGCCTGGTGTTCCCGCCGCGCCGGCTCCAGTGGCTGGTGGCCGGGGCGCTGTTCGCGCTGGGGATCTTCCACCTGATGCGGCACCGCCACTTCCGGTGGGGTGGCATGCGGGTCGGGTCGCGCGACCTGACGATCTGGTCGTTCCTCATGGCCTCGGCCCACGGGGCCGGTCTGATGGCCCTTCCCTTCGTGCTCGGCGCCGCTAGCCACGCGTCGGCGCACGCGCCGGACGCCGCTCATCACGCCGGTCACGTGCCGATGGTGCTGGCCGGGATGGCGGACGCGCAGGTGTTCTGGCTGGTGGCGAGCGGGGTGCACACCTTCGGCTACCTGGCGGCAACCGGTGTCATAGCCGTCGTGGTGTACGAGAAGCTGGGCCTGCGGCTGCTGCGGACGGCGTGGGTGAACCTCGATCTGGTCTGGTCGGGTGCGCTGGTGGCCTCGGCGATCCTGACGCCGCTGCTCTGACCGCCGGCCCGCCTACCCTACGTACTCTGGGTAGGCCGGCCGGTACATTCGAGCGCGCAGGAACCCCTCCACGTCCGGCGGAAGCTCGCGAGTGGCCACCCCCTCGGTGACCGCGACCCTGGTCACCGCCGTCCTTGTTGAGACGGGGATCCTGGAGGAGCTCAAGCCGCGCTTGGCCGGCAGCGCCACCCGGGTCCCGCTAGTCAATCCCGACCCTTCCCTCGACGGAAGCGATCAGCTTGGCGGAGTCGTACCCCACGCCGTCCTTGAAGACGACGGTGGGATTCCGGATGACGGAGGGGTCGTCGGTGAGGTGGCCCTTCAGCACCACGAGATCGGCGAGCTTGCCCCGCTCCACGGTGCCCAGCCGCTGCTCCACGCCGAGGATCTTCGCGCCGTTGGCGGTCATGATCTTCACCGCCTGCGCGGGGGTGAAGCCGGCCTCGATGAAGAGCTCGTAGTTGCGCTGGTCGCCGTAGCCGGCGAGCGCCCCCCCGATTCCGGTCGGATCCACCCCCGCGGCGAGCACCCCGCCGGCCTCGACGAACGCCTTCTCGAACGCCATCGCGCGCAGCAGTCCTTCCTCCGCCACCGGGCCCGTGCCGGTCGAGTCGATCTGGTGTCGTAGGTGGAGATACGTCTCGCGCAGCTCGGGGGCCATGGCCTTCAGCGTCCGGGCATCCTTGGTGGGGCGGTTGGCGACGAACGGCTCGTACACCGCGAGCGTCGAGGTCATGGGCACCTTGCCCTTCACCAGCGTGGCGATGAGCTCGTTGGCCATCCTGCCCCTGGGGTCCGCCAGACCCATTTCGCCGACCTGGTCGATGGGGCAGACGTCGGGCTGCTTGGAAGGGTCGAAGTCGGAGGCGGTGAGCATCCCGTGCTCCAGGTTGTCGATGCCGAGGGCAACCGCCTCGCGGAAGCTGACCGAGCAGAGGTGGCCAGTGACCTTGACGCCTCGCTTGTGCGCCTCCTTGATCGTCGCGGCCAGTTCGGCGCGGCGGATGTCGGTGTACGCCTTGATCCAGGTGGCGCCCTCGGAGGCCCAGTAGGCGACGAACCGGCGGGCCGCCTCCGGCGAGCCCACCACCGCCATGCTGCCGCCGCCCTCGCTGCCGGTGATGTAGGGCGCGGTGAGATGGATGCGCGGCCCCGGGGTCATCCCGCGATCGACCATGTCCTTGAGGTTGATCTCGGCGTAGGGCGCCCGGCCGCCGGTGGTGCGTATGGTGGTGACGCCAGAGCCGAGGTAGAGCCGCGGCCCGGTGTACGACATCTGCACGGCCCGCCCGCCGGCGGCGGTATAGAACATGTGGTCGTGCATGCCGACGATGCCGGGGATGACCGTGTGGCCTCCGAGGTCCATCGTCCTCGCGCCGGCCGGAACTTGCACGGCGCCAGCCGGTCCCACCTCCGCGATCCGGCCGTCGCGGATGACGACGGTCTGCCCCGGCCTCGGCTCGGCGCCGGTTCCGTCCACCAGGAGCACGTTGGTGAGCGCGACGACGGCGGTGTCGACCGCGACATAGCCGCGCACCTCCTCGGAGAGCGAGTCCGGACGCTGGGCCGGCAGCGCGTGAGGGAACAGGGTCGTGAGGGCGAGCAGAACGGCGAGTGGGCGCATGGATTCTCTCTGATCGTTGTTGGTCTTCCCTACTCCACGGTGAACGCCATCATCATCCCCGCCGAGAGGTGCTCGGCGATGTGGCAGTGCAGCATCCAGCGTCCGGGGTTGGAGGGATCGAGCAGAATATCCACCGCGGAGCCCGCGGGCAGCAACACCGTGTCCTTCCACACCGGATTGTCGGCGGGCACGCCGTTGACCGACAGCACCAGGAACCGCTGCCCGTGCAGGTGGATCGGGTGTTGCATCGCGTGGAAGCTCCGGCGCTCGTTCACCAGACGGATTTTCACCGGCTGCCCGCGGCGGAGTCGCCAGTCCACCTCCATGTTCTCCTTGCCGGTCGAGGGGTCGCGGACGATCCATCGCACCTGCCGCCCGGTGGACGCCCAGTTCATCATCGGCATCGTGCCGCTCCACTCCATCGGCGCGAAGTAGATCGAGTCGAGTTGCATGAGCCGCTGGGTGACCGGAGGCAGGTCCCGGGTCTCGAGCGTGAGCACCAGCGCCTTCTCGGGCGCCGTCGCGGCCGCATGCCGGAACCGCTCCATCGCCGCCGCCGCCGCCGTGTCGCGCCGGAGAGCCGCGAAGGCCTTCCCCGCTCCGGCGAGGGTCGGGCCTCCCCGCACCTCGATTGCTCCCAGCGTGTCTGCTTCGGCGAAGAACCTGCCGTACAGGTGATCCAGCCCGCGCACCCGGTTGACCAGCGAGACGGTTCCCGGTCGGTCGAACCGCACGTGCACGACATATCGCTCGGCCGGCGCGATCACGACGCTCTCGACCCATTCTTCCCGAGCGTACGGCCCGACGTCGGATGCCACCACCTTCATCCGCGAGCCGGGAAAGGACAGGTTGAACGTCCGGGTGCTCGCCACGTTGGTGAGATAGAATCGCACCACCTCACCGCGCCCGACGCTCAGGCGGTAGCCCGGCTCCCCGTTCACCAGAAACATGTTGCCGAACCGGCCCATCAGCGCGTGCGTCGGCGACTCCGCTCCCAGCGGCACCAGGCCGTCCTCGCCCACCAGGATGTCGTCGAGCATCAGCACCGCCTCCCGGTCGGCTGGACCGTAGTCCTCACCGGCGCCCGAGCGGACCAGCAGATTGCCGTAGAGCCCCAGCTCCTGCTGGATGTCCTCGCGAACGTGGGGGTGATACCAGTAGATGCCCGTGTCGGGGAAGCGCAGCCGATAGATGAACTCGCCGCCGGGCGGCACCGCCGGCTGGGAGAGATCGGGCACCCCATCGTTGCGATGGTCCAGCCGGATCCCGTGCCAGTGCACGGTGGTGGGATGCGGCAACCGGTTGGTGAAGACCACCGTGACCTCCGAGCCGCGCGCCGCCTCGATCAGCGGGCCGGGATACTGCCCGTTGAACGCGTACATCGTGTAGCTCTTGCCCTTGAGGCTCCGCCGGACCAGGCCGGCCTCGAGCCGGAGCGTGTCGCCCGGCTTCAGCCGGACGATCTGCCGCGGCCGGGCGGGGGGCGCGGGCCCCGAAGGCAGGAAGGGCGACACCGCCGGACGGAGCGCCATCTCCGCCGGGAGCATGGTGAGCCCCGGGGGCATCGGCACGGTGGTCCAGCGCGCGGTGCCGGAGTCGCCCGGTCGCGCCTCGGGCGCATGGCTGTGATGCCCCCCGGCACTTCCCTGCCCCATCCGGCCGATCGAGAACTCGAGAAAGTCCGGCGGGAACAGCCGGGTGCTCGGGGACTGTCCGCGGAGAACCGATCTGCCGGTCGGTTCCTTCACCTCGGCGCTCGCCTCGGCGGTGACGAGGACGACGAACTTCTCCAGATCGACGATACCGAGCTGCCGGCGCCCTTCCGAGACCTCCCCGAGCCTGGTCACCGGGTGCATCAGGGGCGGAGCGACCCATGCCACGTAGGTCCGGTAGTCGCCAAGCGACTGCGGAGACGGAAGACCGGATACCGAGAGGACGAGCTGCTGGCGGGATCGGCCATCGGCGGTGACCGCGACCGTGAACGGTCCCGGCACGTGTGCCAGCTCCACCACACCGGCCGCTCCGTGTACGCCCGGCGCCGGGACCAACTCGATGCAGTAGAGGTCGCGGCTCGGGGCGAGCGGCGCCGGCTCGTCGCAGGGGCGCTGTTGGGCCGTGGCCGGGACGGCCGCCGCGGCAACGAGCGCGACCGCGGCCGATAGGACGGATAGGCGGAGGCGCATGGCCCCCGCTACGCGGGCCGCGCGATGTGCGCGTGCACGAAGCTCACCGCCATCGCGCCTTCGCCCACCGCGGAGGCGCAGCGTTTTACCGAGGCGCTCCGCACGTCGCCCGCGGCGAAGACGCCCGGGAGACTGGTCTCGAGGAGGAAGGGGGCGCGGCCGATCGACCGCCAGTGATCGGTATCCGCGATGCCCGGCGGAAGATCCGGTCCGGTCAGCACGAAGCCCTTGCGATCCAACTCGACGCAGCCGCGGAGCCAATCGGTCTTGGCGTCGGCGCCGATGAACAGGAAGAGGGAGCTGGTCTGAAGGGTCTGTAACCCCGTTGCCCCATTCCTCACCCGCACCGCCTGAAGATGCCGGGCTCCCTCCAGGCCACTCACCGCGCAGCCACGATGGACCACTACGTTCTCCAGTCCCTCCACCCGGTCCACGAGGTATCTGGACATGTTGCCGCCGAGATCGTCCTTGCGGATCACCACGTGGACCCGACGGGCGTATTTCGCCAGGTGAACGATGGCTTGGCCGGCCGAGTTGCCACCGCCGACCACCACGACTTCTTCGCCACGACAGAGCTGCGCCTCCCGTTCCGTGGCGACGTAGTAGATACCGGCGTTCTCGAAGTCGCTGAAATTGGGAACGTCGAGCTTCCGGTAGGTGACGCCGGTCGCGATCAGGACGCAGCGGGCGCGCAACCGGGTGCCGTCCGTGAGAGTAGCGATTCGCTCGCCGCCCTCGATACCGAGCGACCGGACCGTGCAGGGCACGGTGACGCGGGCACCGAACTTCTGGGCCTGGATCAGCGCGTCCCTGGTGAGCTCCGCGCCGGAGATACCCGCGGGGAAGCCGAGATAGTTGTCGATGAGGGTGCTGGTGCCCGCCTGGCCGCCCGGGGCGAGCGACTCGGCGGCGAGGACCTCGAGCCCTTCCGAGGCCGCGTACACCGCCGCGGCGAGACCCGCCGGCCCGGCGCCCACGACCACCAGGTCATGGACCTCTCCCTCGTCCATGCGCGACACCATGCCCATGCAGGCGCCGATGTCGCCCAGGGAAGGGTTGCTGTACCAGGTGCCCTCGCTGTCCATCACGATGGGGGTGGCGGACGCCGGAACGTTGAACTGCCGCAGAAGGAACTCCGCCTCCTCGTCGGTCTCCAGATCCAGCCACCGGTACGGGATCCCGTTGCGGTTGGCGAAGTCGCGCAGGCAGTGGGCCTCCGGAGAGAAGCGGGACCCGATGATCCGCACCCCTCGAATCCTTCCTCGAGCAGGAGCTGCCGGCGCATGAGAAACGCCTTGACCAGCGTCGCTCCGAGGTCGGGCAGCTCGTCCACCACCCGGCGCAGCTCGCCGGTGCCGAGCTCGAGGACGCGCCCGTCTTCCGCGGCACTCCCCTTCACCAGGGCCGCACGGCCGGAGAGCACGTCCACGTCCCCGGTGAACTCCCCGGGCCGGTGGACCACGACGGTGTGGGGCGTTCCGCGCGAGTGCTCCACGATCTCGATCCCGCCCTCGAGCACGACGAAGAACGGGAAGCCGCGGTCGCCCTCGTCGAAGAGGACCTCGCCGGCGCGAACGTCGCGGGTCGTGCCTCGCCCGGCGAGCGCGGCGATGTCGCGCGGCTCGAGAACCGGGAAGGCGATGTCTTTGTCTGTTGCCATGAGAGCAATCTAGATGCGGCGCAGCCAGTCCGTGATGGCGAGAACGAGCTCCTGCATCACCTCCGCATCGCTCCTCCCCGAGCGCTTGAGCACGGCGAAGGCGTGATCGGCCCCGTCGACCACTCGGAGCGTGGCCCGGGGCCCCAGCCCGGCGCAGACGGAGGTGATGAGGCCCTGGTCGGCCAGATCGTCCCGGGTGCCCTGGAGAAAGAGCATCGGAGACTCCACGCGGGCGAGGTGCTCCGCGCGAGTGACGCCCGGCCGCTTCGGGGGGTGGAGAGGGAAGCCGAGAAAGATCAGCCCGCGGACGCCTTCGAGCGGCTCCCGGGCCATCGCGTTGGACGTCATCCGGCCGCCGAGCGACTTCCCACCGGCGACCAGGGGAAGATCCGGGGCCAACTCCCGCGCCTGCCCTACGGCCGCGCGGACCGTGGCCTCGAGCGCGGCCGGGGGGTCCGGGCGGCGCCGGCCGGCCTCGACGTAGGGGAACTGATACCGCAGAGTGGCGACCCCGTGCTCGGCGAGCGACGACGCGATGCTCTCCATGAACCGGTGCCGCATGCCGGCGCCGGCGCCGTGCGCCAGCACGTAGACTGCCCAGGCGTCGGGTGGGCGGTGCAGGATTCCTGACACGTTGCCGAGCTCTTCGCCTGCATCGATGTCGACGTAGCGCTCCATCGGGTGGTCCCCCTGTCATCCCGAGTGGAGCGAGCTCACTCGAGCTCCTCCATCAGCCGTTCCAGCGCCTCGCCGAGATCGGGTGACAGCTCCAGCACGCCCGCGAGCGGGTCGGTGCCCAGCTTCCGCATCCGCTCCGGCACTGTCCTGATCGTGTGCCGCCGGATGTCGAGCTTGCGGTTGACCTCCCGCCACGCGAGCGGCACCGAGACCGGCGCCCCCGGCAGCGCCCGAACGGCGAACGGCGCCACGATGAGCTTGCCCGAGCCGTTCTGGAGATAGTCCACGTAGACTTTCCCATCGCGCTGCGTCACCTGGCGCACGATCGTGGCGATCCGCGGCAGCCGCTCGACGAGGCAGCGGGCCAGCAGCTCGCCGAGCGACCGCGACTGCTCGTGCGTGCATTGGCGGCCGAGCGGGATCATGAGGTGCAGCCCCGAGGACCCGGTGCTCTTGACCAGCACCGGAAGCCCGATTCGGTCGCACAGGTCCTTGGCGGCGCGGGCGACCTCGACGACGTGGTCGAAGGGCGCCCCCTTGGGGTCCAGATCGAGCACGCACCAGTCCGGCTTCTCGAGAGTCGGCGCTCGGCTCGCCCAGAGATGCAGCGGGATGCTGCCCAGATTCACGACGTAGAGCAGGGAGTCGGCGTCGTCGCAGACGAAGTAGTCGATCTCCCGCTGGGTGTCCTCGCTCCACATCCGCTCGGTTCGGATCCACGGCGGCCGGAAGCCGGGGGCGTCCTTCTGGAAGAACGACTTGCCGGTGATGCCGTCGGGATAGCGCGTCATCACGACCGGCCGGTTGCGGAGATAGGCCAGCAGCCATGGCGATACGGCGCGATAGTACTCGATGAGATCGCCCTTGGTGTAGCCGTCCTCGGGCCAGAACACCTTCTTGATGTTGGTGAGCTCGAAGGGCGGCCCCTCGTCCACTCTCTCGTCCCGACGGGCGCCAGGTGACCGCGGGGCCTTCTCCACCGAGTCGTCCGGGGCCCGGACATCCCGCACGCAGTCCTCCGGCCGCTTGTCGTCCCTGAACCGCAGGAACACCGGCTGCCGGAGCAGCCCCTCGCCGGTCCACTCGGTGTACTCCACCTCGCACACCGTCGTCGGCTCGACCCACGTCGTGCCTTTCTCCGCGGGGATCGGCCCCGAGCAGGGTGGGTCCCGGCGGCGCTGCGCCTCGAGCTGGCCTCGCACCTCGCTCAGCTGCTCGTCGCTGAATCCGCTGCCCGCCCGGCCGGCGTAGACCAGCTCCCGGCTCACGTAGTCGGCCAGGTGCAGCGCGCCGAAGCCGCCGCGCGAGCCCTTGGGCGCGGTGAACCCCACCACCACGAAGTCCCCTGTGTGTCGCGAGCGGATCTTGAGCCATGCGGGGGATCGCCCACCCTTGTAGGGAGAGGACGCCTTCTTGGCGACGATGCCCTCGAGGCCGAGCCGCTCCGTCTCCCGGTAGAGCGCCTCGCCCGCGTCCTCCACGTGCTCCAGGTACCGCAGCGCCCCGACCGGCGGCAGCACCTTTCGCAGCAGCTCCTTTCGGGCGGTGAGCGGAAGGCCGCGCAGATCGAAGTCTTCGAAGCCGAGGAGATCGAAGGCGTAGAAGGTGACCGGGTTGGTGACGGTGGCGTGACGGACATCGATGGGCCGGCGCAGCCGGGCGCGGCCTTGCAGCCGCTGGAAACTGGGACGGCCGGTATCGGCGAGCGCCACCACCTCGCCGTCGAGCACCACCCGCTCGAAGGGGAGCGCGGCGACCGCGCGAACCAGCTCGGGAAAGCTGGCCGCACAGTCGTTGCCGTTTCGGGTGAGGAGCCGTGGCTCGGCGCCGCCCCGCGCCACCAGTACCCGATACCCGTCCAGCTTGGGCTCGAACAGCCAGTCCTTGCGCGAGAACGCCCGCTCCGCCGTCTGGGCCAGCATGAGCTTGACGGTTTTCGGCTCCACGGGCCGCCGCGGCACGCCGAGATCCATCAGCTCGCGTCGGATGGCAGCGCCGGGATCGCCGCCAGCGCCGAGCTCCTCCACCGTGAGGCCGGACAGCACCGATTCCGGGGGCAGCTCTTCCGGGTCGGTGGTGGCCCAGGCGTCACGCTCCTTGATGAGGAGCCAGTCCTTCTCGGACTTCTTGATCTTCACCAGGGTCCAGGTCCCGCGCAGCTTGTAGCCGCGGAGCTCGAAGAGCAGCTTTCCCTGGTCCAGTCCCTCCCGGTGGTCGCCGAGCGGGATCCACTCACCGCGGTCCCACACGATCACCGCGCCGGCGCCGTAGTTCCCCGCTGGAATGATCCCTTCGAAGTCGCCGTACTCGATCGGATGATCCTCGACGTGAACCGCCAGCCGCTTCTCGGCGGTGTCGTACGACGGCCCCTTCGGCACCGCCCAGGAGCGCAGCACCCCCTCCATCTCGAGCCGAAGATCGAAGTGGAGTCGGCGGGCCGCGTGTTGATGCACCACGAACAGCCGGCCCGTTCCCTCCCGCTCGCCCGCCACCGCGCCGGCGGGCTCCGGCGTCCGCTCGAGGGAGCGCTTGGCCCGATAGGCATCGAGACGGTCGGAGGCGGTGGGGCGCTTCACCCCACCCACCGACTCGCCCACTCCCCGATCGCGGCGACCACGCTCCGCAGCGCCAGCCCTTTGTCGGTCAGATGATACTCGACCCGGCCCGGAGTCTCCGCGAACACCTCGCGGGTCACGACCCCTTCGATCTCGAGCTCCCGGAGCCGCGCGCACAACATCCGATCGCTGATGTCGGGGATCGCCTGGCGCAGCTCGGTGAAGCGGCTGGCCCCGCCGAGCAGCTCGCGGACGATCGCTCCGGACCACCGGCGCCCGATGAGCTCAACCGCCTTGTGGAAGTCGGGACAGAAGTTCGAGTGGTGCGACATGATTGGCCCTGCGGCCCAGGGGACTCTTGACGAGAATGGCCATCGTCGGTACTGTGGTTACCAATAGTAAGTGCGGCCGATGGCCGGGGGAATTCCCGAATTCTCCCGGCTTCGATCGACCCGGAGAGTTCGATAGTTGTCTAACTGTCGTATTAATCGCGGGTTGCGTCCTCCTCGGAGGCAGGCATGTCCACCAGTTCCCTGTTCCTGCGCAATCACTTCCGACTGCATGTCGCACCGTTCGGCATCACCGTAACCTCGTGCCGGGGCCGTTCGACCCCAGAAAACCGTCCATCATGAGTCACCCGTTCAGAAACTCCCGCGGCTGGATCGCTTCCACGCTGTTGCTGGCGACCATCGTCGCCACCGGGGCGGGCCTCGCGGCCTGGAAATACTCCGATATCGCGGCCGAGGAGGCGGCGTCCGCGAATCAGCCCGAGCCGATGGAGGCGGTCACCGCGTCCGTGGCGGAGAAGCGAGAGCATCGCCGGACCACGACATCGATCGGGACGGTTCTCGCGCTTCGCTCCATCACGCTCCGCAACGAGCTGGCCGGCACCGTCCGCCGAGTGCATCTCTCGCCGGGACAGATCGTCGAGGCGGGCACGGTGCTCGTGGCTCTCGACGCCTCGGTCGAGGAGGCCGAGCTGCAGGCCCAGCAGGCGCAGGCGGCGCTGGCCCAGACCACGCTCGAGCGGCTGGAGCACCTCCGGGAGCACCGCGCCACGTCGCAGGAGGAAGTGGATCAGGCGAAGGCGGCCCGGGATGTCGCGCTCGCGCAGATGGCGCGGACCAGGGCGGTCATCGCGAAGAAGGTGATCCGCGCTCCCTTCCGGGCGCGCGTGGGCATCGCCGACGTGCATCCCGGCCAGTACCTGCACGAGGGCACCCAGCTCACCACGCTGCAAGGCGTCGCCGACGCCGCGCACGTGGACTTCACCGTCGCCCAGCGGGTCGCCGCCGGCCTGCGGGTGGGCGACAGCGTGGCCGTCTCGGCGGGGAGCGACAGCTCCGTTTCCATCCCGGCCCGCATCGTCGCGGTCGACGCCAGGGTGGACCCCACGACCCGCAACGCGACCGTACGGGCCACCATCGTCGGCAAGCTGACCCCGACACCCGGGGCGTCGGTGCGCGTGCTGGTGCCCGTCGGGCCGGCGACCACCGTCGTCAGCGTTCCGGTGAGCGCCCTGCGGAAGGGGCCGGCCGGCGATCACGTCTTCGTGATCGCCCCGGACACCGCCGGCAAGAGCCGCGCGCACGTGAGGCCGGTGGAGAGCGGCCCCGTGCTCGGCGAAGAGGTCCTGATTCTCGAGGGCCTCTCGGCCGGCGAGCGGGTGGCCACCTCGGGCTCGTTCAAGCTGCGCGAGTCCGTGCTGGTCGCGCTCGCGGACCCGCAGGGCGCGGGCACGGAAGGAGCCAAGTAATCCCATGCGATCGTTCACCGACATCTTCATCCGGCACCCCGTCCTGGCGGTGGTCGTCAACCTGGTCATCGTCCTGGTGGGCTGGCGGGCGCTGACGAGCCTGCCGGTCCAGCAGTACCCGCAGATCGAGAGCTCCTCGGTGGTGATCACGACGGTCTATTACGGCGCCGGCGCCGAGACCGTTCGCGGGTTCCTCACGACCCCGATCGAGCGGGCGGTGTCGGCCATCGGAGGCGTGGACCACGTCGAGTCCGTCAGCCGCGCCGGGGTCAGCACCGTCACGGTGCATCTCAAGCTCAACCACAACAGCACCGCGGCGCTGGCGGAGGTGACCGCGCGGCTCCAGCAGGTGAGCGCCGAGCTGCCGGCGGAGGCCGAGCCGCCGAGGGTGGAGGTGCAGCGGGCGGACCGGCCGTACGCGACGTTCTATCTCAGCTTCACCTCCGGCGAGCGAACCGTTCCGGCCATCACCGACTGGCTGCTGCGCACGGTGCAGCCGCAGCTCGCGACGATCCCGGGCGTGCAGCGGGTCACCAACAACGAGGGGGGCCGGCCGATCGCCATGCGGGTCTGGATCGACCCCGATCGTCTCGCCGCGCTCAACCTCGCGCCCGGCGACGTGCAGGCGGCGCTGCAGCGCAACAACTACCTGGCCGCCGTCGGCCAGACCAAGGGCGATCAGGTCCAGGTCAACCTGCTGGCGAACACCGACCTGCGCTCGGTGGACGAGTTCGCCAACCTGATCGTCGCGGACCGCGGCGGCGCCATCGTGCGGCTCAGCGACGTGGCGCGCGTGGAGCTCGGCGCCGAGGAGGCGGATCTCGTCGCGAAGTACAACGACCAGGAGGGGGTCTATCTGGGGGTCTGGCCGCTGGTCGGCGCGAACGAGATCGACGTCGCGCGGCGGCTGCGTGCCGAGATGGAGCGGCTGGCCCCGACGCTGCCCAAGGACATCGAGATGCGCCTGGTGTGGGACGGCACGATGTTCATGCGCAACGCGCTGGAGGAGATCTCCAAGACGCTGGCGGAGACGATGCTGATCGTCGGCTTCGCCGTGTTCCTGTTCATGGGCTCGATCCGCACCGCCCTCGTGCCGCTGGTGGCCATGCCGGTCTCCCTGGTCGGGGCCGCGATCGTGATGTATGCCCTGGGCTTCAGCCTCAACCTGCTGACGATTCTCGCCATCGTGCTCTCCGTCGGCCTGGTGGTGGACGACGCGATCGTCGTGGTCGAGAACGTCGAGCGGCACGTGCGGCTGGGCAAGTCGCGCGTCGAGGCTGCGCTGGTCGGCGCGCGCGAGCTGGTCGGTCCCATCCTGGCGATGACGATCACGCTCGCGGCGGTCTATACCCCGATCGGCTTCCAGGGGGGCCTCACCGGCTCGCTGTTCCTGGAGTTCGCGATCACGCTGGCCGCCGCCGTCGTGGTGTCGGGCATCGTGGCGGTGACCCTCTCGCCAGTCATGAGCTCGCGCTTCGTGCACGCGCACGGGAAGGAGGGGCGGCTCACGGCCCTGGTCAATCGCGCCTTCGACGCGGTGCGGCGGGTCTATGCCAGGCTGCTCGACGGCGCGCTGGAGGTGCGCTGGGCCGTGGTGGCGGGCGCGATCCTGATCATGGCGGCGGCATGGCCGCTGTACAGCTTCTCGCGGCGCGAGCTCGCGCCCGTGGAGGACCAGAGCCACATCAGCCTCTTCCTCCAGGCCTCGCCCGACGCGTCGCTCGCGGCGAGCAACCGCGCGTCGCTCGAGGTCGTGCGCGCGATCAACGCATTCCCCGAGACTGAGTTCATGTGGTCGCTCACCGCCAACTGGGGCGGCTTCGGGGGACTGGTGGCCAAGGATTGGCGGACCCGGGACCGCTCGACCGAGGAGATGTACGGCGAGGTGTTCGGCGCTGTCTCGCAGATACCCGGGCTGCAGGTGTTTCCCCGACTCGATCCGCCCCTGCCGACGCCCGGCCAGTACGACGTCGAGCTGGTGCTCCAGAGCGACGCGCCGCCGGAGCAGATGCTGGAGACGGTGGGCGCGGTGGTCGGCGCCGGCTGGCAGAGCGGCAAGTTCCTGTACGTGGACACCGATCTCAAGATCGACCTCCCCGAGGCGCGCGTGGTGATCGACCGCGAGCAGGTGGCCGACCTGGGCCTCGATCTCGCCGGCGTAGGCCGGGAGCTGGGCACGCTGCTCGGCGGGGCGTACGTCAACCGGTTCAACTTCTACGACCGGAGCTACAAGGTCATCCCGCAGATCGGCGAGGAGGGCCGTGCGACGGTGGCTCCGCTGCTCGACCTCAAGATCAAGACGCCGAGCGGTGAGCTGGTGCCGGTCTCCACCTTCACGCGCATCGAGTCGAGCACGGCCCCGCGCACCCTGAACCGGTTTCAGCAGCGGAACGCGGTCCGCGTATTCGGCGGCGTCAAGCCGGGGGTCACCAAGGAGGAGGGGCTCCGCGTGCTCGAGGCCGCGGCGACCGCGGCGGGCGGTCCGGGCATCGTGCTCGACTACGCGGGCGAGTCCCGGCAGATCCGACGCGAGGGAGGGGCGCTCACCGTCACGCTCGGCTTCGCGCTGGTGCTCATCTACCTGGTGCTCGCGGCGCAGTTCAAGAGCTTTCGGGACCCGCTGATCGTGCTCCTCGGCTCGGTGCCCCTGGCGATCTCCGGCGCGCTGATCTTCAGCTTCCTGGACCTCACCACGATCAACATCTACTCGCAGGTCGGCCTGATCACGCTGGTGGGCCTGATCGCGAAGAACGGCATCCTGATCGTACAGTTCGCGAACACGCTCCAGGAGCGCGGGCTGGAGAAGATGGCCGCCCTGCGCGAGGCATCGGTCACCAGGTTGCGCCCTGTGCTCATGACCTCCGCGGCCACCGTGTTCGGCCACTTTCCGCTGGTGCTGGTGTCCGGGCCCGGCTCGGAGGCCCGGAACAGCATCGGCACCGTGCTGGTGACGGGCATGATCGTCGGCACCGTGTTCACGCTGTTCGTGGTACCGGTGTTCTACTCGCTGATCGCCGCGCAGCACCGGCCGGTCGGGGCGCATGACGAGACGGTGAGGCACGAGGTCGAGCGGGCGGCGCCGGTCTTCGCGTAGCATGTGCCGCCCGCCGTCCGGCGCGAAGCACGGGAGCCGAGGCTGGCCGCCGTCCGTTGCAGATAGCCGCACGATTCACCCGGCCGGCGGGATCACCGAGACCGGGCGGAGCTCCGTAACCTCAACGCTCGGCTGGACCTAGGCCAGGAACCCGGCCTGGCCGGCCGGCCACTTCTTGCGGGGTCCGTTTCCTGCCTGTATATCCAACCCCCAACATGGCCGCCAGATCAATCGGTTCCGCGACGATCTCCTTCGGGCTGGTCTCAGTCCCGGTAAATCTCTTTTCCTCCAGCGAGTCCTCCGCCGCTGTCAGCTTCAACATGCTGCACTCGAAGTGCGGCTCCCGGCTGAAGCAGCAGTACGTCTGCGCCCAGGAGGGCTCGGTGGTCGAGAAGGACGAGGTCACCAAGGGCTACGAGTTCGCCAAGGGCCAGTACGTCCGCTTCTCGGCCGACGAGATCAAGGCGCTCGACGAGAAGGCGACCAACACGATCGACATCGCCGAGTTCGTGCCGCTCGCCGCGGTGGACCGGATCTACCTCGAGAAGGTCTACTACCTCGGCGCCGGCAAGGGCGGCGAGCGGGCCTACCGGCTGCTGGTCGCGGCGCTTCACGACACCGGCCGGGCAGCGCTCGGACAGTACTCGGCGCGAGGGAAACAGTACCTGGCCCTCATCCGCCCGATGGGGGACATCCTGGTGATGGAGCAGCTCCACTACCACGGCGAGCTCCGAAGCGCGGACGAGGTGCCGCGGCCCGACGTGGTCATCAAGGACGCCGAGCTGGCCCTGGCGCGGCAGCTGATCGAGCAGGGCTCGGTCGAGACGTTCACGCCCCAGAACTTCCGGGACACGGTGCGGGAGCGGGTGCTTCAGGCGATTCAGCAGAAGGTGGACGGCCAGGAGATCACCAGCGAGCCGGCCGACGCGCCGCAGACCAAGATCATCGACCTGATGGACGCCCTCAAAGCGAGCCTGGCCAAGCGCGGCGCGAGCACGGCGGAGAAGATGCCCGCCAGGCACGCGGCGGCGAAGTCGGCCGAGAAAGCAGCCGCGCCGCGGCCGAGGAAGAAGGCGAGCGGCGCGCGGTAGGTTCCGCGCATGAAGTGCTACACCACTCGCGACGTGGCCAGACTGCTCGGCCTGTCCGAGGCGCAGGTCCGCTCCCACGCCCGGGTGGGGTATCTGTCGCCGGACCGAGGCCCCCGCAATGCCTACCGATTCTCGTTTCAGGATCTGGTCCTGCTGCGTGCCGCTGGAGCGCTGCGTGAGGCCCGCATCGCTCCGAGGCGCATCCGGCGCGCGCTCCGGGCCCTGGCCCGGCACCTGCCGGCGGGGCGGTCGCTGAGCGGACTGCGTATCTCGTCCGAGGGAGAGCGCATCGTCGTGCGGGACGGCGCCGATTCCTGGCACCCGGAGTCGGGGCAGCTCCTGCTCGACTTTCACGTGGCGGAGCTCGCAGGCCGGGCCGCCCCGACGGCGCGGCGCCTCGCGCGGCATGCGCGCCGCTCCGACGATCCGCTCACCGCCGAGCAGTGGTACTCCCTCGGCGTCGATCTGGAGAGCGCCGCGCCGCGGGATGCCCGGGACGCCTACACCCGGGCCGTGGCGCTCGACCCCAGGCACGCCTCAGCCAGGGTCAATCTTGGCCGCTGGCTGCAGGAGGACGGCCACCCGGAGCTGGCGGCCGCCGAGTACCGTGCGGCGCTGGAGTCGCAGCCCCGCCATCCGACCGCCGCCTTCAATCTGGGCACCGCGCTCGAGGAGCTCGGCCGGCGCGCGGAGGCAATTGGCGCGTACCGCCGCGCTTTGGACGCCGACGACGGGTTCGCCGACGCCCATTTCAACCTGGCGAGGCTGTACGAGCAGACCGGCAAGCGCGCCGCGGCGCTCCGGCACCTGAAGGCGTACAGGCTCCTGAGCGAGTAGCCACATGAATATCTTGGTCGGCACCAGCGGCTGGTCCTACAAGGAGTGGAAGGGCTCCTTCTACCCGGCCGACCTCCGGGCCGACGACATGCTCCGCCATTACGCGACCCGCTTGCCGGCGGTCGAGATCAACAACTCGTTCTACCGCATCCCGAAGGAGAAGGTGCTGCTGGAGTGGGCCGAGCAGACCCCTGCCGGGTTCCGGTTCGTGCTCAAGGCCTCCCGACGGATCACTCACATCAGCCGGCTCGCCGACGAGGACGGCTCCCTCGCCTACTTTCTCCGCACCGTCAATGTGCTGGGCGAGAAGCTGGGCCCCACGCTGTTTCAGTGCCCGCCCTCGTTCAAGAAAGACATGGCCCGGCTGAGCGACTTTCTCGGCCGGGTGCCACGGACCTGGCGCGCCGCCCTCGAGTTCCGCCACGCGTCGTGGTTCGACGACGACGTGTACCAGGCGCTCCGGGCTCACGATGTGGCCCTCGTCGCCGTGGACGAGGACGAAGGGGCCACTCCCCTCGTGCCCACGGCCTCGTGGGGCTATCTGCGGCTGCGGCGAACCGGGTACGCCGACGACGCGCTCCAAAGCTGGGCCGGGCGGATCGAAGGCCAGCCCTGGAAGGAGGCCTTCGTGTTCCTCAAGCACGAGGAGGACAGCGCGGCCGGGCCGGCGTCCGCGACGAGGCTGCTGGCCCTATTGACTCCTCCCGCTTCCTCCTAGATTCCTCGCGTGACATCCCGGAAGACGCTCACCTCCATCGTGATCCTGCTGGCCATCGGGCTCCATGCCGCGCCGCTCCTGCTCCGGAGCGAGCGGGGCACGCTCTGGCCGTTCATGCAGTGGTCCATGTACAAGAATTCGCGTCCGCCCGGGCCGATCGAAGCGAGCCAGCGGCGCATCATCGCGGTGACGGCGAGCGGCAGGAAGGACACGGTGACGACGCACCTGTTGGGGCTGAGCATCACCGTGCTGGAGCAGCGGTTCCTGAGGCCGCTTGCCACCGGTGATTCCAGCGCGGCTCCGTTACTGCTCGAGCGGCTCAACCGCACCCGGGAGGACTCCGTGGTCGAGCTGCGCCTCGAGCACGAGACCTACACCATCACCGACTCCGGAATCGTCCGGACGGACAATCCGGTCCTCACCTACCGTGCCGGCCGCGGGGAGCCGAGGTGAGCGTCCCGCCCCGCAGCCGATGGATGGATCGCTGGAACGCCTACTGGTTTCCGGTGACGCCGACGCTCGACCTGGCCGTGTGCCGGATCGTCGCGGTGGCCGCCCAGCTGCTCTGGTTTTTTCCCAATCTCGCCGAGCACACCAACCTGCTGGTGAAGAACACGGACTTCATCGAGCCCCAGCTCATCGTCCGTATCATTGCGGCACTGGTGCCTCGCGAGGCGTTCTTCACCCCTGAGGTTTTCACAGCCCTCTACCGGGTGACGATGCTCGCGGGCGTGTCCGCGCTGGTCGGCTTCTTCACCCGAGCCTCCCTGTTCGTCTTCGCGCTGGGGACATGGATCTTCGTCTCCCACCTGTTTTCCTACGGCGACCGGCACCACACCGAGGCGCTGTTCTGCATCTTTCTCATGCTCCTCGCCCTGGCGCCGTCGGGCGAGAGACTGTCGGTGGACGCCGTGCTCCGCCGGCGACGGGGTCTCGCCCCGCAGGAGCGCTCCGAGCTCGCGCTCTGGCCGTTGAAGGTGGTCCACGTCCTGCTCGCGCTGACCTACTTCTCCGCCGGGATGAGCAAGCTCCTGTTCAGCGGACTCCGGTGGATGAACGGGTACACCCTCCAGAGCCACGCCTTCGGCGACGCCCTCCAGCGGGGTCATCCCCTGGGCGTCTGGCTGGCCCAGCAGCACACGCTCGCCGTGGTGCTCTCGTACTTCACGATCATGCTCGAGATCTTCCTCTGGGTGTCGCTCTTCACGCCGCGGCTCGCGCCGCTCTTCTTTCTGGCCGCGCTGGGATTCCAGGTGGGTCTCTACGTGACGGCCGGATACGACTTCTTACAGCACATGGTGTTGCTGGTCCTGCTGCTGGTTTTCCTGTATCCCGACTGGTGGCGGGCCCGCGGGAAAGGGGCGCTGACGACCGGCCCGCACGGCCCGCGCTCCGCGAAACGGCCGATTGAAATTGACTGACGCTGGCAGCCATAAACCACTCCCGCGACGAGATTTGCTCCGGCATGCCGGCCTCGCGGCGGCGGCGCTCGCGTTGCGCGCGCCCCTCGCCGCGTGCCAGCGGGAGGCCGGGCGCGCGGCCCGCACCCTGGAGCCGGC
>JACDHV010000025.1 GCA_013820855.1 Gemmatimonadales bacterium | reverse complement strand
CGTGGTGCGGCCGCTGCTGCCGTTTTGCCGGGCGGAGCTGACGCGCTACGCGCGGGAGCGAGATCTTCCGGTCTGGACCGACCCCGCCAACGGCGATCCGGTGCACCTCCGCTCCTGGCTTCGCTGTAACGTCCTGCCGGCCCTTCGCGAGCGTCTCCCACGGGTGGATGCGAGGCTGCGGAGGCTGGGGTCGCACGCCGCCCGCGAGCGCGAGGCCTGGGATCGGGTGCTCGACCTGCTTCCCGGCCTCGATCCGAGAGCCGAGGACGGAGGAATTTCCGTTGCTGCGGCCGCGGTCGGCGCCTATGATTCACCCCTGGCGCAGACCGTCATGGTGGCTATCGCCAGGCGCGCCGGTTTCGCGATGGGACCGACACGCGCGGCGCGCGTCTTGCGCCTCGTCACGGTCGGCGCCAGCGGTCGGGAAGTCGCCCTCGGGGGCGGATGGCGGGCGGAGCTGGTGTTCGGGAGGGTGCGGATCGTCCGGGACGCAGTGCCCTTCGCCGCCGGAGTGCTGACACTCGCCGGCCGACGCGGCGAGATGGCCTGGGGCGAATGGCGAATCGTCTGGCGTCCGGACGCCGCCCCTCCTCGGCAGGAGCGGGCCGCCCGGACCGCCTGGTTCGACCCGCGCACCCTGATGGTGAGGCCCTGGATGCCCGGTGACAAGTTGCGCCCGCTCGCCGGGGCCGGCCGCAGGCCGGTGGTTCGCTGCTTCCAGGAGGCGCGTGTGCCCCGGCGAAGCCGGGGCGAATGGCCGGTGCTCGCCGCCGGGGATCTGGTCGTCTGGATCCCGGGAGTATGCCGGTCGGACGCTCTCCTGCCACCCGCCGGAGCGGAGGCCCTTCGTGTCGATGTTGAGCACGCCTGACGTGCTGCGCCGGACCGGGGGCAAGCCGGTCAAATCCATCGTCTACGACCAGGCCACCATCGCCGCCCGCGTCGAGGAGCTCGGGGCGGAGATCACCCGGGCCTACCCCGACGGCGAGCTGCTCCTCCTGGGACTCCTCAAGGGGAGCTTCATCTTTCTCAGCGATCTGGTTCGAGCTATCGAGCGCCCGGTCCAGGTGGACTTCCTGGTGGCCAGCTCGTACGGCGATGGGAACGTGTCCAGCGGGACGGTCCGCCTGGTTTACGACCCCGAAACCCGTCTGGAAGGCAAACATATCCTGCTGGTAGAGGATATTATTGATACGGGCAAGACGCTCAAGCGCCTGATGTCGGTGCTGGCCGAGCGCAGCCCCGGCAGCCTGGCGATCTGTGCCCTCCTGGACAAGCAGCTCGCGGCCGATGTGCGGCCCGAGCCAAGGTTCGTGGGCTTCCAGGCACCACCGGCGTTTCTGGTCGGGTACGGTCTCGACCACGCCGAGAATTTCCGTCATCTCCCGTTCATCGCGGACTTGGAATAAATGGCAGACCGACTTCCGTCCCGCCCCCCGCGCACCAACTGGGGCAACCTGAGCAAGAACCTCGCCCTGTGGCTGCTGGTGGGGTTGCTGGCGCTGGCGCTGTTCCAGATGATGAGCCGCCAGCGGAATCCGACGCAGGAGTTCTCGTACACGGAGTTCAGCCGCCAGCTCGATCAGGGCAATGTCGCTCGGGTCGAAGTGTTCGACGGGAAGCGCCTGGAGGGAGACTTTCGCGCGCCGGTCACCCAGGACGGCCGCACGGCCAAGAGCTTCACCGTGCTGCTGCCCGTGGCCAACAGCGAAGTCTTCGTCAAGCGCCTCGAGGACGCCGGCGTGCCGATTCTCGCCAAGGAGCCCAAGGGCGGGATCACCGCCATCATCATCGCGGCCCTGCCGTGGATCGTGATCCTCGGCCTCTGGTTCTTCCTGCTGCGCCAGCTCCAGGCCGGCGGCAGCCGGGCCTTCGCCTTCGGCAAGTCGAAGGCCAAGCTCCTCGCCGGCGACACGCCCAAGGTCACCTTCGCCGACGTCGCCGGCGCCGATGAGGCCAAGGTGGAGCTCCAGGAGATCATCGAGTTCCTGAAGGACCCGCAGAAGTTCACCCGCCTGGGCGGACGGTTGCCCAAGGGCGCGCTGCTGGTCGGCCCTCCGGGCACCGGCAAGACCCTGCTGGCGAAGGCGGTGGCGGGTGAGGCCGGGCGTCCCTTCTTCTCGATGTCGGGATCGGACTTCGTCGAGATGTTCGTCGGCGTCGGGGCCAGCCGCGTGCGCGACCTCTTCGAGCAGGGCAAGTCCCACGCTCCCTGCATCATCTTCATCGACGAGATCGACGCGGTGGGCCGTCATCGCGGCGCCGGCCTGGGCGGCGGGCACGACGAGCGGGAGCAGACCCTCAATCAGCTCCTGGTGGAGATGGACGGCTTCGAGTCCAACGACGGCGTCATCCTCGTCGCGGCCACCAATCGGCCCGACGTGCTCGATCCGGCTCTGCTGCGCCCCGGCCGGTTCGACCGCCAGATCGTGGTGGACGCCCCCGACGTGCGGGGTCGCGAGGGGATCCTGCGGGTGCACACCCGCAAAATCCCCCTCGGCTCGGACGTGCGGCTGGAGACCATCGCGAAGGGCACGCCCGGCATGGCCGGGGCCGACCTCGCGAATCTGGTCAACGAGGCCGCCGTGCTCGCCGCGCGCCGCAACAAAACGCTGGTGGACATGCAGGACTTCGAGGACGCGAAGGACAAGGTGATGCTCGGCGTCGAGCGCCGGAGCCTGGTGCTCACCGAGGACGAGCGCAAGCTCACGGCCTACCACGAGGCGGGCCACGCCATCGTCGCGCTCAAGATTCCCGGCAGCGATCCCGTCCACAAGGTCACCATCGTGCCGCGCGGCCGGGCTCTCGGGCTCACCGCCTCGCTGCCCGAGGTGGATCGCCACAACTACAGCAAGGACTGGCTCATCGGCAGTCTCGCGATGTTCTTCGGCGGACGGGTCGCCGAGGAGATCATCTTCGGCGCCGACAAGGTCACGACCGGGGCGGGGAACGACATCGAGCGTGCCACCGGGTTGGCGCGCCGCATGGTTACCCAGTTCGGCATGAGCGAGGTCATCGGCCCGCTCGCCGTGGGCGACAAGGAGCAGGAGATCTTTCTGGGCCGGGAGTTCGCCCAGCGGCGCGAGATTTCCGAGCGGACGGCGCAGATGGTGGACGACGAGGTCAAGCGCCTCATCGACGAAGCCTACGCCCGCGCGACCCAGATCATCTCCGAGAACCGGAACCTGCTCGACCGGATCGCGGTGGCGTTGCTCGATCGCGAGACGATCGACCGCGAGGACCTCGACCGACTGGTGAAGAACCTGCCCCTGCCGCCGCGCAACCTTCCACCCGACCCCGCGGCGGCGGCCAATTCACCCGCGGCCAAGCCGGGCGTTACGCCCAGCCGGGCCCCGATTCTGGGAGCGCCGCCGGCCGAACCCGCCGGCGCGTGAATGTCACGCCGCTGGCGCTCCACTCGACGGGGGCGGTGCGCGGTGCGCTGCGCTCCCATGGGTGGGAGGACGGGCTGGCCCGTGCCTCGGCCGGCGGCATCCATCCTCTCGCCTTTCATCTGACCGGCCTCGACCAGGGCGCGCTCGAGGCCCTGGTGCGCTTCGGCGGCGGCCTCGGTCTCGAAGTCGTCACTGGTGACGACTGGGCCATCGTCGCCGGCAGCCGGTCGCGCATGAGCGCCTTCGCCCGGCCCTGGACCGCGCCCGAGCCGCTGATGGAGGTCGCCCTTCAGGTGGGGCTCGCCATGCCGCCCGAACCGGCCCCGTTGTGGCGGACCGCGCGCGGCTCCGTCCCCCTCGATCGGCCGATCATCGTCGGCATCCTCAACGTCACACCCGACAGCTTCAGCGACGGCGGGCGCATCACCGGCACCGACGGCGCGCTCGCGCACGCGGAGTCGCTGCTCCGGGGCGGAGCGGCCGTCGTCGACGTCGGCGGGGAGTCCACCCGGCCGGGGCGCACGGAGATCGTCTCGACCGCCGAAGAGCTGCGCCGGGTGGTTCCGGTGGTCGAGGCGCTGGTGCGGGCGCATCCCGATCTGGTCGTCTCGATCGATACCGTGAAGTCCGCCGTGGCCCGGGCGGCGCTCGACCGCGGCGCCGCGATCGTGAACGACGTCACCGCCTTCCGCTTCGATCCGGCGATGGCGGCCGTGGTCGCCGGCGCCGGTGCGGGCGTGATTCTCATGCACTCGCGCGGTGGGCTGCTGGAGATCGCATCCTACGACCAAGCGGACTACGGCGGCAACGTCGTGGCCGGCGTGCTGGCCGAGCTGCGTGCGGCGCTGGCCGTGGCCGCCGACGCCGGCGTCACGCCCGATGCCATCGTGCTCGATCCAGGATTCGGGTTTTCCAAGACGGTCGAGCAGAGCGTCGTCCTCTTCGATCAGCTCGGCGCGCTCCAGGCGCTCGGGCACCCGCTCCTGGTGGGCCCGTCGCGCAAGCGGTTCCTGGGCGCGATCACCGGCCTTCGGGTCGAGGACCGCGACCTGGCGACGGCGGCGGCTTGCGCTCTCGCCTGGGAGCGTGGAGCGCGTCTGTTCCGGGTGCATGCCGTCGCTGCCGCGAGCGAGGCACTCGCGCTCGCGCACGCGCTCGACGCCTTGTCACAGACATGAGCGTGCACGCCGAGCGGCCGCCGTACGGCGCCGCGATCGCAACCGCCGCCGTAGTGCTGGCGGTCTACGTCCTGACTCTCGCGCCGACCGTGACGTTCTGGGACGCCGGCGAGTTCATCGCCGCCGCCCGCACGCTCGGGATTCCCCATCCGCCCGGCACGCCGCTCTTCGTGATGATCGCGCACGTCTGGGGACTGCTCGTTCCCGTGGGCGAGTGGGCCTACCGCACCAACCTGCTGAGCGCGCTTTTCAGCGCGTCGGCCGCGGGGCTCTTCTTTCTGGTGGTCCACCGATCCCTGCCCGGCGTCGTGGAAGGCCTGCCCGACGGCACCGCGCGGCTGTTGAGGGTCGGCGGCGCCGCCGCGGCCGCGCTGCTGGGCGCGTTCACCTTCACCAACTGGCAGAACTCCAACGAGACCGAGGTGTACACGGTCGCGACGTTCACCACCGCGGCCATGTCGTGGACGGCCATGCTCTGGCGGAGCAGGCGCGAGACCGAACGGGCCCCGCGCCTGCTCCTGCTGATCGTGTATCTCGCCGGCATCTCGATCGGGAACCACCTGCTCGCGCTGCTGGCGGTACCCGGCGTCCTGCTCTTCCTGGTGGCCACCCTCCATCACGAACCGGCCCCCGATCCGGCCCGCCGCCGCGCCGAGTGGGGGCAGGTGGCGGTGGTGGCCGGCGTCTGGGCCGTCCTGGTGGGCACGGGGCTCGGCAGCGCCTCGCTCACCATGGTGGGCGGCCTCTGCTTTCTCGGGGCCGCGCTGTTCGCGGCGACGGGGGGAGCGGGGACGTTCGCGGTCGCGGCGCTGGCGATCGCGGCGATGGGGGTCACGCCCTACGCCTTCATGTACCTGCGCTCGGCCCAGAACCCTATCATCAACGAGGCGGCTCCGTCCACGCTCGACGCGCTTCTCGCCGTGCTGCGGCGCGCCCAGTATCCTCCCCGCACGCCATTCGACGACCCCACCGTGCCGCACGGGCCGGACAATCCCGGCCGCACGCTCAGCCTGGTCTGGTGGCAGCTCCTTAACTACTTCCAGTACTTCGACTGGCAGTGGGCACGCGCGCTGTCCGAGGCTGCCCGGAAGCCGGTCACCATCCTGTTCGTGACCCTGGGGCTCCGCGGCCTGTGGGAGCAACGCCGCTCCGACCGCGCCGCCTGGTGGCTGCTGCTGGGGATCTTTCTGGTCACCGGGCTCGGTCTCGTCGGCTACATGAATTTCAGGCCGGGATTCAGTCTCGCGCTCGCGCAGTGGCCGAGCATGGACGATCACGAGGTGCGGGAGCGGGACTATTTCTTCGTCATCAGCTTCATCATCTGGGGGCTCTGGTGCGGAATCGGCGCCGCGGCCTTTGCCGCGGACGCGGCACGCACGTCGTGGGGGCGGCGGGTGGCGCCGGCGCTCCTGCTCGTCACCATGGCGCCGGTCCTGTTCAACTGGACCGAGGCTTCGCGCCGTCACGGCCCCGATGCGCGCCTGGCGGCGGACTTCGCCTATGACCTCCTCAACAGTGCGCCGCCGTACGGAATTCTCTTCACCTACGGCGACAACGACACGTTCCCTCTGTGGTGGGCGCAGGAGGTGGAGGGCATTCGCCGCGACGTGACCGTGGTCTGCCTCGCCCTGGCGAACACCGATTGGTACATGCGCCAGCTGCGCGACAATCCGGTGCGGCCGGTCGACCCGGCTCAGGTGCCGTCACTCTGGCGCGATTCGATACCGCCGATGCCGGCCTGGCGCCTGCACGGGATGACGGACTCGATGATCGCCTCGGCGATGCATGGCTACCAGGTGCAGGAGACCCAGCAGGTTAAGCTGGGTCCGCTGGTCCGAACGCTCGAGGCGGGAACGCTGCTCTATCCCAACGAGATCATGGCGTTGAGCCTGGTTCAGCAGAACGTCGGCCGGCGACCCATCGTCTGGTCCATCACCGCCGGCACCGGCGTGGCCGGGCTGAGGGACTATGTCGTGCAGCGCGCTCTGGGCCTTCATCTGCAGACCAGCCGGCCGGACACCACCGACCCCGACCTCGATCTCCGGCGCCTGGCGGGTGCCCCGCTGCACATCCCCGATACCGAGTCGCTGGTCTCCGGGACCTATCGCTACGCGGGGCTCCTGGATCAGGGGGCGGCGGGGCTCGATCCGACGTCGGCGAGTGCGGCCGCCAGCCTCGCACTCCCCCTGGTCCAGCTGGTCTATGCCCACGAGGCGAGGGGAGACCGGGAGGGCATGACCAGGGCGATCGGCTATGCCGTGAAGCTCACCCCGAATGCCGAGCTCAGACGCGCGCTGGTGGAGCTGCTGGAAGCACCGTCCGGCGACGGCGAGACGCTAGAGTAGCTCCACCCGGCCACGCAGGCTCAAACCAGGATGAGTTCTCATGGGCAAGTGGCAGGAGATCGGGCGACTCCTACGGTCTCCCACCATCGTGCCCGTGCTGCACTACGCGGCGTCGGGAGGCGGATTCGCCCTGGCCAACCTCCTCCTGGCCCGCCGGCTTCCCGAGCGCGAGTACGCGCTGTTCACCCTCGTCCTGGCGATGATGAACCTGGGGGCACCGCTGGCCGCCGCCGGCCTCGACGGCGTCGCGGTTCGGGGTGGACTGCGATTCGACCTGTCCCTGCTCGGCCGAGCGTGCCTGGCGGCCTCGGTCGTCGCCCTCGCGCTCGGCCTGGTGAGCGCGAGGTACGGAGTGGGTCTCGGGGCAGTCGGGATGATCGTCGTGTCCAGCGCCGCGGGTGGAGCGATGGTCGTGGCCGCCGCCGAGTTCCAGCGCCAGCACAGGTTCGCTCTCTCGCTCGCCCTGGTGCAGAGCCCGAACTACACCCTACTGTTCGCCGCTGTGCTCGTGATGGTCATGGGGACCGAAGATGCTCGGCTCCCGCTCCTGGTGACGACGGCGGGGTTCGTCGCGGCGGGCAGCGTCGGGTGGCTGCTGCTGCTTCGCCCCCCGCGTCGGATGGCGGCGTCGAGCCGCATCCCGTGGCGGGAGGCCCTTTCGTTGGCGGCCACCAATGCGTCGGGGACGATTCTCGGGCAGCTCGACCGGTTGATCATCCCCTACGTGCTCCCGCTGCCCGCGCTCGCCACGTATGGGGTTCTGTCCGCCGTGGTGGGCTCGCTCTTCAGAGTGCTCCAGCGCGGGGTGGGATATGCTTTGCTTCCGCGGCTGAGGGCCGCCGGCACCGTGGCCGAGCGACGGCGGCTGGTGGCCGGCGAGGCCCGCGTCGTCGTGGCCATCGTGCTGGTGGGCTCGCTGGTGATCTGGCTCGCGACACCCGCGCTGGAGCGTTGGCTCCTGGCCGACAAGTATCACTTTTCCGACGCGCTGGTCCTCGCCGCGCTCTTCGCGGGTTGGGCCAAGATCCTCACCGCCTTCAGCCGGGCCGCCGTGACGGCGTTGGCGGACGCGCGCGAGCTGACGCTGGTGAACATCTCCGGGTGGGCATCGGTCGCGCTCGCCGTCGGAGCCGGGGTGGCGGGCGCCCGGTGGGGGCTGGCCGGCGTGATCTACGGCGTGGGGCTCGGCTGGCTCGTCCGCGGGCTGGCCTCGCTCGCCCTCACCTACCGCTACCTTCGTACGGCGCATGGCCCGGACGACCGATGACTTCAGGAGAAAGCCTTGCATCACTGACCATCGAGGCGAGCGGCAGCATCATGAGCGTTCCACAGGTTTGCTACTGGGTCTTCAACTACATGCCGCAATGGGAAGCGGTCTCGAAGGAGATCGCATCGCTCCTGGACGGGCTGGGCGAGGCGGTGGACGGTTCACTCGTGAGTCTGAACACGTCGGACCGGGGGCTGCGGCTGACGGGGCGGCTCAAGCGGATTCCACTGCCGCAGGGTCTTCCGCTCTATCCGCTCCTGCGGCCCCACGCGGCGCGCGCCGACATCAACCATGTGTTCGCCTCCGCCGGCGAGCGCTGGCTGGGGCCCCTGGTGGCCCGCTATAATGGCGTGCTGACCATCGCCAAGGGCACCGCGAGCCTGGATCGCGTCCAGCGCAACGCCAGGACGCTGCAGCGCTACCGGATGATCGTGGTACAATGCGACCGCGACCGTGACCTCATGCGCCAGCTGGGTGTACCGGATGCCTCCCTTCGCGTCATACGTCCGGGTATTCCGCTGGCCGCCTATCGCGAGGCGCGGGGGCCTTTCACGGTTCTCTTCGCCTCCAGCCCGCTCTCCGAGGGAGACTTCCTCACCCGGGGGATCTACCTCGTCGTTCGCGTGGCCGCACGGTTGCCGGACGTCCGCTTCCTGCTGGTCTGGCGTCGTCGCCACATCGAAAAGCTCCAGGGGCTCATCGCGGAGGCGGGCGCGGCCAACATCGAGGTCCAGGACGGGGTCATACCGGATATGGGCGCGGTCTACGATCGCGTGCATGCGACCGTGCTTCCGGCGCTGGAGCATCGAAGCTTCGTGCCGGCTCCGCGAAGCGGGCTGGAGTCCCTGGCCCACGGCAAGCCGCTGCTGGTCTCCCCCTGTGTGTCGATCGCCGGGTCGCTGGCCCGCGCCGGCGCCGGAGTGGTCTTCGAGCCGACCCTGGAGGGCCTGGAATCCGCCATCGCGGAGCTTCGGGAGAGGTACGACACCCTGCAGCAACATACCCACGGCTACCTGCGGGAGCGCTTCTCGCCAGCCGTCCACCTGGATCTGTACCGTCGCTTGTATCAGACCATCGGCGGCTGACCACCGTCCTCGTGCGGCCGGCGCCGGTGGGTTGGCGGGTGGAGTTCGCCCGGGCTACCATGTGGGCGTCGATGGACTCTGGTCGGAGAGACCTCGCGGCCTACGGGGGAGGATCGTCGAGATGCCCAATTGGAAAGTGATCCGCCGGGTTCTGACCCCGATGGCTCTGGTGCAGCTGTATTACTTCTGGAAGCACCGGGCGATCATCAGCCGAAGGGCCGAAGTGGAGCTGACGTCGGCGGCCTCGTGGGGTGAGGACTGTGTCATCTCGGCATACACCAAGATCAAGATCCCGGGCCCCTTCGTCATGGGCCGCCGGGTGCACATCGCCACTGGGTGCTTCATCGACTCCGGGTGGGCGGGGCTCACGATCGGTGACGACGTGGTGATCGGCCCCAACTGCACCATCGTGAACGTCAGCTACCGGTTCGACCGGACGGACGTGCCGCTGCCGGAACAAGGCCTGATCACGACGGGCATACGGATCGGACATCGGGTGCGGCTCGGCGCCAACTGCGTCGTACTGGACGGTGCCGAGATCGGCGACGACGCGATCGTCCCTCCGGGCACGGTGATCAGCGGCAGGATCGCGCCGGGCACCCGCGGGCGGGTGAGCGCGGGCGATGTCGCCGGCCCCCGCGCCGGCGTGTAGCCTCGTGGCGGCCTGATCGGCGGCGCCAAGCCATCCCCCGGCTTCAACCTGACGTGCTATCCACATACATTACAAGGCTATGGAATTTCCGGAGCTCCCCGGCCGGCTGGCCCGGGTGCGCGAAACGGTGGCCCGGCATCAGTCGATCGCGGGGTGGACCCACCCGGTCAGGGTCATCGGCGTCACCAAGGGACACGGCTTCGATGCCGTGCGGGCCGCCGTGGCTGCCGGTCTGGAGGATGTGGGTGAGAACCGGGTGCAGGAGGCCCTGGAAAAGATGGACCAGACTCCCGGAATTCGGGTGGCGTGGCATCAGATCGGCACGCTGCAGCGGAACAAGGCGCGGCATGCCATCGGGCGGTTCGCCGTCATCCACTCCGTGGACCGCGCCGATCTCGGGGTCGAGCTGGACCGTCGCTCGGCTTCCGAGTCACGGCAGAAGGTTCTGATTCAGGTGAATTGCTCCGACGAGCCGCAGAAGGGCGGTGTGGAGCCCGGCGCGCTTCCCGCGCTCATCGACGCGCTCCGCGCCCTGTCCCGGCTCGAGGTGATCGGACTGATGACCATGAGTGCGCTGACGGACGATGCGGGCGAGCAGCGGCGCGCCTTTCGCCGCCTCCGCGAGCTTCGCGATGCGGCCGAGCGTAATGGGCTCCGGCTCCCCGAGCTGTCCATGGGCATGTCCGGCGACTATCCGGTGGCAGTGGAGGAAGGTGCGACCATGATCCGGCTGGGTACGATCCTCTTCGGCGAGCGCGCGGGATGACGGCCACCCCCTCACTGTACGATCGAATGACGGGCGCGGCCGACGTCGTCCGCGAGCGGGCGAGACTCCGCCCCGAGATCGCCATCGTACTCGGAACCGGACTGGGCGCGCTCGCTCGTGAGATCGAGGTGGAGTCCGAGATACCGTACGCCGACATCCCGGGGTTTCCCCTCTCCACGGTGGAGACTCATGCCGGAAAGCTTCTGCTCGGCCACCTGGCCGGCCGGCCGGTGGTGGCGATGCAGGGAAGATTTCACCACTACGAGGGCTACACCCTCCAGCAGGTCACGTTTCCGGTGCGGGTTCTGCACGCGCTCGGCGCCCGGACCCTGATCGTGTCCAACGCCTGCGGCGGGATGCATCCGCTGTGGGGGCCGGGCGATCTCGTGCTGCTCAGCGACCACATCAACCTGCTGGGCGACAACCCGCTCACGGGGAAGAACGACGACCGATTCGGGCCTCGGTTCCCCGACATGTCGGCGCCGTACGACGCGAATCTCAGGGCGCTGGCGCGGGTCGCGGCGCTGGAGCTGGGAATCGTGCTCCGTGAGGGGGTCTACGTCGCCGTGCCCGGCCCGAATTTGGAGACCCGGGCGGAGTATCGGATGCTGCGCTCGATGGGGGCGGACGTGGTGGGGATGTCCACGGTGCCCGAGGCGATCGTCGCGGTGCACCAGGGCATGCGCGTCGTCGGCATCTCGATCATCACCGACCAGTGCCTGGCGGACGCGCTCGAGCCGGCCGACATCGGCCGCATCATCGCGACCGCGGCTCGTGCGGAGCCGCAGCTGACCCGATTGATCACGAAGCTGGTGGAGCGACTCTCCTGATGGCATTCCCGTCCCTGCCCGACGTCGGCGCCGACGAGCTGGAGCGGCGGCAGCTCGCGCTGTGGAAGGAGGAGGATCTCTTCCATCGAACGCTCGAGGCCAACCGTGCGGGGCCGCCCTTCGTCTTCTACGAGGGGCCGCCCACCGCCAACGGCCGGCCCGGCATTCACCACGTCTTTGCCCGCGCCATCAAGGACCTGGTCTGCCGCTTCCAGGCGATGCAGGGAAAGTCCGTCACCCGGATCGCGGGGTGGGACACCCACGGCCTGCCGGTGGAGATCGAGGTCGAGAAGGAGCTGAAGCTCAACGGGAAGAAGGCGATCGAGGCCTTCGGCGTGCGGGAGTTCAACGCCCGCGCCCGGCAGAGCGTGTTCAAGTATCAGGAGGAGTGGGAGTCGCTCTCCGACCGGATCGCCTACTGGCTGGACTACGAGCATCCCTACGTCACCTGCAGCAACGAGTACATCGAAACGGTCTGGTGGCTGCTTGCCCGGCTCCACCAGCGGGACCTGCTCTACCGTGGGCACCGCGTGCTTCCGTACTGCCCTCGCTGCGGCACCGTGCTCTCGAGCCACGAGCTGGCCCAGGGCTACGAGGAGGTCACCACCAACTCGATCTACGTCACGTTTCCGTTGGACGACGGCTCCGGGCGCGAGCTTCTGGTGTGGACCACGACGCCCTGGACCCTCGTCTCCAACGTCGCCGTGGCCGTCCATCCCGATCTCGAGTACGGGGAGTACGAGGTGAACCGGCGCCGGCTCATCCTCGCCACGCCGCGGGCCGGACTGCCGAGGGGTCCGGAGAAGGGCGCGCCCAGCTTCGCCGAGCTGGGAGCCCGCCGTGTCTTCCCGGGCCGGGAGCTGCTGGGCTCGCGCTACCTTCGACCCCTGGAGGTAGTGCCGCTCCCCTCCGACCGCGCGGCTCGCGTCGTGGTGCCGGGCGGGTTCGTCACCGCGGACGACGGCACCGGTCTGGTGCACATGGCCCCCGCATTCGGCGCCGACGACTACCAGGCCGGGATCGAGCACGGGCTCGCGCTGGCCCGTCCCGTGGGCGCCGACGGCACTTTCACCGGCACGACATGGCCGGAGATCGAGGGCCGCCTGGTCACGGACAAGGGCACCAACGACCTCATCGTCCAGCGGCTCAAGCGGGACGGACGCTGGCACCTCACCCAGCCGTACAGCCACACCTATCCGCACTGCTGGCGCTGCGCCAGCCCGCTGATCTACTACGCGCGGGACTCCTGGTTCGTGCGCACCGCGGCGGTGAAGCAGCGGATGCTGGAGATCAACCGGCAGGTGGACTGGCACCCGCCGGAGGTGGGTGAAGGGCGCTTCGGCGAGTGGCTGGAGAACAACGTGGACTGGGCGCTGTCCCGGGACCGCTACTGGGGAACGCCGCTCCCGGTGTGGACGTGCGAGCACGACGCGAGCCACCTGGAGGTCGTGGGCAGCTACGCCAGACTGGCGGAGCTGTGGGGGCGGCCGCTTCCGGCGGACTTCGATCCCCACAAGCCGTTCATCGACGAGATCACCTGGGCGTGCGCCTGCGGCGGCACGATGCGGCGGACGCCGGAGGTGATCGACGCCTGGTTCGATTCGGGCGCCATGCCGTACGCGCAGTGGCACTATCCCTTCGAGCACGAGCGGGAGTTCGCCGACCACTTTCCGGCCGACTTCATCTGCGAGGGGCTCGATCAGACGCGCGGCTGGTTCTACTCCCTGCTCGCGATCGCCACCGGCGCGTTCGACGGCCCGGCGTACCGGCACGTCATCGTCAACGGCCTGGTGCTCGATGCGGCGGGGCAGAAGATGTCGAAGACCCGCGGGAACGTGGTGGACCCGTGGGAGATGATCGCCGCCTTCGGGGCCGACACCGTGCGGCTGTACCTCCTCGCCTCGAGCCAGGTATGGCTGCCCAAGCGCTTCGACCAGGAGGCGATCGGCGAGGTGGCGCGCGGGTTCGTTAACCAGCTGCGCAACACCTACAAGTTCTTCGCCGACTACGCGGAGGACTGGTCCCCCGCCGGCGCGCCGGCGCCAACCGACCGTCCCCTGGTGGACCGGTGGCTGCTGAGCCGGCTCGACGCCACCATCGAGAGCGTGCGGTCCGCCTGGAGCGGCTACGATCCGACCGCCGGTGTGCGCCTTCTGATCGGATTCGTGGACGAGTTGTCCAACTGGTACGTCCGGGTCAACCGGCCCCGCTTCTGGGCGGTGGACACCGTCGCAGACCCGGCCGCGCTGGCCACCCTCCATGAGGCGCTGGTCGCGGTGAGCCGGATGCTGGCGCCGGCCGCCCCGTTCCTGAGCGACTGGCTCCATCGGGCCCTGGCGGGAACTTCCGTCCACCTGGCGCGGTTCCCCGAGTCTTCGGGCCGCCGGGACGAGTCGTTGGAAGCGGCGATGGAGGCGGTGCGGCGGCTCGCCTCGCTGGCCCGGGCGGCACGCGAGGAGCGCGGCCTCCGGGTCCGCCAGCCGCTCGCCCGCATGCAGGTCGCGGTACCGGCCGCCGCGCGCGGCCCGGCGCTCGACGAGCTGCTCGAGCTGCTGCGCACCGAGGTGAACGTCAAGGCCGTGGACGTGGTCGCTTCGGACACCGACCTGGTCCGGCTCCGGCCCAGGCCGAATTTTCGCTCTCTCGGCAAGCGCTACGGCAAACGGACTCCCGCCATCGCGGCAGCGGCCGCGCGCCTGGGCGCCGAGCAGCTGCGCGGGCTGGAGCGCGGTGAGCCGGCGACCCTGGACGTCGAGGGGGAGACCGCGACCTTTCTCCCCGAGGACGTCGTGGTCGAGCGCGACGTGACGAGCGACTGGCTGGTGGGGAGCGACGGGCCGTACGTCGCCGCGCTCGATCCGCGGCTCGACGAGACGCTCCGCCGGGAAGGGCTCGCGCGCGAAGTGGTGAACCGGGTGCAGCGCCTGCGCAAGGAGGCCGGGTACGTCTACAGCGACCGGATCGGGCTCTGGATCTCGGCCGACGGTCCGGTGCTCGATGCCGTCCGCGGCCACGCGCAGTTCATACAGGGAGAGACGCTCGCCCGGCGGCTGGAGCTGGGCGCCCGGGCGCCGGCGCCCGATCTGGAGCAGCAGGTTGACATCGATGGGCACGGGATGATGGTGGGAGTGCAACGATACCTGGACGGTCACAACGGGACCGGTCCGCAACTCAGGGATGAGGAATGAACAAGAAGCAGCTGACGCATCTCGAGAAGCGCCTTCTCGAAGAGCGCGCGAGAGTCATGAAGGAGCTGGGGTACTACGACGAGTCCTTCAACGCCACTCTGCAGTCCTCCGACGGCGACCTGTCCTCCTACTCGTTCCACATGGCGGACCAGGGCACCGACGCCATGGAGCGGGAGAAGCAGTTCCTCTTCGCCTCGCAGGAGGGGCGGTATCTCTGGCACGTGAACGAGGCGCTGCGCCGCCTGTACGGCTCTCCCGACAAGTTCGGGCACTGCCACCAGTGCGGCCAGGAGATCAACTTCGAGCGCCTCGACGCGCTCCCCCACGCGCGCCTCTGCATCACCTGCAAGGAGAAAGAGGAAGATGGGAAGCGCCGCTGAGGACACCGCTGGCCCGGAGCGCTGGATTTTCTGGGCCGCGGCGCTCGTGATCGTGGTGCTCGACCTGGTGACCAAGATCGTCGCCGAAGCGACGCTGCTCCGCACGCCGGGCATCGCCGTGCTGGGCGACTGGTTCCAGCTGCGGCTGGTGTACAACCAGGGCGCGGCGTTCGGGCTCCACCTCGGCCCGCACTCCCGCTGGATCTTCCTGACGGTCGCGATCGTGGCGGTGTTCGTCCTGCACCGGATGTCGCGCACCAGTCCGCTCGGCGACTCGTTTCGCCAGCTCGCGCTGGGCCTCGTCGCCGGGGGCGCCGCGGGCAACCTGATCGACCGCATCCGGAGCGAGCGCGGTGTGGTGGACTTCCTCGATGTCGGGATCGGCGCCCTGCGCTGGCCGACGTTCAACGTGGCCGACATCGCCGTGAGCTGCGGCGCGATCGCGCTGGTGATCTCGATGTGGCGGGAGGATTCCCGACGCGCGGAGCCGGAGTCGGCGTCCGTGGCGTGACACCGCCACAGCAGATCGAATTCTCGGTCGTGGTACCCGAGACCGAGCGTCTCGACCGCTTCCTCGCGGATCAGCTCGGCCTCTCCCGCACCCAGGCCGCCCGGCTCGTGGCCGACAAGGCCGTCACCATCGGCGGCAAGCCCGCCCGCGCTTCACGAACCCTCACCCGGGGCGAGCGGGTCACGGTGCGATTCCCGGAGCACCAGCCCCCGCGCACTCTCCGTCCGTCCAACATCGCGCTGGTCGTCGTTTACGAGGACGACCATCTCGCGATCATCGACAAGCCTGCCGGCCTGGTGGTCCACCCCGCGCCCGGACACTGGGACGACACGCTGGTGAATGCGCTGGTCGCCCGCGGCACGACTCTGGCCGGGGGCGCCGAGGGTCGCCCCGGCGTGGTGCACCGGCTGGATCGCGATACGTCCGGGCTCATGGTGGTCGCGAAGACCGATCTGGCGCACCGGCGGCTCGGCGCCGCCATCGCCGCTCGGCGGGTGCGGCGCACTTATGCCGCGCTCGCCTGGGGGCACCTGGGAAAGGGTCCCACCGTCATCGAGGCGCCCATCGCCAGGCATCCCGCGGACCGCAAGCGCATGACGATTACCCCGGGGGGCCGGCCGGCCCGGACCGACGCGCACGTGATCGCGCGCTTCGGCGTGGCCGACCTCCTGCGGCTCGAGCTCCACTCCGGACGCACCCACCAGATCCGGGTGCATCTGGAGTCCATCGGCCACCCGGTCGTGGGCGATCCGGTGTACGGCGGTGGCGGAAGCCGCCGGTTCTCGGGATTGGCCCGGCGTGACGCCGAGGCCCTGGATCGGGCCACGCCGAGGCAGGCGCTTCACGCGGCCGGTCTGGCATTCCGCCACCCGGCGACGGGCGACCCGCTCGAATTTCGGGCCGAATGGCCCTCGGATCTGCGCGAAGCACTGCTCCAGGTGGGGGGGAGAGAAGTTGTTGCTCACCCGGAACCCCTGAGCTATCTTCTTTTCCATAATAGAGATGGCTAATTCGAAGACGCTGCACGCCGTCATCTTTCGGATCGGTGCGCTTATTTGCGCGGCCCCGGCAGGGATCGTGCGGGAGATCCTGCCGCGCCTGCCGGCCACCAGAATTCCGGGTGTCGCCGAGGCGATCGAGGGTCTGGTCAATGTCCGTGGCACGCTGCTCACCGTGCTCGACGGCCACGTGCTCCTGCAGCAGGCGCGGCGGGCCGAAGACGAAGGGGCGATCGTGCTGGTCGAGGTGGGGGGACGCCGCTACGGGCTGGGGGTCGGACAGGTGCTGGACTTCCTCGAGGTCCCCGAGCAGTCGGTCGCCGAGCGGGCGGATCTGCCGGGCGTGGACCCCCGGCTGGTCCGCGCGGTAGGGCTGCGGGACGACCAGCACTTCATCCTGCTCGACATCAACAGGTTGTTCGAGCCGATCATCGGCGCCTAGACGGGGAGCACTCCGGTCGCTGCCCGCCCCCCAGCTGTCCCGCATCCCGGAGGAGCTGTCGTGAGTCACACCGTCCTCGTCTGCGACGACGCCATCTTCATGCGCACGATGATCAGCGACATTCTCTCCCAGGCCGGGTTCGAGGTCGTGGGCGAGGCCGAATCCGGGGTGCAGGCGGTCGACAAGTACCGCCAGCTCAAGCCCGATCTCGTGACCATGGACATCGTCATGCCGGACATGGGTGGCATCGAGGCGGTGCGGGAGATCTGCAAGACCGATCCGGACGCGAAGATTCTCATGTGCAGCGCTATGGGACAGCAGGCCCTGGTGGTCGAGGCCATCCAGGCGGGCGCCAAGGATTTCGTGGTCAAACCATTCCAGCCCTCTCGCGTGCTCGAGGCGGTGCAGCGCGTCCTCGGCTGACGGATGGACGTCTCGAAGTACGCCGCGCTGTTCCTGACCGAGAGCCGGGAGCATCTCAGCGTCTGCAACCAGCTCCTCCTCGAATGGGAGCGCGAGCCTTCGGCAACCCGGCAGGTCGGAGGACTGTTCCGCGCCATCCACACGATCAAGGGCATGGGCGCGACGATGGGCTACACCGGGGTGGCCGATCTGGCCCACCGGCTGGAGAATCTCCTCGACGCCCTCCGTCAGCGCACCGTCCCGCCGGGCCCGGCGGTCTTCCAGCTGCTCTTCCGCTCGGTGGACGCGCTGTCGGCGTCGGTCGAAGGTGCTGTGGTCGGCGCGGAGCCGCCGTCCGACCTCAAGCTGGCTGAGGACCTCGCCACCGCGGCGGCCGGGATCGAGGCCGCCGCCCGGGGTGGAACGAGTGCCGTCCGCGCACGGAGAAATGGTGGAATGGCCGCCGAGGCGGGTCGGGTACGCCCGGTGCAGGTGGCGCTCCGCCGGGACGCGCTGATGCGCGGCGCCCGCGCGGCGCTCGTCGTGCAGCGGGCCGAGTCGCTCGGCATCGTCAGCGCGCTGCGGCCGCCGCTGGCCCGGTTCGACAGCCACGACTTCGACGGCCGGTTCTCCTTCCGGTTGGCCAGCGGGGCGAGCGACGAGCAGGTCCTCGACACGCTCAAAGGCGCCGGCGACGTGGATGCGGTTCGGTTCGAGGAGGACGGGGTCGCCGCGACGGTCGGCCACTCGCGGCAGATCCGGGTGGACCTCGGCAGGCTCGACGCGCTGATGAAGCAGGTGGGCGAGCTGGTGGTGGCGAAGAACCGGCTCGGGGTGATCGCGTCGGCCGCATCCGACCCGGCGCTGAGCGAGGTGAGCGACCGGATCGCCCGGCTGGTGTCCGGGATGCAGGGTGAGGTCATCGCGGCCCGAATGACGCCGGTGGGCGAGGTCCTCGAGCGCTTTCCGAGGTTGGTGCGCGATCTGGCCCGCGACCTCGACAAGCGGATCCGCTTCGACGTCGAGGGGGACGAAATCGAGCTCGACCGGTCGATCCTGGACGAGATCGGCCAGCCACTGCTGCACCTGATCCGCAACGCGGCCGATCACGGCATCGAGACCCCGATGCAGCGGGCGGCGGCGGGGAAGCCGGAGGAAGGCCGGATTCTGCTCTCGGCCAGCCGGGAGCGGAACTATGTCGCGCTCCGCCTGAGCGACGACGGCCGGGGCGTCGATCGGGAGGCCATCCTGGCCAAGGCGCGCCGGGAAGGCGTGGTCGAGCCCGGCGCGGCCGCGCTCTCCGACGACCTCCTGCTGCGGGTGCTCGCCCGTCCCGGGTTCAGCACGGCCGAAGCCGTGAGCGGCGTCTCCGGTCGGGGCGTGGGCGTGGACGTGGTGGTCACCCGGGTACGGGCGCTCGGCGGCACCATCGAGGTCCGGAGCGAGCTGGGGCGTGGGACGACGTTCACTATTCGGGTGCCGCTCACGCTGGCCATTGTGCGGGCCCTGCTGGCGAGTGCCGCCGGCGAGCGCTACGCGGTGCCCCTCGCTTACGTGGCGGAGACGGTGGAGTTCGACCCCCGCTCGGTCACCGTGCTGCGCGACCGGGAGGCGTTGCTGGTGCGCGACCAGGTTATCCCGACCGTCCACCTGCGCGAGCTGGTCCGCAACCAGCCCCGGCCCGCGCCGCCCCGGGCGCCGACGGTCATACTCGAGATCGGCGACCGCCGCGCCGCGCTGGTGGTGGACGCCCTGATGGGACAGCAGGACATCGTCGTGGAGCCCTTCGACGCGCCACGGGGGCTGCCGCCGTTCGTCGGCGGCGCCACGATCCTCGCGGACGGATCGCCGGCGCTCATCCTGGACGCCGCGGCGCTGGTGTAGGAGGAGGCATGGAAGACGTGCGGGATCTCAAAGCGCTTCAGCTCGACGCCCTGCGTGAGGTGGCCAACATCGGCGCCGCCCACGCCGCGACGGCGCTGTCGCAGATGACCAACCGCACGATCATGATCGCCGTGCCGGAGGTCAACGTCCGGGCGCTCGAGGAGGTGACGGACCTCGTCGGCGCGCCCGACACCGTCATCGCCGCCGTCATGATGCACATGATGGGCGATCTCACGGGCCGGACCATGGTCCTCTTTCCCGAGGGCTCAGCCCGCACCCTCTGCGACATCCTGCTTCGGCGCGAGCCCGGCACCACCGGCGAGTTCGGGGCGATGGAGCAGTCGGGCATCAAGGAGGCCGGCAACATCCTCGCGAGTGCCTACCTCAACGCGCTCAGCGACTTCATGGGCATGATGCTGGTGCCCTCCGTGCCCAGCCTGGTGGTGGACCTCAGCGCGGCCGTGCTCACCACCGCCTACCTGAACTTCGGCCACGACCGCGATTTCGTCTTCTGCGTCGACACGTCCTTCCGGGTCGAGGGAACCGAGCCCCTGCGCGGACACTTCCTGCTCCTGCCCGACATGCCGTCGCTGCGGGCCATCTTCGACGCCATCCGCCTGCCCTGATCGGATGCCGGGCCCCGTGCTCTCCGAGCGCGATCTCGCCGTTCTCCGTTCCTTCGCCGGGCGCATCGACCCGTCGGACGCGGGCGCGCACAACAATCTCGGCGTGCTCTACCACCAGAAAGGACTGGTGGAGGAGGCCATCGCCGAGTTCGCGCGGGCGCTCGAGCTGGATCCCAAGATGCAGGTGGCGCAGGACAACCTGGACATCGCCTACCGGGAGAGCGGGCACTACGACCGGCGGATCGCCGAGCTGCGGGAGCGGGTGCGCCGCCGGCCCGAGGACCGGGAGAGCCGCTGGGAGCTGGCGCGCGCGTACGCGGCGCTCGGACGGTTCGTCGAGGCGATCGCCGAGTTCGAGGCGCTCCTCGCCTGGCACCCGCACGACGTCCCGGCGTTGCTCCAGCTGGGTCTCGCCGAGAAGGCGCGCGGCGAGCTCGACGCGGCAAGCGCATGGCTGGAGCGGGCCTGCGCGGCCGATCCTTCCAGCGCGGTGGCCCGCTTCTATAGCGGAGAGATCTTCTACAATCGCGGTCTCAACGACGCGGCGCTGGCGGCCTTGCGCGAGGCGATCGCCCGCAACCCCGACTACGCCGAAGCGCATTACCTCCTCGCCTTCGTCTGCGGCGACATGGGCCAGCACGAGGCGGCCCGCGAGGCCACCAGGCGTGCCATCGCCCTGAACCCGACGCTGGCCAAGGCGCACGCCAACCTCTCTCTCGACCGGCAGCACCACGCCACCCCCGACAGGAACGGGACGGAGCCCGCGGGTGCGAAGGGCCGCGCCGCCGCCGTGCCGCAGCCGGTGGCCGGCGCGGCGCTGGCGCACTTCAATCTCGGCCTGGCGCTGCGGCAGAAGGGCTACCACCAGGAGGCCCTCCGCGAATACCGGCTCGCGCTCGAGGCGGGCGAGGACAGGCGGCTCAATCTCCAGGCGATGGCCGAGGTCCACCTCCTGCGGCGGGAGCTCGGCGCGGCGCTCGAGCTGTACGAGGGGCTGGTCCGCGACCATCCGGATTCGCCGAAGCTCTGGAACGAGCGCGGGGTCTGCCTCCACCAGGCCGGCCGGCGGGCGGAGGCGATCGTCTCCTACGAGCGCGCCGCCGCCATCGACGCCGACTACCAGCTCGCCTGGAACAACCTCGGCGTCGTGCGCGCCCACGAGGCGAATCCCGACGCCGCCGTGGCCGCGTTTCGCCAGGCGTTGGCCGCCGAGCGGCCGCTCCTCGCCGCCCGCCTCAATCTCGGCCTGCTCTCATTTCAGCGCAGACAGTTCCGGGGCGCGCTCGAGGAATACCAGCAGGCGCTGGCGGAACAGCCGGCCAGCGCGGTCGCGTGGAACGGCGTCGGGCTGGTCCTGATGGAGCTGCGGCGCTACGAGGACGCGCGTAACGCGTTCGGGCGGGCCGTGGATGCGGACGCGGGCCTGGCGGCGGCGCACTACAACCTCAGCTTCGTGCTGAGCCAGTTGGGCGATTTCGACGGCGCGCTGCGGGAAACCCGCCGCGCCCTCGAGCTCGAGCCGCTCTACGTGCCCCAGAAGTTCTCGCTGACCATCGACCTCCAGTACGAAGACCCCACCATCGCGATCGCACCGGAGCTCGCCGCGGAGGCCGGCGGAGACGAGCTGGCGGGGGAGTTCGCGTTCGACGCGCCGGTGCTCGACCGTCTCTTCGAGGAGCTGACCCTCGGCGCGCAGCCAGCGGCCCCCGGCACGGCCCCCGGCGATGCGCTCGACCTGGCCCGGGACTATATCGGAAAGGGATTGCTCGATCTGGCTCTGGCGGAAGTCTCCCGCGCCACCGGCCGTGGCGCGCCGGTGGCCGCGGCCGCCGTGCTGCTCGGCGACGTCTTCGCCAAGCGGGGGCTCTATGGCGAGGCCCTGGAGCGCTATCGCGAGGCCCGCGCGGCGGCCCCGGACGACCCCGACGCCACGCTGGGCGAAATCCGGGCGCTGCTCGCGCTCGGCTGGGCTTCCGAGGCCGCCCCCCTGGCCGACGAGCTGGGCCGACGGGTGGCAGGCGACGTCGAAGTGCTCGTCGCCCGCGCCAGGGTCCGCCTGGCGGTGAACGATGCGCTCGGTGCCCTCGACTGCATCCGGCAGGCGCAGTCCCTCGCCCCGGGGCGGTCGGATCTGCTGCATCTCCAGGCCCAAGTCTCCGCCCGGCTCGGCGACCGCTCAGCCGCGCTCGCCGCCTTCAACGCGGCGTTGCAGCTGGATCCCTCGCTGGTACGGGTCTGGTACGAGCTCGGCGGCCTCGAGGAGGAGCGTCGCAACTGGGCGGCGGCGCGCGCTGCGTACGAGCGCGCCCTCGATCTGCTCCCGACCTACAGCGCCGCCGCGCTCGCGCTGGCCGATCTGGTGGGCCGGCTCGAGGGGCCGCGCGCCGCCATCACGGTGCTGATCCGCCTGCTGGAGACCGATCCCTACGAGCTGGAGGCGCTCACCGCCCTCGGGCAGGCGCTGCTCGACGACGGTCGCACGGCGCAGGCCCTGGAGGCGTTCGCGCGGGTACTCCGCTTCGATCCCGACCACGCGGGCGCGCTCTACCATGAGGGCGCCGCGCTGGCCCGCGAGCGACGCTTCGAGCGGGCCGTGGAGGTGTGGGAACGGGTCGTGCAGCTCGACCCGTCCGGACCGTACGCCGCGCAGGCCCGCAGCCGGGCTCGATCCGCCCGCGATCTGCAGCACATCTTCGCAGCCTCGGCGGGGTGATCCGTGGCGCTCGAGGGACCCCTCAAGGACCTGCACATCCAGGACGTCTTCCAGCTGCTCGATCTGGGCCGGAAGAGCGGAATGCTTCGCGTCACCTCGGAGCTCCGCCAGACCGCGGCCACCGTCTGCTTCGACCGTGGCGGCGTGGTCGCGGCATCGCTCGGCAGCGATCCGCAGCCGATCGGCGCGCGTCTGGTGCGGGTGGGCAAGATCACGGCCGAGCAGCTCCATCGGGGCCGCGCGCTGCAGAGCGGCGGCGACGCCCGCCGGCTGGGCGATATCCTGGTGAGCCTGGGCGCGATCTCGCGGCGCGACCTCGAGCGCCAGGTGAAGGCACAGATCGAGGAGGCGGTGTTCGACCTGCTGGCCTGGACGGAGGGCTACTTCCGCTTCGAGGAGGGAGCAGCGTGCCAGGCGTCGGTGGAGGCCCCGGTGCGGTCTCCCACCGAAGCGCTGCTGATGGAGGGCGCCCGGCGGCTGGACGAGTGGTCGCGCATCGGTTCCAAGGTCTCGCACCTGGGGCTGGTCCCCAGGTTGCCGGACCAGAACGGCGCCGCCGCCGCGCCACTGGATCTGGTGCCCTTCGAGTGGGAAGTGCTCGCCGCGGTGGATGGCGAACGCGACCTCCGCGCCCTCGCCGAAGTGCTCGGCCGCTCGGAGTTCGAGGTCGCGCGCACGGTGTACGGGCTCACCGCGGCGGGCGTGGTGATCCTGGGAGATCCGGCGCATCCCGGGCAGGAGCCGGAGCCGGGGCGGGATCTCGCCGCCCTGCTGGTGCCGGCGCGCGAGGCCCTGGCGCAGGGGGCGTACGAGATCGCGGCCGGGGCGCTGGAGGAGGTGCTGCGCCGGGATCCGCTGATGCCCGAGGCGCGGCGGCTGCTCGGCGTCTGCCAGGCCGCGATGGGACAGTTCTCCCGGGCGCTGGAGACCTGGCACGCCTGGAGCCGGCTCGGCCCGCGGACGCCGGGCGAGGAGGCGGAGGCGCCGGCGGTGGAGCGCATGCGTCTCGCCGTGGACACCTTGGTGAAGGAGCTGGAGCGACACCGTGAGTGAAGACATACGCACTCTTACGACCCGCCTCGCGGAGGAGCCGACCAGTCTCGCGTTTCTCGAGCTCGCCGAAGCGCTTCGGCGTCGAGGACAGCTGGCGGCGGCGGGCAAGGTGGCCCGCGGCGGGCTGGGCCGGTACCCGGGCCTCGCCGACGCGCACGACCTGCTGGCCCGCATTCTCAGCGATCAGGGCGACCTCGCCGGCGCGTTCGACGCGTGGGCCGACGCGCTCCGGCTCGATCCGATGCGCACCAGCGCGCTCAAGGGAATCGCGTTCCTCTACTTTCGGGCGGGCGATGTCTCCGCGGCCATCGACCACCTGCAGCGCGCCGCCGAAGCGGACCCCGACGATCCCTCGATCGCACAGGGCCTGGCCCGCGTGCGGCGGGAGTCGCGGGAGATGACGCCGCAGGCCGCACCCGAGCCG
>JACDHV010000182.1 GCA_013820855.1 Gemmatimonadales bacterium | reverse complement strand
TGACCGAACTCGTTACGCACGGCGGCACCAGCGGTGCGAACGCCATCAACGACCAGGGCCAGATCGTGGGGTATGCCGGACTTCAGGCCGAGACGCGGCCCGCCCTGTGGCAGAACGGGACGGTCACCGACCTGGGGACGCTGGGCGGTCCTTTCGGAGAAGCTACCGACATCAACGACCCGGGCCAGGTGGTCGGCGGGACGCGGGTCTCGTTCGAGGACGACACCCAGATCCACGCTTTCCTGTGGGAGAACGGAGTGATGAGCGACCTGGGCACTCTCGGCGGGCCGACGAGCTGGGCACAGGCGATCAACGAGAATGGGGACATCGTGGGGTGGAGCGAGACGGCGGAGCGGGAGACGCACGCGGCGGTGTGGAAGAACGGCCGGATGCTCGATCTCGGTCTGTTGGGCGAGAACAATACACATGCCTACGGGATCAACGACGATGGTGTGAAGGTCGGCTTCGCCACCGGCGGGGACGGGGGGCCCGTCGTGTGGGTGTACCGGAAGGGCCAGCGGCTGCCGATGCTGGCGGGCATGGGCGGGGATGCGGCCGACATCAACGACCGGGGGCAGATCGTGGACTCGAGCCACAGGCGGAACGGCCAGCAGCGCGCCGTGCTGTGGCGGCTCGAGTAGCTGCCAGCAACTGTCAACCTGAGCGAGGCGAAGGCGGCCACGCCGCCAGGCGACCGGGGAGCAAAAGACGAGGTGCGGGATGCCGGCTGGTTCCCGGCGGCACTCGACATCGATTACCCGGACCGTAAGCTGAACCGGTTCACGACCTTCTTCCGCCCGGTCACCTTCATCCCCATCGGGATCGTGCTCGCGCTCCTCAGCGGTCCGACCACCTTCGGCGGACCGCCCCGGGAGGCGGTGGGCTCCGATCCGGCCGTCATCCTGACGCTCCGCTCGGGCGGCCTGCTGTTCCTGCCCACGGCGCTGATGCTGGTCTTCCGCCGCAAGTATCCCCGCTGGTGGTTCGAATGGAACCTGGAGCTGATGGGGTTCATGACGCGGTGCCTGGCGTACCTGGCGCTGCTGCGGGACGAGTACCCCTCCACCGACGAGGAGCAGGCGGTCCATCTCGACCTCTGGTACCCCGATGCGGCCATCGGGCTGAACCGCTGGCTGCCGCTGGTGAAATGGCTCCTCGCCCTTCCGCACTACGTCGTCCTGTTCTTCCTGTGGGTGGCAGCCGCCCTTTGCGTCATCGTCGCCTGGTTCGCCATTCTCTTCACCGGCCGGTATCCGCGCGGCCTGTTCGAGTTCGTGACGGGCGAGTTCCGGTGGTCGCTGCGGGTGTGGGCCTATGCGTTTCTGCTGACGACGGACCGCTACCCGCCGTTCAGCCTTGCGCGGGAGACGCGATCGGCCTGAGTCGCAGTCGTGCTCGCGAGCAATGGCTCGAGCTCGTCTGGCGGAGCCCGGGTTTCGCCGGTACCATTGTCGTCTCCCCACGAATTCCCATACCGTCACCAAGGAGGCCCCGTGCCCGCCACATCCGCCACCGAGACGACCGTCGATCTCGTCACCCGCTTCGAGAACAACTTCAACACCTACGACGTGGACGCGCTCATGGCCGACATGACCGACGACTGCGTCTTCGAGCACGTCGCCCCCGCGTCGGTCAGCTTCGGCCGCCACGAGGGGCAGGCAGCGGTCCGGGCCGTCTGGGAGTCGCTCCAGACCCACTTCCCCGGCCACCGGTTCGAGATCGAGGACGTCTTCGGCACGGGCGACCGCTGCGCCTGCCGCTGGACGATGCGGTATCCGCTGCCGGAGGGCGGTGAAGGCGTGGGTCGGGGAGTGGACATCTTCACCGCACGGGATGGGAAGATCGCCGAGAAGCTGACGTACGTTACGCTGTAAGCAGTCGATCCCTGGCCGGCACGGCGATGGTCGTCTGGGCGCAGCGATCCCGACGCGGTGAGTGAAGCGGTTCTGCCGTTCCTTAGGGCCCAGGTCACTCGGCAGCGGCCGAGAGGCTCCGGAACGTGATCGAGTAGCGCAGCGCGTCGACCGCCGGGATGCTGTGCTCCCACTCCGTGCGCGAAGATCCGCGCAGCAGGTAGGCCGACCGCGGCTCGACCGTCAGCGATGCCCGCTCCCACTTCGAGCCCGCTTTCCGCCGCAGCCGGAAGCGGCAGGGCGCCACCAGCGAGATCCCAATCACGTCGCCGAACACGTGCTTGTCCCGGTGCCAGCCGATCGCCGCGCCGGCCGAGTATTCGAGAATGAGGACGTGGGGGAGCTGGTCCGGTGCCAGGCCGGCGAAGGCCGCGGCGGTCTCACGCAGCGGCAGCAGCCATGGCGGGATGTCCCCAGTCTCGTCGAGCCTGCTCCGGGAAAAATCGTACTGCCAGCCGAACGAGATGTTCCGCCTCCTCGCCGTAAACCCATGGAACTCGAACTCCTTCAGCGGCAGCTCGCGAATGCGCTCGACGAGCCGCGCCTCTTCCGAGGCCGAGAGCGCATCCTCCCGGTAGGCGAAGCCCTGGGGGGACGACGGGTTCTCGGGGAGGAGGTCGAGCTCGTTTTGCTTCTGGTGCATCGGTGCGCTCCGCCGGAGGTGGGGGTACCAGATTACCGGACTCCCGCCCCTCCTGCGATGCGCCGGATCACGGCGGCGTGGCCGCCGCCACCGGCTGTTCCCCTCACCCAGCGGGCGGCAGCACCACGAGCACGGCTTCCACCGTCGCGACCTGAGTCCCCTCCGACGCAACCCTGACCGTTCCGAAGTACAGATGCTTCCTGCGCCGCATCGCTCCCGCCAGCACGAGCCCGGGACTCCAGCGGCCGACCGGATTGTGGAACTGAGCGCCCGTGCGCACCAGCCGGGGGCGGCCCCGGGCTCCCTGTTCCCAGGCCCAGAGCGCGACGAGTTGGCCCGCGGCCTCGATGATCAGTGTGCCGGGAAAGACGGGATCGTCGGGGAAGTGCTGCGCCCAGACCCAATGGTCGGGTCCCAGCCGCACCGTGCCCTCGATGGCCGACTCACCGACCGCCGTCACCCGCGTGATCTGTCGCATCTGCGCCAACGGCAGGAAGGTCGTGTCGACATCTATCAGGCTGCCATCGGGCGGCAGGATCGAGACCTCAGGCATTCCGGCTCCGCATGTGAAGACGTAAAGATCGGCTAATCGGATCAGTACGCCGCTCCTCGGCCCTCGGATCTCTTTCAGCCAGCCCTGCCGCGCAGATCCAATCCCGCATCCGTGACGGACCACTCCGTAGCCCGCGTGGTCTCCACCGGCTCCCGCCTGGCGGCCGATCGCGCTCGTCCCTGAACCTCCGGATCGTAGGACCGCCCTTCATTCAATGGCACAAGGAGTTCGTCACATGCCCCTCGATTTCCTCGACCGGCTGGCGCACGTCAGCGGCCGCAGAACCTTTCTCCAGTGGACCGGCCTCACGATCGGTGTCGTGGCGCTCGGATGCAGTGATGATGACGACGATGATGGTGGATTGGCCCTGGAGCGGAGGTGGACCTGGGGTCCGGCGACGTCGGCGTCCTGAACTACGCCTACGCGCTGGAGCAGCTCGAGGCGGCGTTCTATTACCAGGTGCTCGCGGGCGCGCACTTCAGCGGTGCCCCGGCCGACGAGCAGGCGATCCTCACCGACATCATGAACCACGAGGTCATTCACCACGACTTTCTGCGGGCCGCGCGGCACGGCCGCCATCGCCGATCTGGAGGTGGACTTCACCAGTGTGAACTTCGGCGATCGGGCGAGCGTGCTGGGTGCCGCGAGGACGTTCGAGGACCTCGGCGTCGCGGCCTACAATGGCGCGGGCAAGCTCCTCACGGACCCGAACAACCTCCTCGCCGCCGGCAAAATCGTCTCAGTGGAAGCCCGCCACACCTCTCCATTCGCGACCTGTTGCAGCCCGCCTCGTTCGCCGCGAGCGACGTGGTGGATGCCAATGGGCTCGACGGGGCGCTCGATCCCACGGCCGTTCTCACCGCCGCGGATACCTACGTGGTCACCACCATCAACGTGGTCACCACCATCAACGTGTCGAACCTGCCGACCAGCTAAGGAGCACGAGCATGAAATCCACGACGATTCTCGGTGCCCTCACCGCGGGCAGCACTTTCCCCAACCCCTACACCAATTATCCGACCTTTCAGGCCCTCGCGCAGGCGTTCGAGGACACCGGAGTCCGCGCGTACAAGGGTCAGGCAGGGGCCGGCTCCCGAGGTCAGAAGGGCTGGATCACGGGGAATCAGACCGATCTTCCGGCTGCCGCCGCTGCGGTCTATGCCGGCGAGGAGGCCGCCAACGGTGCCGCGACCAGCGCGGCGGCGGCGGAGGCCTTCGACGAGCCGCTGACGATGGATCAAGTCAACGCGATCGCCGGACTGTTCATCGTATCGTAGGCTGAAGCCTTCAGCTGGTGAGGCCCGCCGGAATCACCGGCGGGTTCTTGCTTGCGGCCGATCGGCGTCGGGATTGGTGGTGGCCCGGCCGGTCAGACGGTCTGCCAGGAGGGATACCCGCCTACGCTGGGCCCGGGTGTAGATGCCGAGCCCGATGAGAGCCGCCAGGAGCACGCCGGCGGCCAGCCATCCGTAGTCGAGGGGCCGGTGAATTGAATGATGTACCAGCAGCACCCCGCTCAACCCGGCGGCAACCGTCCAGCCGCTCCAGCGAAACACCTCGAGAGCCGGCCTGGATCGGACCTTGTCGGCGGCGCCGCGCGGGTCCGGGCCGCCCAGCCGATCGGCGCGCGCGCGAGCCATGAGCCGGGCGCGCACGGCGCCGGCCCGGACGGGATCGAGCTGACGCTGCGGTAGCTGAAGGGAAAGGGCGGCCGCGGCATCCTGATATCTCCGGTACTCCTCGTCACATTCCGCACAGCTCCCGACGTGCACCAGCACCCGCTCCACCTCCACCGGATCGAGAACCTGGAGCGCGGCCGCCGAAAGCAGCTCCGGCGTCTCCTGATGTGCCTGAGTCGCGCTCATGGCTCTTCCTTCCTCTGCGAGCCGAGCCCCTGCCGGAGCTTCTGCATCGCTAGCCGGAGACGGGTCTTCACCGTGCCAAGTGGCTGGGAGGTACGTTCCGAGATCTCGCTGTGGGACAGTCCCTCGAAGTACGCCAACTCCAGCACCTCGCGCTGCTCGGCCGGTAAATGGCCCAGGGCCGCGGCAAGCTCGGAGTGCCGGTCGGCCCGATCCAGCTCGCTCCCGGGTGCCTTCGGGGAGGAGGAGCCAGCCTGGTCACGGAGCGCGCCCGCCGTCGCCGGAGAAGCGGTCCAATCGGCCCGGCGGCGCCGGCTCCGCAGACGGTCGAGCGCACGGCTTCGCGCGATCATCATGAGCCAGGTGGAGCCCGACGCCCGTGCGCCGTCGTAGCGCCCGGCCGACCGCCAGACCTGCCAGAACGTCTCCTCGACCACGTCCTCGGCATCGTCCGCGTCCTTCAGAATCCAGAAGGCCAGAGTATGCACCCGCTCGGCCCACTGGTCATAGAGCGCCCCCAACGCTGTCTCGTCGCCATAGGCCATCCGACGGAGAAGGGCGCGATCGTGGTCATCATGCACTCGTGCTTGGCCCGAAGTGGAGTGCCCGGTGGAGCGGGACGGTGCCCGCCGGTGGTCATCCGTCAAATGTACGGCTGCATTGCGGCATTGGATTGCCTCAGGTTACCTACGATGTGTCCTTGACCCGCCGACACTCCTCCGCCCCCCTGCCGCTCGCGGCCGCCAACAACCCCGCCCACGCCTGCCCGATTGCCGCCCGCGCCCACGTCTCCTCATCATAACGCCAGTTGATGAACGCACAGCTCGCCGGGTGGCTCACCGCCATCGTCCCGAACCGCACCAGGTCCGCCGCCGCGCACGGGTCCGTCCCCACTCCATAGCAGTTCTCGACGTTCACTCCCATGACTACCCGCAGCCCGAGCCGCTGGGCGATCGTCGCTGCGTTGTCGTAGTACGCCTTCGCGTCGCCCTTGCGAGTGTGGTACTGCGCCCAGGCGTAGTCGAGCAGCGGCGCGAGCGGCGGATGCACCGCCACCCAGTCGGGCGTCACCCGCACGCCGAGCGGAATGCCGGGGAGCCTCGAGCGCGCGTACGCCGCCCACTCGGCGATTTGCGCCTGTGTGATCGCCCTCCCGCCCCAGCATCCGGTGCAGCCGTAGTCGTCCGCGAGGTTGAGGCCGAGGATCGTCGCGCGGTACTTCACGAGCGTGTCGGCCGGCAGCACCGCCGCGTAGCGGTCGGTGAGCCGCTTCGCGCTGTCCACCGAGAAGGCCCCGCCCGTCTGCCCCGTCGCGCTGAGGAGCCGCCGCGGCGGCACCAGCACCAGCCTGACACCGCATCGGTCGGCGAGCTGGATGCGAGCCAGCAGCGCGCGCGGATCCACCTGCTGCATCGCCGCCGACACCGGCCCGCCACAATAGGAGTCGGTGGGCCAGGCGCTGAGTCCGGCCGCGAAGCGGGCCGCCTTCCTCGCGGCGGCGCGCACGCTGTCCACCACGCGCGCGCTGTCCACTCCGTGCGCGGTGTCGTACACGATCCGCGGGAGCAGGACGATCTTCGGGTTGTACGTGGTGTGGCCGTAGATGGTGTAGTCGCCGAGGGCGAGGGTCCAGGCGGTGGTGTTCGGCGCCTGGGCGGTTCCCGCGCTCGCGAGACCGAGCAGCAGGAGCAGCGCGGAGCATGGGCGGAACATGATCGTGTCTCCCGATGGAGAGTCGGTGTCGTCCGCATGGCCGGTTGTGCTCGCGAGCGGGACCGCTCCTTCGCATCGGGCGTGCCATCGCCTGCAGCACGCGACGGCGGCGCGCGAGATGTCTTCTCG
>JACDHV010000024.1 GCA_013820855.1 Gemmatimonadales bacterium | reverse complement strand
CGGCGCAGACCACGAGCATTGCGCCCTCGCCCGCCAGCACTTCGCGAGCCTTCTCTGCGGCGAGCGAGAGATTCACCGCGCATGCCGGGTACACCGCTTCCGCCCCCTGGCAGGCGAGCAGCGCCTTGGTGCCGTTGGTCGTGCTCACGATGAGCGTCTTGCCCCGGACGGCGGCCTCGGTCATCTCCAGCGGGCTGTTCCCCAGCTGGAAGCCCTCGATGCGCACGCAGTTCCGCTCGCCGGCCAGGAGCACGTCCGCGCTGCCGATGGTCTGCGCGAGCCGCAGCGCCTCCTCGGGCGAGGCTACCGGGACGATCGCCTTGGCGCCGTTGCTGAGCGCCGCGCACATCGACGTGGTGGCGCGCAGGATGTCGATCACGAAGACCGTCCGGCCCTGGACCTTGGCGAGCGTCAGGGCGACCGGGGTGAAGAGGACGTCGAGCTTCATGCGTCCGGACGAAGGAGGTGCGACTCCCGCTCGAGGAATCGGGTGTCCACCGTCCCCGAGACGAAGTCCGGATGCCGGATCACCCGGGCCAGGAACGGGATGGTGGTAGTGACGCCCTCCAGGATGAAGCTGTCGAGCGCTTGCCCCATGCGGGTGAGCGCCTCGGTGCGGTCGTTGCCGTGGACGATCACCTTGGCGAGCAGCGAGTCGTAGTAGGGTGGCACCGTGTAGCCCGCGTACACGTGGGTGTCCACCCGGACGCCCGGGCCGCCCGGGGGATGGTACGCCGTGATCTGCCCGGGAGAGGGCTGAAACCCTCTGTAGGGATCCTCGGCGTTGATCCGGCATTCGATCGCGTGGCCCCGGAGGCGCCGGCCGTCTCCCTGGAAGCTGATGGGCTCGCCCGCGGCCACCCGGATCTGCTCCTTGACCAGGTCGAAGCTGGTGACCATCTCCGTCACCGGGTGCTCCACCTGGATGCGGGTGTTCATCTCCATGAAGTAGAAGCTGCCGTCGGTGTCGAGCAGGAACTCGAGCGTCCCGACGCCCATGTACCCGATGTTGGACGCGAGGGCGACCGCCGCCCGCCCCATGCGATCGCGCAGCTCGTCGTCGAGCGCGGGGCTCGGGCTCTCCTCGATCAGCTTCTGGTGGCGGCGCTGGACCGAGCAGTCGCGCTCGCCGAGATGGACCACCCGGCCGAAGCAGTCGCCGATCACCTGAATCTCGACGTGCCGCGGCCGTTGGAGATACTTCTCGACGTAGACCGAGCCGTTCCCGAAGGCGGCCAGCGCCTCGTTCTGCGCCAGGCCGAACGCCTGGGAGAACTGCTCGTCGTCCAGCGCGATCCGCATGCCCTTGCCGCCCCCGCCCGCAGTCGCCTTGATGATCACCGGAAACCCGATGCTCTCGGCGAAGGCCAGGGCCTCGTCGGGGTCCTCGATGGTGCTCGGCGAGCCGGGCACCGTCGGCACCCCGGCCTCCTGTGCCAGGCGGCGCGCGGTGGCCTTGTCGCCCATCTGGCGAATCTGCTCGCCGCCCGGGCCGATGAAGGTGATGTTGGACGCCCGGCAGGTGTCGGCGAACTCCGCGTTCTCCGCCAGGAAGCCGTAGCCCGGGTGGATCGCGTCGGCGCCCGTGATCTCGGCGGCGGCGATGATGTTGGGAATCCGCAGGTAGGATTGCCGGCTGGGAGGCGGGCCGATGCACACGTCATCGTCGGCGAAGCGCACGTGCAGCGACTCGCGATCGGCCTCGCTGTACACGGCCACCGTCTGAACGCCCAGCTCCCGGCACGCCCGGATGACCCGAAGGGCGATCTCGCCGCGATTGGCTATCAACACCTTCTTAAACAAGGCGCCGGACCTCCCCGCGCATCAAGGCGTCAGGCCCAGCGACCGCGCGCCTCCAGCGTCTCCGGTGACCTCGGAGAACTTCCGGTCCGACGCCGAGTCCACGCCCGACACCCGGAGCGCGAACTCGCTCGGGTTCGAGGAGTAGAAGAGCGCGCTCTCGTAGGAGATCATCCCCTCCTTGAACCACCCCATCAGCGACTGGTCGAACGACTGCATGCCGTAGGAGATGGCCCCCTCGGCGATGAGGTCGGGAATGTTGAGCGCCTTCTCGATGTCCCGGACGTTGTCGGCCACGGCCGCGGTACTGATGAGCACTTCACACCCCGGCACCCGCCCGCGGCCGTCGGCCCGCGGCACCAGCCGGAGCGAGATCACCGCCTGCAGCGCCGTGGCCAGCACCATGCGGATCTCCTGATGCTGGTGCGGCGGGTAGAAGGAGATGATCCGGTTGAGCGTCTGGGTGGCGTCCGTGGTGTGGAGCGTGGAGAAGACCAGGTGTCCGGTGTCGGCGGCCTTGAGCGCGGTGTCCAGCGTCTCCATGTCGCGGATCTCGCCGATCAGGATGACGTCGGGGTCCTGGCGCAGCACGTGACGGAGCGCGGAGCCGAACGACAGGGTATCGCTGCCCACCTCGCGCTGCGAGATGTTCGACATCACGTCCCGGTGGAGGAACTCGATGGGGTCCTCGATCGTGATCACGTTGACCCGGCGGTGGTGGTTCACGTGGTTGATCATCGCCGCGAGCGCCGTGGACTTGCCCGACCCGGTGATCCCGGTGACCAGCACCAGGCCGCGCGGCTTGAGCGAGACCTCCTCGAGCACCACCGGCAGGTGCAGCTCGCGGATCGTCTTCACTTCGTAGGGGATCGCCCGGAAGGCGAACGCCAGCGTGCCCCGCTGCTGGTAGATATTGGTGCGGAACCGGCCCACGCCGGGCACGCCGATCGCGAAATCCGCCTCCTTCTTCTCGGCGAACTCCTTCACCTGGCGGGGCGTCATCACCTGCTCCGCCAGGGCCTTCAGATCTTCGGGCTTGAGCGGCGGCACGTCCAGGCTCAGCAGCTCGCCGTTGACCCGCACGGTGGGCGGCCGGCCGACCTTGAGCAGCAGGTCGGAGGCGTTGCGCTGCACCATCTGGCCGATGGTGTTCTTGAAGCTGAACGACGATGCCCCGGAGGGGCCCGCTGGCGTGGACAACGTGGACTCACCCATGGGGATCGACTCGGAAGAGGACCTGGCCGAACTCGACCGGCTGCGCGTCTTCCACGCACACCTCGCGGATCACGCCGGTGATCTCGGCCTCGATCTCGTTCATGATCTTCATCGCTTCGATGATGCAGACGGTCTGGCCGGCGGTCACGCGGCTTCCGACCTTCACGTAGGACTCCGCTCCCGGCTCGGGCGCCTTGTACCAGGTTCCCACCATCGGGGACTTGATCTCCTTCAGCATCGGCGCGGCGGCGCGCGGAGCCGCCTCCGCGGGGGCGCCGGCCTGCTGGACGACGGCCGGAAGCGGTACCGCAACCGCCGGCGCGTAGGACGGCGCGGCCGAGGTGCGGGTGATGACGACGCCGGTGCCGAACCAGCCCTTGATCTCGATCGACCCGATCTCCGGGGCCTCGCGCAGTAACTGCGCGAGCCCCTTCACGTCCTTGAGCTCGATGGATCGAATCCCGGGCACGTTTTGGAGCAGCTCGGCGAGCTGCTTCATCTCCTGTGGCGTCATACCCCCGTCGGCCTGGCGGCGTCGGGGCGAGCGGTCCGGATCACGTGAGTCTCCTCGATTGGCCGGCTTCATGGGGCCCTTCCCGGCGTCGCCGGTGTCGGAGTCGGCCGGTGGGGGCGGGGCCTGCGTGGCCCGGAAATCGTGCGTGACGATGGCATCGTGAGAGTCGGAAGTCTGCCCGGGCTACACCAGCTCCACGAGCTCGGTTCGCCCATTCGAGAGCAGCTCCGGCCCGTCCGCGCCCAGGAACAGGTCGTCCTCCAGCCGGATACCGCCCCAGCCCGGAAAATAGACGCCCGGCTCGACCGTGACCACGGCGCCCTGCGGCACCGGGAGCTCGGACGTGGGCGCCAGTCGTGGCGCTTCGTGCACCTCGAGGCCGAGTCCATGCCCCAGCGAATGACCGAAGGCCTCGCCGAACCCTCGCCCGGCGATCACCTCGCGGGCGAGGGCATCGCCTTCCCGGCCACTCATCCCGGGCCGGAGGCGCTCCACGGCCCTGCCCTGCGCGCGCCGCACCAGATCGTACATCGCCGCCTGCCGCTGGTCGGCCCGGGCTCCGACGACGAACGTGCGCGTGAGATCGGCGCAGTATCCATCCACCTGCGCCCCGAAGTCCAGGAGCAGCCACTCACCCCGGCCCACGGTTCGGACGCTGGTGCGCGCATGCGGAAGGGCGGAGCGGGGGCCCGAGGCCACGATCGTGGGAAACGGGTGCCACTCGCTGCCCCTGCGGCGCAGCGCGGCCTCCAGCGTGGCGGCGATCTCCAGCTCGCTCCGGCCGACGCCGATCGTGGGCAACACCTCGGCGAGCGCGTCCTGGGCCAGCTCGGCCGCCGCGCGGATCGCCGCCACCTCCTCGGGAGATTTCACCATCCGCTGCCGCTCCACGAGGTCGGCCGCGGGCACCAGCCGGCTCCGCGTGAGGCTGGTCACCCGCTCCGCGTCCTTCACCGATATCGAAGACGACTCGATGCCGATCGCGCCCTGGGGCAACCCGGACAGGACCCCTCCCAACCGATCCCACACGCTCTTCTGATCCACCTCGACGGTGGCCGCGCCCGCCGCTTCCGCGGGGGCCTGCGCGGCGTAGCGGAAATCGGTCACCAGCACCGTCGCCCCCGCGTGCACCAGCAGCAGCGCTGCCGATCCAGTGAAACCCGTCAGGTACCGCACGTTCGGGAGGTGGGTGACCAGCAGCCCGTCCAACCCCTCGGCCTCCAGGGTTGCCCGGAGCGCGCTCTGCCGCTCGGCCCGCCGGTCACCCGGCACGGAGGCGTCCCACCAGCGCCTGGAGCGCCAGCAGGTAGCTCTGCGCGCCGAATCCCGTGACCAGCCCGAGGGCGAGATCCGCGATCACCGAGTGCCGCCGCTCGGCCTCGCGGGCGAAGATGTTGGAGAGATGCAGCTCCACGAAGGGAACCCGGACGGCCAGCATCGCGTCGCGCAGCGCGAGGCTCGAGTGGGTGAGCGCCGCCGCGTTCACCAGCGCGCCGTCCACCCGGCCGCGGAGCCCCTGCACCGCGTCCACCAGCCCGCCCTCGTGATTGGTCTGAAACCACTCGATGTCCGCGCCATGCGCCGTGGCGGCGTCGCGCACCATCGCCTCGATCTCGTCCAGCGTGGTCCGTCCGTATACTTCAGGCTCCCTCTGCCCCAGCAGGTTGAGGTTGGGGCCGTTGAGCACCGCGATCAGCATTCAGCGCTTCAGGTTCTGGAGCCAGGCGTGGAACTGGTCGAGGTCGTCGTTCTTGGGATCCGGTGCGCGCGGAGTCCGGGAGGCGGGTGAGGCGCTCGGAGCGCTGAAGAAGTCGTCGAAGGACACCGACCCGGGCTGGTTCTGGGCCGACACGGCGGGGGGCGTTTCGGACGCCTCTTCGCCGAACACGGAGCTGAGCGAGAGCGCGTCGGCCGCGGGGCGCGTCGGGGCGCCGGCGCTGCCGGCGGCAGGCGCTTGCCGGACCGGAGGGGCCGACGTCTGGGCGGGCGGCCGGGCGGACAGAATGCCCTTCAGGAGCTGCGCCACCGACCGCCCTCCCGTATCGCCGGCGGCGTACGAGCGTCTGGGAGGAGCCGCTGGCAGCCGGACCTCTTCGTCTCTCCGCTGAGAGCGAAAGTTGCCCGGACCGAGGGCCACGGTAACCTCGGGCTCACGGGAAGGCTCTGGCTCGGGTTCCTCGAGCGGCTCCAGCGCGTGCACCGTGGACCCCGGTTCGTCGGCCTGAGCGGCCGCCTTCGCCTCGATGGGCTCGGCCCGAGGCGTCTCCCACTCGGTGTTCGGGAGAGCGGCGTTCTCCTCGAACGGACCGCGCACACCCTCCCCTCCCACGGCGAACAGCTCCTGCGAGGCGTCCGGCATCCGGAACTCGCCGCCGCCCGCGCTCTCAAGAACGATGTCCTCGCTGGTCTCGACCCGGAAGTCGCCGGCCGACTCCTCGACATCGATGTCCAGCTCGCGGCCGACGAGTCCGTCCAGCGGCGCCACCGTCTCCAATCGCGGGGGCTCATCCGGAAGGTCCGGTTCCTCGAGCTGAAACCCCGCCGGCTGCTCGAACTCCAGCGCGGCCGGCTCCTCGACGGACATCTCGGAGTGCTCCACGAACTGCTCGCGGAGGGTGGAGGTCTCCAGACCCTCCATGCCCATCCTCGACGGCTCGCTTTCCGTCGGAGTCTCGGCGGCGGTGGACGGCTCGGGGACACCGGGCCCCCCGGCCGCAGGGCTTGACTCGGCCGCGCCCGGCGACTCCGCCACACCCGACGGTTCGGCCGACGAACCCATCTCGGCCTGGAGCCGCGAGATCTCGACCCGCTGGAGCTGCTCCCGCGCATCGTCGTTGCTGCGGTCCACCGTGAGCAGCGTGTTGAGCCACCGTTCCGCATCGTCGAACTTGAGCATGCGCTCGCCGATGTCGGCCAGCGCCTTCAGGGCGATCACATTCTCGCCATCCAGTGCCAGCACATGCAGAAAGGCCGACTCCGCCGCGTGGATGTCGCCGAGGTCCATGCGGCAGCGGCCCAGGACGATGCTCGCCGGGATGTAATCGGGATGGGTTTCGAGGCCGGGGCCGAGGAGGTCGAGGGCCCGCTGAACCTCGCCATTCTTTCGGTGAATTTCCGCGAGGGGGGCGAAGGTGAGTCCCTGGGGGTTTTCGGCGTATCGGCGCTCGAGCTTCTCGATCTCGCTAAGTGCCATCCGGGTCCCGGTTTGTCGAGGTGTGAAGCGGGGTCGGGAGACGACGCAATGAATCGGTGTGGGGAGTTCCGTGAGAGTAGCGATCCGCCCCGCCGCTGTCAACTGTTTAGCCGCTCGGCGCCTTGAGCTTCGCCGTTGTCCGGCTTAAACTTACTGCTCATTCACACCCCTTAGGTCTGGAGCACCGAGCACCGCCCTATGATGCAAGCATTCCGCAACAGCGCGAAGGTGGCGGGCGCCATCTTCGCCGTTCTCATGTTGGTCTTCGTCCTCACCAGCGTGGACTGGTCCGGCCTGACCATGACGTCCAACGTCGGCAAGATCAACGGAGAGAGCATCGACGTTCGCACCTACCAGGGCTTCGTCCAGCAGACGATCGACAACCGCCAGCGCGACATGCCGGCGTCGCTGACCCTCGAGGAGCGGAACCAGATCGAGGACCAGGTCTGGGAGCAGCTGATCGAGAATCAGGTGCTGGAGTCGGAGTACGAGCGCCGGGGCATCACCGTCACCGCCGATGAGATCGTCCAGGCGATGCGGAACTCGCCTCCGGCGGACTTCCGGAACATCCCCGAGTTCCAGACCGACAGCCAGTTCGACATCGCCAAGTACCAGCGCTGGCTCACCTCCAGCGTGGGTGCCCAGTACCTGCCGGCGCTCGAGTCCCAGTACCGGGATCAGCTCCGGCGCTCGAAGCTGCTCCGCGTGGTGGCGGCCGACATCTATCTCTCCGACGCCGCACTCTGGGAGCAGTTTCGGGACGAGAACGAGACGGTGAAGATCGCCCTCACGGCGATCATCCCGCAGAACGTCGTACCCGACTCGGCCGTCAAGCTCACCACCGAGGAGATCACCGCCCATTACCGGTCGCACCAGGACGACTTCGAGCGGCCTCGGACGGCGTTTCTCAGCTTCGTCGCGCTGCCGCGCCTGACCGACGCATCCGACACCGCGGCCGCGCGGGCCCGTGCCGATTCGGCCCGCGCCGCGATCCTGGGTGGCGAGCCGTTCGCCGACGTGGCGCGTCGCGAGTCCGACGACAGTGCCTCCGCGGCGAACGGCGGGAGCCTGGGCGAATGGACCAAGGGGTCGATGGACCCCGCCTTCGACTCGGCCGCCTTCGCCATGCCGCTCAACAAGGTGTCGGAGCCGGTGCTGTCGCAATTCGGGTTCCACCTCATCGAGGTCACCAGCCGCAAGGGGGCCAAGGCCAAGGGACGGCATATCCTGATCCCCATCGAGGTGACCGGGGACCACCGCGATCGCCTCGACGCGCAGGCCGACTCCCTGGAGCGGCTGGGCGCCGAACGGGACGATCCGGCCGCGCTGGACACTGTCGCGCGCACGCTCTCGCTTCCGATCAGCAGGACCAATCCGGTTCAGGAGGGGACGCGGATCCAGCTCGGCAACTTCGTGGTGCCCGATGCCGGCACCTGGGCCTTCCAGGGCCGGAAGCCGGGGGCCACCAGCCCGGTCATCGAGACCTCGATGGCCTACTACGTCTTCCGGCTCGACAGCCTGCACCCGGCCGGAGTTCCTCCTCTGGCGCAGATCAGGCCCGCGGTGGAGCAGACCCTGCGGGCCGCCAGGAAGAAGCAGCTCGCCAAGCCGAGGGCCGAGGAGTATGTGAAGCGGGTGGAATCAGGTGAGTCGATGGAGGCGGCCGCCAAGGCCATGAACCTGGCACACCGGGAGTTCGGACCGTTCAGCCGGGTCAACCCGCCGCTCACCGATCCTCTGGTGGTGGGCACCGCCTTCGGGCTCGACGTGGGTCAGCGCAGCGGCGTGCTGGACACGCCAGAGGGCATGTACGTGATGAAGGTGCTGGAGCACGCGAAGGCGGATTCGGCGCAGTTCGTCAAGAATCTGGACGAATATCGGTCCAAGATGATCGACCTGGCCCGGCAGGAGCGCATCCGCGGGTACATGGGTGCGCTGAGGGAATCCGCGAAAATCGTGGATAATCGCGCCAGGCTCCAGGAGCAGCAACAGCAGGCCCCGCCGACTCAGCAGCCGCCCATCATCTGACGGCAGGGCTTACTGGGAGAGCCGCTTCGGCTCGCCGGCGGGCTTGGCCGGCGTCGTCTCCTCCGGCTGGCGCGGCTGCAGGTTCCGCTGGTCGTCGTTCCCCATGATCGCTTCCTGGGTATCCGTGAGACTGCGCTTGAACTCGCGGATACCCTTCCCGATGGAGGCGCCCACCTCCGGCAGCCGCTTGGCCCCGAAGAGCAGCAACACTACGACCAGAATGATCAGAATTTCGGTGAAACCGAGGTTGCCCACGGGAACCTCCTAGAAAAGCGAGCGGGCGATCAGGTACGCCAGCAGGACCGTGATCAGGCTCAGCAACGACACGTGCAGCCCGACGGGCCCCAGCGTGAAGCTTATCACAAGGAGATCGGCGGAAACAGGGCCGAACTGGGCGGTCCAGGTGCTGGTGAAGAAGGTACGGGCCGCGCTGTCGGGCAGCGTCTGCCTGAGGAGGGCCGTGAGGGCCCCTCCCGCGATGAAGCCGGCGATCAGCACGCCGAGATAGAAGCCGGGCCGACGGGGTCCGCTGGCCATCAGCGTCTGCGGTCCACGACGTAGGCGATGCTGGCGCGGAGGGCGTCGCGGGCGGGCGACGGTGGCAGCCGGTCGAGCTCGCCGTCGGCGCGCTCGGCGAGCCCGATCGCCCGCGACCGCGCGTACTCCAGCCCTCCGGCTTCGGCCACCGACTCCACCACCTCGTGGATCTGTTCGTCGGTGGGCTCGGGCTCCGTCAGCAGGTCGGCCACCCGCCGGCGGTCGACCTCGCCCATCTTCGGCAGCGCCGCGATCAGGGGGAGCGTCACCTTGTGCTCCCGCAGATCGGAGCCGGTCGGTTTTCCGGTGACGCTGGCGTCGCCGACGTAGTCGAGCAGGTCGTCCACGATCTGGAACGCCATCCCGAGGGCCTTGCCGAACCGCCGGAGCGCCAGCCGCTCCTCCGGCGGCGCGGTGAGCGCGCCGACCTCGCACGCTCCCGAGACCAGCGACGCGGTCTTCGACTGGATCAGGAGGTCGTAGTCCTCCTCCGAGTACCGGAGCGGGTCGTGCGCCAGGAGCTGGCGCATCTCGCCCACCGTCATCTCGTTGGTGACCCGGCTCAGGACCCGCAGCGGCTCGAGGTCGCCGAGACCGACCAGCTCGATCACGGCACGGGAGTAGAGATAATCTCCCATGATCACCGAGATCTGGTGGCTGAACAGCGAGTTGATCGTCGGCATGCCGCGGCGAAGCACCGAGTGGTCCACCGAATCGTCGTGCACCAGGGTCGCGAGGTGGATGAGCTCGACCACGGCGGCCAGCGTCGTGGCCCGAGGGTCCGGCTCTCCGGTGGCCTCGTCGGCCAGGAGCAGGAGCGTGGGCCGGAACAGCTTGCCCTGCATCCGGAAGAGGTGCGAGTTGATCTCGGTGATCAGCTTGAAGTCCGCCTCGACCACGCGGCGGAGCTCCTGCTGCACCTGGTCCAGCCGGGCGCGCAGCGGCTCCTGGATGTCGGCCAGCGACACGGGGGCGGTCTGCGGGCTCACTCGCGACGGTCCGCGGCGAGGCGGTGCATGCGGTCGCTCAGGTCCATGAACCGGATGTCCACGGCGAGTGCGCGCTCGTAGCTGCCGATCGCGTCCAGCTCCTTGCCCTGCGCCTCGGCGGCGCGCCCCAGCCAGTACAGCAGGCCGATCTTGGCCTCGTCTCCGCCGTCCACCGTCTCGACGGCCCGGCGCAGCACCGTCTCCGAGATCCCGAACTGCCCCTTGTCGTAGAAGCAGATGCCGAGCGCTTCGGAGGTCCGCAGGCGTCCGTCGGGAGAGCGCAGCGCCTTCTGGAACTCGGCGATGGCCTCGTCGAGGAGTCCCATCTCCTTGAAGGCGATGCCGAGGTCGTAGTGAGCCTCGTAGTCCTCGGAATCGAGATTCTGCTCGATGCCCCGCTTGAACTGCTCCAAGATCTCCTGGAACTCCCGTTGCTCGTCCTTGTCCTTCGGGTCTGCCCGGTCGACCCGCATCCGGGTGTCGCGGACCGACCCCTCGTCGAGGATCATGGAGCCGAGGTCCACGAACGTGTCCGAGGATTTCGGCGTCGGGGGTGCGGCGGCGGGGGGGGCCTCCGCGCTCGGCTCGGCCGCCTCCACCTCGCCACGGAGGGCCGCGAGCGCGGCGATGGCGTGCGCGTTTCCCGGGTCGTGCTCGTGCACTCGCCCGAAGACCGCCATCGCCTTCTGGGCGGCGCCGGCGCGAGCCAGCGCGTCGCCGAGCGAGAGATAGGCGTCGAGCAGCGGCGCCCTCTCACCGGTGCGGAAGGCCAGCTCCACGCGCTTCTGGTGGTGCCGGATGGTGTCCGGTGCGAGCACCACCAGCCGGTCGGCGGCCTCCGCGGCGGCGGACCATTCGCCCAGGCGCTCGTAGCCGGCCAGCGCGAGCTCGAGCTCCTCCAGCCCGCGCGCCTCCTCCCCGCCGTCCAGCAGCCGGTCGGCCAGCCGCAGGTGCAGCTCCGGGTTGTCCGGGTCATCGAGGATGAGACTTTCCAGCTCGACGACGCTCGGTTCGGCCGCAGGCTCCACCGGCAGGAGCGGAAGCTCGCCGGACGGGGTGACCGGCTCATCGACCTGGTCCCCAGCGTCGTATGAGCCCGGCTCCACGAGGTCGAGCTCGACGTCGGACTCGGACTCGAGCTCCTCGAGCTGATCGTCCTCCACGGAGACGATCAGATCGTCCGCGGTGGTGTCGAGCACCGCCTCAACCACCAGCTCGATGGGCGCCTCGTCCATGCCCTCTAGCGGCTCGCCGATGAACTCCAGGTCGGCCGACTCCACACGCTCCAGCTCCAGGTCGGTGCCCAATCCACCGGCCTCCAGCTCCACCTCGACGGCCTGCTCCAGACCAGGCACCGCTTCGACCGGTCCGTCGGTGAGGTCGGCGCCGGCATCGGCGCCGATCGGCTCCGAGAGCAGCAGCCCGTCGGGTGGAGCGACGTCCAGGAGCGCCTCCGCTCCCCGCTCTTCCGGTGTCGGAACGGGCGGGAGATCCACCCCGGTATCGAGGAATACCAGGCCGGGAGGCGCGGTGCGGGCCGGACGGCGCGCCGATTCCGCGTCCGTGGCGGGGGTCTGCGTCTGGGCCGGTCGATGCGCGAGCCGCTCGCCCCGGCCCTCGATCTCGCCCGCGAGCTTCTCGAGCTGCTCCCGCGCCTCGTCCTCGCGGGACGTCGCGCGCAGCAACTCGACCAGCATGAGGCGGATCTCCTGGCTGCCGGAGAACTGATCGGCGAACTCGTTAACCGACACGAACGCCTGGTCGAGCTGCCCCAGCGCGTTCATCCGCTCGAGGAACTCGATCAGGTTCCGCTTGGCCTCGATGACGACGTTCTTGCGGGCGTGGAGCTGCGCCAGCTTCAGGTAGGTCTGGGTGCGGCCGGGGTTCACCCTGAGGATCTTGCCGCACAGGGCGATCGCGTTGTTGAAGAAGCCCTGGTCGGCGTAGAGGTCCACCGCACGCTCGTAGGACCGCACCGCCGCCGCCGTATCGTTGGTCTTGAGGTAGAGATCGCCGACGCGGTTGTAGAGCGAGAGGTCGGGGGAGGTTTCCAGTCCCGATTCGATCTGCTGAATGGCCTTGAGATAGACCTCGATGGCCCGCCGCCAGTCCTCCTTCTGCTCGAACTTTCGCGCCGTGTCTTTGAGCTTTTCCAGGTTCATGCGACTCGGGGCGGCGAAGGGGGACTCAGGGCATAAAGGGTTTAGCGATCAAAAGATACCGGGAGCGGTACGGAGGGGGCAAGAATACGGGCCCGAGGCGGCTCAGTCTCCCGGATCGAGCTCCCCCAGGGCCACGGCGCGCGCCAGGCGCTCCAGGTCGAAGGCCGGTGGCCGGTCCCCGTCGAGCGGCGCGACCGGCGGGGTGAGTCCCCGCAGACGCCGGTAGAGAATCTCGACCCCTGCGCCCGGCCTGAGCGGCCTGAGGAACTCGAGCCCCTGCGCCCCGCAGAGCAGCTCGGCCGCCACGACCCGTTGGGCGTTCGTCAGGATGCGCTGCGCCTTGAACGCCGCCGCCATGCCCATCGGGACAAAATCCTCCTGGTTCGCGTCGGTCGGAATCGACCCGATGCTGGCGGGCATGGCCAGCGTGCGCGACTCGGCGACGAGCGACGCCGCCGAGATCTGGACCATCATGAACCCCGACGAGAGACCCGGGTCGGCGGTCAGGAACGCCGGCAGCCCCTGCGACAGATCGGGGTTCACCAGCCGCTCCACTCGCCGCTCGGCGATCGCCTGCAGCGTGGTGAGCGCGGTCGCCAGAAAATCGAGCGCCTGGGCCACCGGCTGGCCATGGAAGTTCCCACCCGAAATGACCTCCCCGTCGGGAAACACGAGCGGATTGTCGGTGGAGGCGTTGAGCTCGACGGTCACGATTTCGCGGGCGAACCGGATCGCGTCCGCCACCGCGCCGAACACCTGGGGCGCGCAGCGAAGGGAGTAGGCGTCCTGGACCCGCGGATCGCCTTCCCGGTGGGACTCCCGGATCTCGCTGGCGGCGAGCAGCCGGCGCATCAGGTCGGCGGCCTCGACCTGCCCCCGGTGCGGCCTGGCCTCGTGGATGCGTGGATCGAGCGGCGCCGGGGTGCCGCGCAGCGCTTCCAGACTCATCGCCGCCGCGCCCACGGCCGTCCGCCAGAGCACCTCGGCGTCGTGCACCAGCAGCGCGAGCAGAGCGGTCTGAGCCTGGGTGCCGTTGATGAATGCTAGGCCTTCCTTCGGCGCGAACCGGAACGGCCGCAGTCCGGCCCGGTCCAGCGCGCCCGCGGCCGGCTCCGCGCCGGACGATCCGAGCACCTCGCCTTCCCCGATTAGCGCGAGGGCGATGTGGCTGAGCGGGGCGAGATCGCCGCTGGCACCGACGCTTCCCTGCTCCGGTACCAACGGCACGATCCCGGCGTTCAGCAGCCCCACCAGCGCCTCGACCAGCGCGGGCCGCACGCCGCTGGTGGGACGGAGCAGCACGTTGGCCCGCAGCAGCATCACCGCGCGCACGACTTCGGGCGGCAGCGGCGTGCCCACACCGGCCGCATGACTGCGGATCAGGTTGACCTGAAGGTGATCGAGCTTGTCGGGCGCGATCCGGACGCTGGCAAGCTTGCCGAAGCCGGTGTTGATCCCGTAGATAGTCTGCCCCGAGGCGATGGCCTGCTCGACCAGTCGCCGGCTCGCGAACAGCGCGTCGCGCGCCTTCGGTTCGAGCCCCGCACGGGTGCCCGGGTCGCGGGCGATCCGCACGACATCCGGGATGCCGAGGGAGCAGCCGTCGAGCGTGATCTCCGGGGTGGACACCGATTCCTCCCTATCTCACCCCCCGCACCAGCAGCTCCGGATTGCCGGGGTCGGTCTGGAACGCCCAGTCGAGGATCAGGAATGTCGTGCCCACGTGTTGCACCCGCACGGCCCCGTATCGGACGAACCCGTCCCCGCCGTCGGTCTCGAACACGTATCCGAATCCGGGCAGCGCCTGGATGCCGGTGGTGCGATAGTTCCGATCCTCCGCGAAGTCGATGCTGGTGAGATCCTCGACCGGATCGCTCTCGTCGTAGTACTCCACCCCGGTTCCCGCGCGCACCGGCGTCAGAAACAGGTCGCCGTTCCCATCGCGATCCACGAAGAAATCGATGTCGGGCGAGTTCGCGCTGCGCACCAGGCCCAGCTCGCCGGCCTGGGTGGCGCCATCCCCGTTCACGTCGTCCCAGAAACGGAACCCGGACCCATTGGGGGTGGTCGGGGCGGCGGAGAGCGCGATGTTGCGCGCGTCGGGCCGCGGGGTGTCTCCCCGCAGCGGCGACCGGTCGCTCTCGAGGCCGTCCACGCTCGCCGCGGTCACCGAGAAGCAACGCGGCACGCCGTTGGCGAGCGCCCCGACCAGGAACTCGGGCGCCACCGTGGTGCCTTCGAGCAGCCAGTCGGAGCCGCACTGGTCGGCGTCGATGTCGTAGGAGGTGCTGTACACCCGGTAGTTCCCGAAGATGTCCGGGTCCGCCTGGAACGGATTGTCCGACCAGACCAGCGCGATCGACCCGTCGAGCGAGGTGCTCGAGAGTGTGGCCGGCGCTTCGGGGGTGATGCCCGGGCCGTTCCCGTCGTCGTTGCTACAGGCCGCAAGCAGGAGCACCGCGGGGATCGACCATGCGCGCATGAGACGGCTCCGAAAGGGATGGGGAACGCTCGGTGACATCTAATCCTCGAACGTCGTCTGATCGTAGTCGAACTTCAGATCGGGCAGGTCGGTGAGATAGATCGAGAAGTAGATCGCGAACGTCCCCGAGGGATTCTTCACGAAGTTGAACCCCGCCCGCCACTCGTGGAGGTCGCGCTCCAGCCGCACCACGTGACCCTCGAAGGTGCCCCGGGTGATGCTGTACTGGGTAGTCCAGCTCAACGACCAGAAGGGTGTCGGCGAAAAGCTGGTGGTCACGCCGAGGTTCTGGCTCTCCGGTGGTGTTACTCCCGGCGCCGGAATCGGCCGGCTTCGCGTCAGCGAGTAGTTGAAGCTGGCCGAGAAGGCCCTGGCCGTCCCCGGCCGCAACGGCGCCTGAGAGGTGCTGTAGAAGGACCCGGGCTGGGTTCTCCGACCCGAACGCGCGATGTAGCTCGGAATCTCCTCGTCGCGGCGCCGATCGCCCGTGGAGGGCGTCCCGCCGGCCAACCCGAAGATGGAGCCGATGGCGCGGAGCGTGTTGCTCGAGATCGCGAAGCTGGCGTCCACCCGCTGGAGAAAGGGATCGAACCTCGAGGTGTCGGAACCCGCCTGGCCCTCCCAGAGATCGTGGCTGAGGCTCAGGTTGAATCCCGGAACGAGGTCGCTCAGGAACGAGTTGGTGATCGTCTCCGTCACCCAGCCGTTCCGGTCCGGCAGTTTCGCCTGCTCGAAGTCGTAGGTCACCGGGCTGGTGCTGATGCTCAGCAGCCGGAGCTTGGGCGCGTTCGCCACCGAGGCGGTGTCGGAGCCCTCGGCGCGACGCTTGCCCTCGAACGTCTGCGACAGGCCGACCGTCACCAGCTGCCGGGCATCGCTCCGGAGCTGGAAGGCCTGGCCCGGCTGCACGATCGCGCGGGCATACGCCTCCGGCACGTCGGCGGCCGGCTCGAAGTTGTACGAGATCACCGGCGAGAAGCTGTGCCGGATCCGCTGCAGCGGCCCGATACCCGGGTAGAACGCGAACAGCGTGGGGGTCGAGCTCACGCCGATGCGGAAGCGCTTGCCCTGCTGCACCCAGGCACCGCCCGTGTTCCGGTTGCGCAGCGCGAAGGGTCCGCTGGTCGTGTTCGCGATGCCGAGCGCCGGCTGGAGCTTCCACGATCCCCGAAAGAGGATGGGCAGATTGATGCCCGTGTTCCAATCCAGCGTGCTCCGGAAGTCGCCGGGAAAGCTGCGGCTCACCAGAATCGAGTCGGCGGGGTCGCTGGTCGCGGGGTCGTCGACCAGGAAGCGTACCGAGTCGCGGCCGGTCTCGGTCTCGTCGGTCGTCTGGATCGAGTTCTGCCAGTTGAAGGACCCGAAGCGGACCGGTGTATCGAAGTTGAGCGCGGTCACCCGGCTGCCCCCGGTGACCTCGATGGTGTCGAGGCCGCCTCCGGGCAGCACTTGAATGAGGTTGGGCAGGCCGGTGTTGCTCGTGGTGTTGTTGGTGAAGCTGAGCCCGGGAGACCAGGTGATGTTGCGCCCGAGGGCCAGCGGCGCCGGCGACACCGTGAGCGCCGGCAGGAGCTGCTGCACGCTGCCGTCGGTGATGTCCTGCCGCCGGTTGCCGCCCACGGTGAGGGTGCCCCAGCCGTACCGCTTGGAGAAGTTGAGGGAGCTGCTGATCTGCTGGGTATTCTGCAGCGGGTCGATCGCGTTCTGGCGGACCACCCGAGTATTGCTGGCGTAATTGAAGTTCAGGTTGAGGCTGGTCGAAAGATCGAACGTCTGGCGGTGATCCCACCTGAGCGCCAGCCCGGATCCTCCCCCCACCTGGCGCTGCTCGTTGAAGCCCACGTTGCCCGCGACGAACCGGTTCAGCCATCGGTACTGCCCGGTCACCCCGTACTGCACGTAGCGGTTGGCGAACCAGTCGAGACGGCCGGTGAAGTCGAGATAGTCGTTGGGCGCCCAGTAGTAGCCGAGGTTCGTCACCTGCCGGTTGTAGCCCCGCGTGGGCCGGACCAGGTCGTTGATCCCGAACTGGGGCACCAGGATCCCCGAGTGCCGGCCCGGCCGCATGTCCTGGAAAATGAACGGCAGCCAGAGGATCGGAACGTCCCGCACGTACAGCGTCACCGGCCGCGCCACCAGGACCGACCGCGAGACCCACTTCATCTGTCGGGAGGCGAAGTGGTAATGAGGGGTCGGCAGGTCGCAGCTGGTGATGTCGCTCGACCCGGCGTAGATCCGGCTCGAGCTCGAGTCCTGGGCGATGCTGCCGCGGAGGAACCAGACGGTCGAGCCCTCGGTGAAGTTGGTGAGGGCGTCCTGAATCATTCCCCGCCGCCGGCAGGTGTCGTAGCTGATGCTTTCGCCGACCAGCACCTGGCCGTTGTCGAACAGGTGCGGGCTCCCCGAGGCGTCGAGAATGCAGCTGTCCTGGCGGTACGTGATCGAGTCCGCCTCCAGCAGGGCACCCTGCCGCTCGGTGAGGGCCTGGCCATGGAGCCGCACCTCCTGGTTCTCCACGAACACGGTCGCGGAGTCCGCCCGGTAGCGGGTAGGCCGGTAGCCTCGGCGGTTCAGCAGCTCCTGCACCACGGAATCGGGCGTGGCGAAGCTGCGGGAGGGCGCCGTGGGCAAGCCGAGGCGGCGGGCCGTGGCGCTGTCCAGCGACTGGCCCTGACGGGTTTCGCCCTGGCGCCCCTCCTCCTCGTCGAGGACGTCGTCGGCGCCCGGCACCTGCGCATCGGCCGTCGCGGCGCCGGGGCCGAGTCCAAGGCCGAGGCCCAGGAGCAGGAGCGTCGCGATGGCCGCGGCCTTTCGCCGCCGCCGGTGCACGACGGCCGACCCGGCCACGCCGATCTCGTAGAGCAACAGCAGGGGCACCGTCATCATCAGCATCGACAGCAGATCGGCGCCCGGCGAGAGCACCGCCCCGGCGATGAAGGCGCACACCACCGCGAACCGGCGGAACCGGTGCAGCTCTCCCGGGCCGATCACGCCGAGCCAGGAGAGGATGATCATCACCAGCGGCAGCTCGAACGAGATGCCCAGCGCGAGCACGATCTGGAGCACGAAGCCGAACCAGGCATCGTACGTGATGAACGGCGAGATCGCCTCGCTCTGGAAACTGAAGAGCACCCGGAGCGCCTGGGGCACGACCAGGAGGTACGCCACGGCCGCGCCGGTGAGAAAGAGCAGGAGCCCGACGAAGAGCGAGGGCACCAGCGCCCGCTTCTCGCGCTCGTACAGCGCGGGGGCGAGAAAGGCCCACAGCTGCCACAGGATGACCGGCGAGGCGAGAACCAGTCCGACGAGAAATCCGAGCTTGAAGACGATCATCACCGGCTCGGTCGGGCTGGTGACGATCAACTTGCCGTCGAGGAGATAGGGGGCGATGGGCGCCTTGAGGAGACTCACCAGCTGGAACTGCTGGACCGCCCACAGGCCGATCCCGAAGCCGACGATGACGGCGGCCAGGGACCGGAGAAGTCGGGACCGCAGCTCCTCGAGGTGGTCGAGGAACGGCATCTCCCCAGCGGCGCCGGTCATGGAGGCGGGCTCGCGCCCGGGCTAGCGCCCGAGCGCCTGCAGTCGGTCCCGGGCCAGAGCGGCTTCGTCCGACTGCGGGTACTTCTCCGTCACCCGCTGATACGCCGTGCGGGCCCCGGCGTTGTCCTTACGCCGCTCGGCGAGGAGGCCGAGGTTGTAGAGCGCCGACGCCGCGCGCGGAGAGCCGGCATGCCGCTCCACGACCTGGCCGTAGTACGCGGCCGCCGAATCCGGGTTCTCGGAGGCGAAGCTCTGCCCGATGAAGTAGAGCGCGTCGGGGATCCGCTCACTCGTGGGATGAAGCCGGATCATCTCTCTGAGCCCGAGCCGCGCGGTGGAGAGGCTGCCGCGCCGAAGCTGCGCCAGCGACGCCTCGTACATCTGGTCGGCCGAGGCGCTCGCCCCCGCCGGATCCGGTGGCGCCGTGTCTCCCGGGGTGACCGGCGCGGTCTCGATCTGCGCGCCGCGCGCCTCCAGCCGGGTGCGAAGATCGGTGAGCCGCTGCTGGCTCTGCCCCGTCAGCTCCTGGAGCTGCACCAGCTGCTGCTGGATGTTGTAGAGGTCGCTCGAGAGATCGCCCTTGAGCTGCGCCACCGCCCGGCGGTTGGCGGCGAAGGAGTCCATGACCTGGCGCTGGAGCCGGATCACCTCGCCGAGATCCGCCGCGCGAGCCGAGTCGCGCCGGGCCACCTCGGCCTTCAGCAGCGCGACCTCGCCCTGCACCATCTGGACGTCGCCCTTCGAGGCGCACCCGGCGAGCCCCACCCCCGCCAACAGCGCGGGGGTGAGCAGGCCGCCCCGAATCCTGGAGCCGGGTCTCACTGAGGCGCGACGAGGTTGTCGCCGCCGGCGGTGAGCTCGAACTCGTCGCGGCGGTTCTGGGCATAGGCGGACTCGTCGGTCCCCGGGTTGAGCGGCCGCTCCTCGCCGTACGACACCACCTCGATCCGGGACGGATCGACGCCCTTTCTCTCCAAATACCGCTTGGCGGCGGCGGCGCGGCGGTTGCCGAGGGCCAGGTTGTACTCGTCTGAGCCCCGGTCGTCGGCGTGGCCGCTGATGCGGATCCGCACGCTCGGATTCGAGGCGAGAATGGCGGCCTTCCGGTCCAGCGTTCCCTGATCGGCGGGGCGGATCTCGGCCCGATCGAACTCGAAGTTGATCATCGTGCCCAGCTCCGCGGCCAGGGCGCGGGCGCGCTCGGCTTCCTCGCGGGCCATCCGCTCACGCTCCAGCCGCTCACGCTCGGCGCTGTCGTCCACGGGCGCCGGGGCCGGCGCAGGGGCTGGTGCCGGAGCGGGCTCGGGAGCCGGCTCCTCGGGCGGATTTCCCCCGCCACAGGCGGCGAGCATGGCGGAGGCCAGGAGCATCAGGGAAGAAGCGCGCATCATCACTCCGAGTTCAGGGGTTGGTGGCGACCGCGGCCCGGCTCAAGCGCCGGGACCACGAAGGAAGCCGGGCCGCTCCTGGCGTCTGGAGCTGCCGTACCCGGCCGGTTTCGGTGTCGATGATCCAGATCTGGCGCCGCCCGCTGCGATCAGAGATGAAGGCGATGTGGCGGCCGTCCGGGGCCCAGGTCGGATCTTCGTTGCGGCCCGACGACGTGAGCTGGCTGACGCGGCGGCCCCCGACGTCCACCAGGAAAATCTGCGGGCTCCGGGAGACGTCGCGGTGGAACACGACTTTGGCCCCGTCCGGCGACCACTCAGGAGCGTTCGAGGCGCCAGTGGCACCGTAATCGAACGGTGCCAGCAACTCCTGATCGGTGCCGTCCGCGGCCATCACGTAGATCTGGGGCGGTCCCGAGCGCGTAGACACGAACGCGATGCGGCGCCCATCTGGAGAAAAGGTTGGTGACAAGTTGTCAGCGTAGCGCCCCACGGTCAAGCGTTGCGCGCAGCAGCGATCGGCCACGTTCGAGGTGAAAATGTCGGTGCCGGTCTCGTCGGAGTGCGCGAACGCCAGCATCCGGCCGTCCGGCGCGAACGCGGGCGTGATGTTGAGCGCGGTCTGGGCCCCCGGTGCGACCGTCGTGGCACCGTCGGCGAAAGACTGCACGATCATGGCGCCGCGTCCGCCCTCCAGGCGGGTGTACGCCATGCGCTGGCCGTCGGGCGACCACACCGGCGACAGCGAGGTCACACCGTCCTGGGTGAGCGGCACCGCCGTCTCGCCGTCGCTGTCGATCCGGTACACCCGCCCGTTCGAGACGAAGAGCAGACGGGTCGCCGCGATCCCCTGGGTGCCGCTGGCCCACTGCGCGATCTGGTCGGCCACCCGGTGCAGCTCCAGCCGGTATCCGGGGTCGGTCTCGGCCGGCAACGTGAAGGTCCCCTGGTTCCGGACCCGCTGCAGGCTGATGTCGTGCAGCCGCGCGGTCACCCCGCCGGCCGCCGGCGACAGCTCCACGCCGAGCTGCGCGCCCATCGTCTTGTAGATCCCGTAGCTCACCGTCCCGCTCTGCTCGCCCGGATCGGACGCGCCGGCGGACGAGAAATCGCCGCCGACCATCTCGAACCGATCGGTGAAGTCGAGGTCGCGGCGGACGATCGCGCGAACCGAGTCGAGCCCCGAGCCCGGGAGCATCACCAGCCCCGGACGGGTCCCCGAGTATTCCAGTCCGAGGCGGACCCCCTCGCGAACCTGGGTGGTGTCCTGGGCCGCCAGCGGAGCCGCGGCCATCGAGAGCAGCAGAGGAGCGAGCAGTCGTTTCATTGAGTCGCAGGCTTGAAGTAGAAGCTCACGGGAAGGACGTCGGCGTCCCACCCGTCGGGCAGCGGTCCGAACGCGAGCGCGTTCCCGGCCGCCTCGACCGCGCCCTGCGCGCTGAGATCGAACGGGAAGCTTCCGGACCGGGTGACGAACCGGATGTCGTGCACGGTGCCGTCGCGCCGGATGAGGAAGCTGATCTCGGCGAAGCTGTTCTGCCGGGCCCCTTCCCGATCCCAGCGGTGGTAGATCTGGTTCACGATGTTCCGCAGGTATTCGGGAAAGGGAAACTCGAGGCCCGGCGTCTTGATCGTCACGGCGTCGGTGCCGGTGCTCGGCGTCTCGCCTTCTGCCGGCGCGACCTCGGCCGCGGTCGGAGGCGGGGGCTCCCGGTCGGGCTCGGTGGCCGGCGGCGGCTTGGGTGCCGGCTTCGGCGGCGTCGTCGGTGGCGGCGTCGGCTTCGGCTTCACCGGTGCCGGCTTCTCCTGCGGCGGTGTGGGCACCGCTTCCCGCGCGACCCGCTTGCGCTCGGTCGGGGCGGGTGCCGCCACCAGATTCACCGCGTACACCGGCGGCGTCGCCGCCGAGGTCCGCACCTGGCTGAAGAGGAAGGCCGCGGCGGCCGCATGGACCAGGACCGTCCCGATGACTCCCGCCAGCCTGCTGCGCGCATCGCCCTCGTCGGGCGCCCGCAGGTTCACGAGGGATCTTCCTCCTGAGCCACGAGACCCACGTTCTGCACCCCCGCTCCACGGATCACCGCCAGCACCCGCACGACCTCACCATAGGGCACCCGGGCGTCCGCCTGCAGGTACACACCGGAGGGCTTCCGCGTCGCCACCAGGGATCGGAAAGTCACTCGGAAGTCGCGAAACGACACCTGCGTCTGATCCACGTAGATGCGCCCGTCCCGATTGACGGACACGACCATGCCCTCCTTGGGCGAGAGCGGCCGCGCTTCCGCCCTGGGAAGCTCGACGTCCACGCCCCCTTGCATCATCGGTGCCGTAATCATGAAGACGATCAGGAGTACCAGCATCACGTCCACCAGCGACGTGACGTTGACGTCGGCCATGAGGTTCAGCTCGCCGCGCTGGCTTCCGAGTCCACCGCCGAGGCCCGCCGCCATTTAGAACATCCCTTCCCGGGTCATGGTGCCGATCAGCTCGTTGGCGAATCCCTCGAGCTCGCCGGCAAACAGCCGCACCCGGTTGACGTAAATATTGTAGGCGATCACCGCCGGAATGGCGGCCGCGAGTCCAGCGAACGTGGCCACCAGTGCCTCCGCCACGCCGGGCGCCACGGCGGCGAGGTTGCCCGAGCCCTTGGTGGCGATACCAGTGAATGCGTTGATGATGCCGATCGTCGTGCCCAGCAGGCCGAGCAGCGGACTCACCGACCCGATGGTCGCGAGCCAGGGAATGTGGTGTCCCAGCAGATCCCGTTCGGCCGCGACCTCCTTCCCCAATACCATCTTCAGCGCCTCGAGCTGGGTGATGGACAGCACGCTCCGATCGGCGCCCCGCTCCTCCCGCAGTGCGCCGGGGCGCAGCTCCGAGTAAAAGGCGATCGCCTCGCGGAACAGGCGGTTGTAGGGGGAGGGCGGCTGCTTCATGACGGCGTGGTAGGCGTCCTGCAGCCGCGTCGCGCGCTCCATCTCGGCGAAGAAACGGTCGGCCTGCTTGTTGAGCCGCCGGAACTGCCACCACTTGAGGATGATGATGAACCAGGAGACCAGGGAGAAGACGATGGTGACGAGCAGGACGAGCTTGGTCTCGAGGCTGGCGGTGAGCACCAGCTCGAGCGGGGTGCGCGGGATCGCGCCCGCGGTCTGCAGGATCACCGACCCTCCTTCCGAAACCAGTCCACCAGCTCGGGCAGACCGTCGTCGAAGCGGACTTCCGGCTTCCACCCCAGCATCCTGCGGGCCTTGCTCACGTCGAGCGAGCTCCGGAACAGCTCGCCCGCGCGCGCCGGTGCCAGCTCGATCTGGGGCTTCCGCCCCATCACCCGGCCCACGATCTCCGCCAGCTCCAGCACGTTCGTCTGCACCGCCGTGGCGATGTTGAACGCGGTGTCGTCGATGTCGGACCCCGCGGGCACGGCGGCCGTGCTCGCCAGCACGTTGGCCCGGGCCACGTCGCGCACGAAGACGTAGTCGCGAGTCTGGAGCCCGTTGCCAAACACCGTCAGCGGGCGATCCTCCAGCAGGCGGGACACGAAGATCGAGACAACCCCGGCCTCGGACTTGGGATCCTGGCGGGGGCCGAACACGTTGGCGTAGCGCATCGCGACGGCCTCGAAGCCCCGGAGCGCGGCGAGGGCGCGCAGGTAGTACTCGCCGGCCAGCTTGCTCACCCCATAGGGCGAGATCGGCGACTTGGGAGCCGTCTCCGGCGTCGGCACGACCTCGGGGTCGCCATAGACCACGCCGCCACTGCTGGCGAACACCACCCGCCGCACTCCGCCGGCGCCCGCGCCGTCGAGCAGGTTCACCAGCCCGACCACGTTGATCGCCGCGTCCAGTGCGGGCTCGTCCACCGAGACCCGGACGTCGATTTGCGCGGCGTGATGGTTCAGCACGGTGAAGCCCCCGCCGGCGAGAAGCTGCCGCGCTTCGGGAGATCTGATGTCGGCCTGGACGAAGTGGGCGCCGGAGGGAACGTTGTGCCGCTTGCCGCGGGAGAGATCGTCGAGCACGACCACTTCCCAATCCTCGGCGAGATATGCCTGGGCGATGTGGGAACCGATGAAGCCTGCGCCGCCGGTGACCAGAACCCGGCCGCTCATGCGCTAGATCTCGCCATATGATCTCCAAAGGGGTCTCGTGCCCCGCGGGGGACGCGGAACAGCCCGCAATGTAGGGAGGTGTGGCCGCTCGACGGTAGGGCGTGCCGGCCGAGAAACGGCGTGGGTGTTCGACGGCCGGTGTTCAGGAAGCATACGCCGGGTGCCAAAATCGGCCGGGGCGAGGGGCCCCTGCCCCCCGC
>JACDHV010000023.1 GCA_013820855.1 Gemmatimonadales bacterium | reverse complement strand
CCGCTGGCGCGGAAGCGCACCCAGCCAGGTCACCCTTCCCGCGATGCCGAGCCGCTCGGCGAGACCTTCCAGCTCCTCCTGTGCAGGACCGGTGCCGACGACGGTGAGCGTCCAGCGGCCGATCAGCTTCACGCAGGCGCGAAAGAGCAGGTCCAGCCCCTTCTCGGGGATGAGCCGCCCGAAGAAGCCGATGCTCAGCTCGGGTCGCTCGGGCCGCGCGCCCTGCAGCGGCAATCCGACGCCGAGCTGTGGAATGACCCGGGAGGGAAGCGAAGCATGCTGTCTCGTCACGAGCTTGGCGGCCAATTCGTTGACGGCGATGGCGCCCCTCGCGCCTTTCAGGACCCGGGACCGACGGATGCGGCCGAACGCTCCGTGCGCACCGGGGAGGCTCTCCCGAGTGAGGACCACGTAGGGCACTCGCAGGTGGCGGGCCAGAGCGGCCGGACCGGACGCTGCCCGGGACCAGAGCTCCTCCTCGATCTGTATCAGCTCGGGCTTGAAGTCGTTGAGGAGGCGTCGGAGGCCTCCACGGTTCCACTTCAGATCGGCGCCGGGCGCGGTGCTTCCGCTTACCCCGATCGGCACCGTTCGAATGCCCCCGTCCTCGCCGAAGACCGTCGGCTGCTCGGTCCCCAGGCCCAACGGCGTCCAGCGGTCGGGCACCGCGGCCACCAGCGAGACGCCCAGCCCCGCCAGCGCCTTGAGCTTGCCTCTGGTTGCGGGATCGGCGTAGACCCGCGACACCACGAGCGCTCTCACTCAGCGCACCAGCGGCTCGAGCGCCGCGGCGATGCGCTGGGCGGCGTCGCCCACTCCATACGCGGTGCGGGGCCAGGTCTCGCCCGCGCTCCACCGCCGACGATGCTCCGCCATGGCGCGGGTCAGCTCCGGGGTGCCGCCGGCCGGATCAATGGGGATGTTGGCGCCCGCCTCTACCGTTTCCATCCACTCCGTCTCGCGTCGCAGAGTGACGCACGGTGTCCCCATCCAGTACGCCTCGCGCTGCAGCCCGCCCGAATCGGTGAAGATCATCTCGGCGGCCCGCGCGAGCGCCAGACTCTCGAGGTAGCCGACCGGGGGCACGATCGTGAGGTTGGGACCGAAGCGCTGCTCGATCCCCGCGTCCTCGAGCGCGGTCCTGGTGCGGGGGTGCAGGGCCAGGAGAACGGGGCGATCGAGGGCGGACAGCGCCTCCAGCAGGCCCCGGAGCACGGCCGGCCGATCGGTCAGCTCGGCGCGGTGCACCGTCGCGTAGCAGAACCGGCTGTCCCTGGCGCCGCCGGGGACGGGTGGGGCCGGCAGCCGGTCGGCCTGGGCGAGGAGCGCGTCGTACGCCACGTCTCCCGTCTGCACGATGACGGCGTCCTGGCGCTCAGCCGCGATTCTGCGGGTCGCTCGGGTCGACGGGGTGCAGAGGACGTGGGCGATCGCGTCCACCACCCGGCGGTTGATCTCCTCGGGCATGAGGGCGTCGCAGGCGCGCAGGCCCGCTTCCACGTGGACCACCGGGATGCGCAGCTTCGCTGCCGCCAGCGCGCAGCCGAGGGTCGAGTTGGTGTCGCCGATGACCACCACGGCCAGCGGCCGATGCTCCTGCAGCACCTTCTCGGCGCGGACCAGGACGGCCGCGGTCTGCTCCGCGTGTCCGGCCGAGCCGACATCCAGCACCGCATCGGGTGCGCGCACGCCGAGCTGGTCGTAGAGCAGGGCGTTCAGCTCGTAGTCGTAGTGCTGGCCGGTGTCCACGGCCACCACGGAGTACCGAGCTTCGAGGCGCGACCGCAGCACGCTTGCCTTGATGACCTGCGGGCGCGTGCCGTAGCAGAGCGCGATCTGGGTGCGGTGCATTCGTTTGGGGTAAGAGTAGACGCGAGCGTCGCGGGGTGCAGTAATCTGGCGCGGAGGGCGGCTCCAACCAAGGGGCGGCGTTGACACCGGTCGCCGTCCATGGTGAAACTTGGCGATCTCCATATGCGCATTCTTCATCTGGCGAAATACTACTGGCCGCGGTCCGGGGGCATGGAGCGCGTGGTGCAGAGTCTGGCCGAGGGGGCCGCGAACCTGGGGCATCAGGTCGAGGTCGTCGCGGTGGAGACGGTGGGCCGGGCCGGGCCGTCGGCGCGGCAGCGCTCGTCGGTGACCCGCGCCTTCTCGCTGGCGGCGCTGGGATCGCAGGAGATCGCGCCCGGCTACATCGCCGCCGCCTGGAAGCGCGCCGACGTCATCCACGTCCACCATCCCCATCCCCTGGCCGACGTCGCCTGCCTGCTGCGGGCCCGGCGGACGCCGGTCGTGGTCACCCAGCATGCCGACTCGCGCCGCTCGGCGTACCGGCCGGTGACCCGGCTGGTGCTCCGGAGGGCCGCGGCGGTCGTGGTGCCGAGCCGGGCCCACCTCGCGCTCTCCACCGAGCTGATCGGGTTCGAGTCGAAGGTCGAGGTCATTCCCTTCGGAATCGATCAGCGGCGGTGGGACGTGGTGCCGCCACCGCCACCGGGCGCCGCGCCGCGCGCCATCTTCATCGGGCGGCTGGTGGGCTACAAGGGGCTGGACATTCTCCTGCGGGCACTGGAGGGAGTCCCGGAGCTGCGACTCGACATCGTCGGCTCGGGTCCCGAGGGCCCGCGGCTCAAGACGCTGGCCCAGGCGCTCGCGATCACCGACCGGGTCCGCTGGTACGGGGAGTACCCCGACGAGGACCTCCCGCGCCGCATGGCGGATGCCGACTTTCTGGTGCTGCCTTCGGTGACCGTGGAGGAGATGTTCGGGCTCGTCGTGCTCGAGGCCATGGCGGCCGGTCGTCCGGTCATCACCACCGCGCTGCCGAGCGCCGTGCGGGAGGTGAACGTCCCTGGCGAGACCGGGCTCGAGGTGCCGCTCCGCGACGTGCCCGCATTGGCGCGGGCGCTGGAGACGCTGTCCCAGGATCCGGCCCTCCGGAAGCGGATGGGCGAGGCCGGCCGGAAGCGGGTGGCCGGCCGCTTCACCCAGACGGCGATGGCCGAGAAACACATTCAGCTCTACGAGCGCATTCGGGCCGACCGAGCCTAGCTCCCGGTGCCGATCGTGTGGCCGGGGGGGCGGTGAAGGAACGGGATCCGCGGTCGGGTCCACACCTGGAGCGAACGGTCGGAGGCGCCGCTCCGGTGATTGAGCGTCTGGCGCGGCTGGGCTTCGCGGCCAAGGGCGTCGTGACCATCCTGATCGGCGTGCTGGCGCTGCGATTCGCCCTGGGAGCGGGGGGCGGCATCACGGGGCCGCGCGGGGCGATACAGTCGCTCCTCGATGAGCCGCTCGGGGTGGTCATGCTAGCCCTGCTCGCCACGGGGCTTGCCGGGTACGCGCTCTGGATGTTCGTGGCGGCCATCGTGGATCCCGAGCGGAAAGGGACCGGCTTTACCGGTCTCGCCGAGAGGGTCGCCTTCTTCGTCACCGGCATCGGGTATGGGCTGCTCGCCTTTGCGACGGCCAGCCTGCTGGTGGGGGATGCGGGCGGTGGTGGGACGGATCTGGATGATCTCGCCGCCGTCGTGCTCACGCCGCGAGTCGGGCGATGGGCGGTGGGGCTGGTGGGTGCGATCGTCATGGTGTCCGGCCTGCTGCAGCTACGGCTGGGGCTCACCGCGGGCTTTCGGGACAGTCTCCGCCCCGGTATCCAGCGGGCGGAGCGTGTCGTCTTGGTCGTGAGCGGCAGCGTGGGCTACGTGACGCTCGGGATCCTCTCCTTGCTCGTGGGCTATTCGCTGGTGCGGGTGGCCGTCGAGTACGATCCCTCGGAGGCCCGGGGGTGGGACGACGCGCTCTGGCTCCTGGCGCGACTCGGAGAGGGGCAGTGGGTTCTGGCCGTGGTGTCGGTCGGGTTGATCACGTATGGGCTCTTCTTCGTGCTTCTCGCCCGCTATCGAGAGCTGTAGCGCGTCAGGGATTTTCCGACTTTGCGGCCGGTCCCCGTCGGTTTGACACCGTCTGTACCGCACCCTAAGTATGTGCCGCTGTCCCTCGACAAACAGCACACCCGGCGAAGCCGGGTCGCAAGCTTCAGGTCCTCGCATTTTCCGCAGCGCCGGCCTCCTCATGGCCAGCCACCGACGCCACGAAGAATCCAGACCCTCGTCGCCGTACCTGCTGACCGCTGCATCCCGGCCTTCGAGAAGGTCTCATGCGCTCGCGCTCAAGCTCCACGCTCCATGGAGTTCCCGGACGACGTCGTCGTCTCCCACAACGCCGACGGGATGCGGAAGCACACGGGCAGCTTCGATTTCATCCTGGACACCGTCTCCGCCGAGCACGACCTGAACGCCTACATCAGTCTGCTGCGCGTCGACGGCACCATCACGCTGGTCGGTGCCCCCCCCCCGAAGCCCCTGGGCGTCACGGCCTTCAGCCTCATCACCGGACGGCGCAGTGTCTCCGGCTCGAATATCGGCGGCATCCCCGAGACTCAGGAGATGCTCGATTTCTGCGGCGAGCACGGCATCACCGCCGACGTCGAGGTCATTCCCATTCAGCAGGTCAACGAAGCCTACGAGCGGCTGCTCAAGGCGGACGTGAAGTACCGCTTCTCGATCGACATGGCGTCGCTCAAGTCCGCGTGAGCGGCGCGACAGGGCTCGGTCGAACGGCTCCGGGTCGAGACCATCCACCTCCACTACCGGCGCCGGCCTCCGAGCGGCCGACTGCTCCCGGCAACCCGGAGGGGGGCGCTCTCAACCAAGCGGGGTCTAACCTGATTGGGGTTGGATGGTTGCAGTGGGGTTGCCTGAGGGTGCCGACGGCGCACGCAGGATGGGTGCGCCGTTGCTTCATCTTGAGTCGGGATTGCAGGGCCGCAGTCGGGATGCCCGGGTAAGGGCCCGCCTGGAGAATAGGCGCACCAGGCCGACTTCACGCCAGGTATCCGGGCGGCGTTTCCCTACATTTTTCCCATGTGCGACCCCTGTGTGCGAGGCTCCTGCCCGTTGGGCTTGCGTAAGCCGCAATCAGGGAGAAATTTTCGCCCAATCGGGCCCTTTAGCTCAGTCGGTTAGAGCAGCGGACTCATAAGGGCCTTCGGCCTTTTCCGTCTCAATCCCCCGCTGTCCTCCTGAGTCCCGCTACACCCGGTACCCACCACCCTCGAGCCTTGCCCTGGTCTCCGCTGAGTCCGCGATAATCCGTTGTGGCCGCCCCTGGCTGCACCCAATTTTGCACCCAAAGCTCACCGCGACCGCAGGCGGGTGTAACTTCTGCCGTCCATCACGAGCGAGGGGGACTCTCATGACCGATCGCGACCCGACCCCTTACGAGCTGTATGAAGCCGCACGCGATCAGATTCGCCACGAGAATGGGGTCGTCAATCACCGCCTCACGGTCCGCTCCACTTTTCTATGACGAACCCCCGCCTGTGTTACGCAGGCGGGGGTTCTTGCACTCTGTGGAATGTGGAGCGCATTCGGGATCGGACGCCAGGCAGATCCACACTGGGCGCCCCAGAGCGCCGGCTAGGTGCGCCACAGTGAGCCGGCCAGTCAGTAAGAACTGGGCGGAGGCGCGACGGCTCTATGACGAGGGCATGTCTATGCCGGAGATCGCCAAGGCGATCGGTGCCGCTCGGTCAATGCTGTACAAGCACGCGAAGGCGAAAAAGTCGCCCAACCGGCGGGCGCTGATTACGCGCGGATATGAGATCCGGCCGTGACGCGCTCCTGGAGTACGATCGTCCGCGGCGAGGGCTGGATCATATGTGGCACAACCGCTGGGGTTCTGGGGTAATGTTATCCAACAATGCCGGCGTAAGTTCTCGAGGAACCAGCCCGGCCGCTCCAAGCCGGCGCCTGGTGGGCTATCTCATGTCTGGTGGGCTATCTTATGTAGTGTCTGGGAAGAGCCACTCCGTTTCCCTGTGTTAGGCGACGCCCGCACCCAGCACTCCTCGTCCGAGGCGATCGACAATGCGCGTCACGCCGCAGAAGCGAAATGCATCCACCTCGCACCCGACCAGGATTCAGGCTTGATGATGTCGGGCTCGTCCCCGCTCCCCTCCCCTGGTTCAGCGAACATCGGTTCGTGGCCGGAAATGACGCAAGTATCCGCGGCCGCGACTGAGGCGGCGCGCCAACTCTGGGCCCACGAGGGGGTCGACGCCGGTGCGGCCGAGGAGATAGCCGCAGCAGCGGAACGGGGGTTTACCCGGCTTCGGGCGGGGTTGACCCGCTGGGTAGGGTCCGACGGCTATCAGGCGCTGGTCGATCGCGCGCTGGAGAAGGCGCGGGCGGGACACCCCGCGCTCGCCGGCCTCCAGTGCCAGACCGGCGACGTGCAGGGAGTCGCGGCGGCCGTGGGGGCGCATGGTGCGGCCGAGGTGAGGGAGGGCATCTTCGCACTGGTGGCGCTGCTGATCGATCTGCTGAGCCGCGTCATCGGCGAGGCGATGGCCCTGCGATTGGTGGAACAGGCATGGGCTGGGAGCGCGCGACCGACCGCAAGTGCCGTCACAGAAGGAGTACACGATGGTTAAGAAGGATGGCCGCAAGCAGGCCGGGCCCAAGAAGGTCCCTCTCGGCGCGCTGGCGACCGGGGTGCCAGGCCTCGACGACGTGTTGGGAGGAGGCCTGCCGCAGCTCTCCTTCAACCTGATCACCGGCGATCCCGGCTCGGGCAAGACCACGCTGGCGATGCAGATGATGTTCGCCAGCGCCACCGTCGCGCGCCCCGGCCTGTACTTCACCCTCCTGGGCGAGCCGTCGTTGAAGATGCTGCGATACCAGCAGCAGTTCGACTTCTTCGATCCGAGCCGCATCGGGTCGGAGGTGCAGTTCTTCAACCTCAGCGAGCAGGTCCTGGCCGGAGATCTGAAGGGCGTCCTTACGCGAATCGTCGAGGAGGTCGGCCGCCTCCATCCCGGGATCGTGGTCATCGACTCGTTCCGGACGCTGGCACGCACGAGCCCGGACGCGCCGGGGACGGATCGCGAGCTGGAGCACTTCGCCCAGCGGCTCGCGCTGCACCTGACGAGCTGGGACATCGCGTCGTTCCTCGTCGGGGAGTACACCGAGGCGGAGTTCCGCAACCCAATATTCACCGTGGCCGACGGGATCATCTGGCTCACCCAGGCGGTGCACCGAAATTCCGTGGTCCGGAAGCTCCAGGTGCTGAAGATGCGGGGTATAGCGGGGATGCCCGGGGTGCACACCCTTCGGATGACCGACAAAGGGGTCCAGGTCTTTCCCCGGATATTCGAGCATTCGCATGGCGCGCGCGCAAAGACCGATCGGCGACGGTCGACCGGCGTGCCGGATCTCGACGAGATGATGGGGGGAGGCGTCCCGGTGGGGGGCTCGATGATCTTGGCGGGGCCGACTGGAACCGGCAAGACGACGTTCGCCACGCAGTTCGCTGCCGCCGGGATCCGCCAAGGCGAACCGTGCGTCATCGCCGTGTTCGAGGAACACCCGGAGGACTACCTGGAGCGGGCGACGAGCTACGGGGTGGACTTCAGAGAGGCGGAGCGCCAGGACAAGCTGCGCATCATCTATCTCCGCCCCCTCGACCTCTCGGTGGACGAGACCCTCGAGGGGATCCGCGTGTCGGTCAAAGAGATCGGCGCGACGCGCGTCGTCATCGATTCGATTTCCGGCTTCGAGATGGCGCTGGCCCCGACCTTCCGCGAGGACTTCCGCGAGTCGCTCTACCGGCTGGTCGGCGCGCTCACCGGCCTCGGCGTCACCGTCTTCATGACCGAAGAGGTCACGGAGCAAAAGGGCATCCAGTTCACCAACAACCGGGTCTCCTTCCTGACCGACGTCATCGTCATCCAGCGCTACGTGGAGATCGAAGGCCAGCTCCGCAAGGTGCTGGCGGTGGTCAAGATGCGCGGGAGCAGCCATAGCGGCGACTTCCGGGCCTACGAGATCACCGGGAGCGGCGTGCTGCTGCGCGAGGGGCTCCGGAACTATCACGGGATCACCACGGGCGTCCCCACCAAGCGGTTGCAGCCCCGGCAGCCGGCGTATCCGGGATTGACCGAGCAGGAAGGACGGGTACTCGAAATACTCATCCGGTCGGGGGCAGAGTCGGCGGAAGCGATCGCGGAGGAGGTGGGGCTGCCGCCCAGCGATCTCGATCCGATTCTGGAGCGGCTGACCCAGCTGGCCTACGTCAGCCGCAAAGGAAACCGCTACCAAGGCGTGGCACGTCCCAGCAGTTCCTGAAGCGGAGCTGACGTGACCGAGCGCGGCGAGAAGCGAGAAGACCCTGAACGGCGCACTGCCATTCGACGCAGCACGAATCGTGACGAACGCTACGAGAGACTCGTGGAGCTCGCGCCGGACGGCATCCTGATCCACGACGGCGAGCAGATCGTCGTGGCCAACGCCGCCGCTGTCCGGCTCGTGGGCGCGGACCATCGCGACCAGCTCATCGGCCGGCCGATCGACGCCTTCTTCCACCCGCCCTACCTCAGGGCCGTCGAGGAGCAGCTCGTCCGGTCCGGGGACCAGGCGGGGCTCGTGCCGCCCGTGCGGGACGTCTTGTGCCGGCTGGATGGTTCCGAGATCGAGGTCGAAGTGACGGCGATTCCCTTCGTGGACCGCGGGCGAGCTTCCGCGCACCTCGTCGTCCGGGACATTACGGAGCGCCTCGCGGCGCAGGCGGCCGCGCGGCAGGCGGAGGAGTTCCTCCAGCAGGCGCAGAAGATGGAGGCAGTGGGGGCGCTGGCAGGCGGCGTGGCCCACGAGGTTAACAACATGATGTCGGTGGTGTTGGGATTCGGAACATTCCTGCTCCGGGACCCGGCCATGCCGGAGGCCCGGCTTCCGGATGTGCGGCAGATCATGAAAGCGGCCGACCGCGCCGCGGTGGTCACCGGGGAGCTCCTCGCTTTCAGCCGGCGCGCCTTCCACAAACCGAAAGTCCTCGATCTCAATGCGTTGGTGCGCGAGGTCGAGCCGGTGGTCCGGAGGCTGCTGGGCGAGGGTCGGCAGCTTACCGTCGCGCTCGGCGGCCCGTGCCGGGTGTGGGTTGACAGGGGTCAGCTCGAGCAGGTGGTCGTCAACCTGGCCCTCAACGCGCGCCATGCCATGCCGTCCGGCGGCACGCTCACCATCACCACGGCCGAAGCCGCGCTCGAGGGCGGCGTCAGCGGATACGCCGGCGTTTCCATCCCGGATGGCCGCTACGGACTCATCGCCGTGCGCGATACCGGCGTTGGAATGGACGCGGCGACCCAGGCCCGTATCTTCGAGCCCTTCTTTACGACCAAGCCCGCCGGCGAGGGCACCGGGCTTGGCCTTGCGGCCGTGTACGGCATCATGGAGCAGAACAAGGGGTATATCGTGGTGGCGAGCGCGCCCGGGCGGGGGACCACCTTCAGGCTGTATCTCCCGCTCTCGCCCGACGCCACCGTGTCCGAAAGGATGGAGGAGCCGCCGCCCAGCGCGGCCGGCACGCCGGCAGGGGTAACCCTTCTCGTGGTCGAGGATGAGCCGGCTGTCCGTGCGGTCGTCGTGCGGAGCCTCGAGGGCGGCGGCTTCCACGTACTCCAGGCCTCCGATGGGGCGATGGCGCTCCAAGTGGTCGACCGGGAGGGGCGCCCGGATCTGGTCCTGACCGACCTGATGATGCCGGGAATCGGCGGCACCGAGCTGGCACGGCGCCTGAAAGCCCGCTGGCCGGATCTCTCCATTCTGTACATGTCGGGCTACTCGGCGGAGGACCTCCGCCGGCAAGGCGCGGCCGACCCTGAGTGTGTCACGATCCAGAAGCCGCTCAGGCCTGAGAGTCTGCTGAGGAGCGTCAACGCGGCGCTGGCGGCACGCACGTCCAAATAGGTTAGGTGCCAACGGCTGGAGTTGAGCCGGAGGCCAACGGATCTATGAGACGAAAACTCAATGCTAGAGAGTCATCGCCGATTTCGTTTCTTGCGTTGCGGGAGTACAGGCGACGGTAGAGCTGGTACACGTGCGCGTACATCTGCGCCGCTCTGCCTATGCGGTCGACCAGCTCGTCACGGGCATGAATGGCGGAGCCCTCTAGCGCCGGCGGAAAAAGAATCCGCCGCCCCCGAGTACCAGCACGACGACGACGATGATGAGCAGAGTGGTCGAGTCCATTCTTCTCTCCTATCTGCTTGTTCAGCGCTAAACCGGTATCATGGCGGCCGAACGCCTTCTGCGATCGGGGGCTAGGGGGGTGGCCCTTATGCTACGGGCCAATCCCGCTCCACGATAGGCGCGGCGCTCACTAGGCTAAGATCTCCCATCCTCCTCGGGCTTCGTGGCCGGAAATGTGCCGGGACTGCCGGCGGCTTCGATTTGGGCCCGCGACTTGGCGTTTGCCCTGGCACCTGCTCAGGCGTGTCCTCCGCCAAATCTCCAGGACCCGCCGGGGGCTTTGGGCTCACGGTGGGCCCCCCACCTCCCGCCAGAGCCTTTCCGCAGTAGCCTCCTGCTCCTCGGTGCGTTCCCGAAGCTCCTCCTCGGCTCGTTTCGGTTAGTCTCGGAACTCCAGATGTGCTGCCCACGCCGCAAGGGGCGGTCCTTCCGGGCATCCAGCAGCACGTAGCCTGAGGGCAGCGGATAGAGAATGTCGGCGGGCATCTGACGGGGACGATCGGATACTCATGCCATGGCCGGACCTCCGCCGCGGAATTTGAAGTCTCCGTCTGAGAGCACCCGATGCAGCCGGTCGACAGCCGACGCGGAGATCCCACGGTTCTTGGCCACCAACTCGACCACTCTGCCAGCAGCCGTCCACATCCGGGCCGGGAGGTATGGGTAGAACTCGGCGGCCTCTGGCTTAAGTGCGGCCTCCCGAAGCTGTTGGGCCATTGTACCGCTCCACAAATAGGAACCCCGATTCCCATCCGTTCTCGGCTGAGCGCAAGAGCTGGCACCGAACCAAGGCCTGCGCGATAGAGGTTAGAGCCCCTGGCATGATCTACGCGGTGAGATACACCACGGAACTGCGGCCCACTACCGCGCCAACTGCTCTGAAGTACGTTCTGGATCCATCCCTGCACATCAGATGGCGGAGGTCCTTGTGGCGGAGCCGCAGCCGGAGCCCGAGCGTCCCGTCGTTGTGCTCATCGCCGAGGACGAGGACGTGGTGCGTGCCACGGTCGCCCGGGTCCTGTGGGGCGAAGGGTACCGCACCCTCGAGGCTCATGACGGTGCCGAAGCGCTTCACTTGGCGCACTTGACATGGCCCCATCTGCATCTCGTTATCACCGATGTCATGATGCCGACCGTGGATGGGTTAGAGCTCGGCCGCAGGCTGGCGGTCGCCTGTCCCGCGCTGCCGGTGCTCTATATGTCTGGCTATTGCAGGGGAGACATCTTCAACCGCGATGGGCCAGGGGCCGACGCGCCCTTCCTCCGGAAACCGTTCAACAATGAGGATCTGCTGGCGAAGGTTCGAGACTTACTAGACGCTACGAAACACACCAGTGGCCTGGACTTTACTTGTCCCCAGCTCCTTCCTGATCTCCAGATGCGGGATGAACAGAGGTAATTCCCGTCGCCCGGCGGCGAGCCAACGTTCCAGAGGCAGGAAACGATCACGTGACCTCCGCACAAAACGTGGGGCGCGAGGAACCATCCCCGCGGCTGTCAGGGCAACGTGCCCTCCCGTCGTTGGGGCACCTCTGTCTGTCGGGGCTCCCCTCCGCGGAAACTCGAAGTGCTCCGGGTCCAAAGCGTCGCTAGCCGGGCTGCGCCTCGTGAGCGCCCACTGCGAGTCGGTGCCACGCCGCTCGGCCTGGTATGGCGCCACACTCACTATCGAACCAAACTCACCCCTCCTCTCCCGGCGGATCGTTGCGGAGCTCCAGGTGTGCGGCCCACACATGCGTCCGCCTCCCGCGCGTGTCCAGCCAGACGTAGCCCGGGAGAGGCTTCGGGTTCAAGCGACCGGGACGACCAACAAGTCCCGCGCGATCGCAATGGAAAAGACGCTCCATGCTCTCCGGAGCGCCGGCCGGCGTGACCTGCTCGACCTGATAGCAGCCGGTCGCCTTCGGGTGGAGGAGGTGCACGACGCCTACAGCCGCGCCCCCGCCGAGCTCGAGCAACTCCGGGCCCGGGCCGGAAGCCCGCAACTCGGCGAGCCGGTGGACCGCTGGCTAGCGTGGCTTCGCTCACCCGCCGGCCTCAGTCCCCGCACCAAGCGCCGCTATGCGCCTCGATCTGTTGACCGCTACGCCGTCAGCTGGGAGGGCTTCTTCGCTGTGCTGCCGCAGGGGCGCGAGGCCACGCTCGCGGACCTCACGCGTGGATTCGTCCTGGACTACCGCCGGAGCCGGACTCGCGCTACGGGCGGCCGGAAGCGGCTCGAGGTGCAGGGAGAAAATGTCTCTCCGGCCACGCTCAACCGCGACCTCGCCGCGCTCGGTGCCTTTCTCACTTGGATCCGCGACGTGGAAGGCCTCACGGTCGAGCGCGTGCGGATGCCGCGTGAGCGGGAGAGCCGGGGCAGGGAACGATGGCTCTCCCCTGAGGAGCTGGCGCGCTTTGCGGCGCACTGTCCGGCCGACTGGTGGCCGTTCTTCGCGACGCTATTCTATACCGGCGCCCGACTCGGTGAGGCACAGGGCCTCCGCGGTGGTGATGTGCTGCTGCACGCCAAGCGGCTTCTGATCCATGAGGGCAGCCGCCGGGTGAAAACGAAAGAGGCGATACGTGACCTGCCGATCGCGCCGCCGCTCGAGCACGCGCTGGCCGGGCATTTGGCCCGCGTCGGGCCGGGGCCTGACGATCTCGTCTTCCCGGATGACACCCAGGTGTACGGGAAGGTTCAGCGCACCTGGGCCGCGATCTGCCGGGCCGCTGAGGTCGCCGGCGCCACACCGCACGACGCGCGGCACACGTTCGCGGTGCGCCGCGCAGGCTGGCATCCCGATCGTCCGGCTCCAGAAGTTGTTGGGGCACGCCGATCCGACGATGACCATGCGGTACATGAAGCACGCGCCGGAGGCCTACCTGGACCAGGACGCCGCGGCGATCGTGGCTCGCATGACGGCGTCAGCGGATCCCGAGGCGGTGGCCCGGGCGGAGGCAGCGCGGCGGGGCCTGAAACCGGCATGAATCCGAAGAAAAGTGCCCCCAATTTTGCACCCAGGGGAGGGAGGAGCGCGGGCATGACCGGCGCCCTGCTTGTGGAAGTAGTTGGCGGTGATGAAGTTTCGAGCAATCGGGCCCTTAGCTCAGCCGGTTAGAGCAGCGGACTCATAATCCGTAGGTCCTGGGTTCGAATCCCAGAGGGCCCATTGAACTTACGCCATTCTGAACACTGCCGAGTACCTAAAAGTACCTAACCCACCCCCACTGACCCCTTCACAAACAGCTCCGCAAGGTCAAGGTACTGGCGGTAATCAAGATGCGGGGGAGCGACCATAGCGCTGATTTCCGGGCCTACGCGATCACCGGGAAGGGCGTGCTGCTGCGCGAGGGGCTCCGGGACTATCACGGTATCACCACTGGCGTCCCCACCGGGCGGTTGCCGCGCCGGGAGCTGGCGTATCCGGGATTGACCGAGCCGGAGGGACGGGTACTCGACATACTCATCCGGTCGGGGGCAGAGTCGGCGGAAGCGATCGCGCTGGAGGTGGGGCTGCCGCCGAGCGATCTCGATCCGATTCTGGAGCGTCTGACCCAGCTGGCCTACGTCAGCCGCAAGGGGACTCGCTACCAGATCGTGGCCGTCCGAGCAGTTCCTGAACGGAGCCGACGTGACTGAGCCTGATACGAAGCGAGAGGATCTTGATCGGCGCGCTGCCCGTCGACGCATCACGGATGGTGACGAACGCTACGAGAGACTCGTGGAGCTCGCGCCGGACGGCATCCTGATCCACGACGGCGAGCAGATCGTCGTGGCCAACGCGGCCGCAGTCCGACTCGCGGGTGCGCACCATCGCGATCAGCTCATCGGCCGGCCAATAGACTCCTTCCTTAACCCTCCCTATTTCAAGGCCATCGAGGAGCAGCTCATCGGGTCCAGGGACAATGCCGGGCCCGTGTCGCCGGTGCGGGATGTGTTGCGACGGCTGGATGGTTCCGAGGTCCAGGTCGAAGTGACGGCATTCCCTTCGTGGACCGGGGCCGGGCCTCCGCGCATCTCGTTACCCGGGACATTACCGAGCGCCTCGCGGCCCAAGCGGCGCGGCAGCTGGCGGAGGAGTATCTCCGACACGCGCAGAAGATGGAGGCAGTCGGGGCGCTGGCGGGCGGGATGGCCCACCAGGTCAACAATAGGATGTCGGTGGCATTGGGGCTCGCCGAGTTCCTAGTCCAGGACCCGTCCATCCCGGCGGATCGGCTTCCGGATCTCCGGCAGATCATAAAGGCGGTCGAAGGCGCGGCAACGGTCACCCGGGAGCTCCTGACCTTCAGTCGGCGTGCTTTCCACCAGCCGCAAGTCGTGGGACTCAATGCGGTGGTGCGCGACATCGAGGCGATGGTCCGGCGGCTGCTGGGTGAGGGCCATCAACTCAGCGTCGCCTTCGGCAGCCCCTGTCGGGTTTGGGCCGACCCTGCGCAAATCGAGGAGGTAGTGGTCAACTTGGCCCTCAATGCCCGCGATGCCATGCCGTCGGGTGGTACACTTACGATCACCACGGCAGAAGCCGCACTCGAGGGCGACGTCAGCGGGTACGGAGGCGCCATCCCGACGGGCCACTACGGACTCATCGTCGTCCGCGATACAGGGATCGGAATGGATTCGGCGACGCAGGCCCGAATTTTCAAGCCGTTTTTTACGACCAAGCCCGTTGGCGAGGGCACCGGGCTTGGCCTTGCGCCGCATACGGCATCATGGAGCAGAACAAGGGTTATATCGCGGTGGCCAGCGTGCCCGGGGAGGGGACCAGCTTCAGCCTGTATCTCCCGCTGTCGCCCGAGGACGCCGTATCCGAAACGATAGACGCGCAGCCGGTCGGTCTGACCGCCCCCGAGGCAGGGATGACCGTTCTGGTGGTCGAAGATGAGCCAGCCGTCCGGGCGATTGCCGTGCGAAGCCTTGAGCGAGGGGGCTTCCGCGTACTTCAGGCCCCCGATGCGGCGGTGGCGCTCCAGCTAGCAGACCGGGAGGCACGGCTGGATCTGGTTCTTACCGACCTGATGATGCCGGGGATTGGGGGGGGGCGAGCTTGCACGGCGCCTGAAAGGGCGCTGGCCGGATCTCCCCGTGATGCTCATGTCGGGGTACTCCGCCGAGGAGCTCCGGCGTCGAGGCAGCCCCCATGACGGAGTTCTGATCCAGAAGCCGTTCAAGCCCGACACTCTGCTGCTGAGTGTCAACTTGGCGCTGTCGGCACGCACCTCCCAATAGTGTTTGACGCACTGAAGGGCTCCGCCACGTTTCGCTTCCTAATCGTAACCTCGCGGCCCAGGCCCGCTCTTGATTTCAGTTGCCGAGATGCAAGGCTTTACCGCTACCCTTTTCTACCGCAAAAAGGGCAGAACGCTACACCGAGGGCATGAGCAGTCAAATGCACTCGGGCTCAACCAAGGAGAAATAGTTCCTGGCAAAGCATCCTAGGCCGCGCCAGTCTGGCTGTATAGTAAAGAGCCTCGCTTCTGCTCCTTGGCCGCGTACATGGCGGTGTCGGCCCTCTTGAGCAGCTCCTCAGGCGAAAGTCCATCCTCGGGATACAGCGCGATCCCGATGCTCGCCTTCACCATGTGCGTTACCCCGTCGATCTCGCACGCCTCGCCAACATTGTCGATGATCTTGGCAGCAAAGCTTGCCGCATTGGCTTCGTCCTTGGCCTCCAGCATGAGAAAAAGGAACTCGTCTCCGCTGCGGCGGCTGACCGTATCGCCACCTCGCACGAATACCTCCAATCGCTTCGCCACCAGTTGCAGGACGCGGTCACCGACGTCGTGCCCGTGGGTATCGTTGACGCCCTTGAACTCATCGAGGTCGATGAACATGACTGCCAGACGCCACCCGTGGCGTTTCGCCTGCGCCAGGCCGCCACGCAGTCGGTCAGTGAAGAGTGCCAGGTTCGGCAGTCCGGTCACCGCATCGTGGAGAGAGAGGTGCCGCGCTCTTCTTTCCCGAAGCCTGCTGTGGGAGAGCGCGGCGGTGCTCTTCGAGAGCTCATGCTCCAGGTTAATGCGCTCGTCGATCTCGGTTGCAAGTGCGTCGTTTACGGTAGCAAGATCCTCCGCGCATTGTTGCACCTTGACCTCGACTTCTTCGCTCAGACCGAGGGCGCGCTCCACTTCCTGAATCGGCACCCCGTCAGTAATTTCCTCCTTGAGCACCGCATTGACTGAAGACAGGTCGGCTGCACACTGCTCCACCTTGTCTTTCACACTCTCGCTCTGGTCGAGCGCCCGCACCAACAGCCCTGACTCGACCGCAGTATCCGGTCCCGCTTTGTTTCCGTCTGAGCTCATAAGCCTCGCCTTCCCGGAGATAATGAGCTTCCGGCACAGTCGGTCGCTTCCGGCCGGTGACCTAAGTCTCTCTTGTTGGGGTCCGATCTACAACCTCCGGGGAAGAAACGCCCGTAGCCAGGCTCGAGCCCGATGTTCGATCTCCCGGTATACCCCGGTGGCTACGCGGCCGCATTCCCGGGCGCAGGGCGCCTCGGCACCGCCGCCGCCCACATCTCCTTCACGGGGACCACGAACAGGTTAATCAGCCGAATCCGTAGGCCCCAGTTCGGTACCTAACTGCTACCTAGACTCCGCGGATTTGGGCGATTCTGGGTGGTCCTGCCAGGGCGAACGGAATGAGGTAAGTCCTTGCTGGACGACTAGTAGTGGCTCTCACTGGACCTAGACGGATCGGCTGCTGTCGCCCTCATAATCCGTAGGTCGTGGGGTTCGAATCCCACAGGGCCCATTAACCTTCCACCCGTCGCGCCCGACCGCTCCGTCCGACCCTTCGCACTCGGCTCTATCCGCCGGAGCCCGCCATGAAGCACCCCATCCCGACGCTCCTGCTCGTCATTTCCGCCGCCGCTGTCCTCCCCACCGCGGCCCGTGCGCAGATGCTCGACGCCAAGGTCATCAGCCTCGACGCCGCCAAGGCGATCGCCGCGGCCGCCGAGGCCGAGGCCCGGAAGCGGGGGTGGACGGTCGCGATCGCGGTCGTGGACGTGAGCGGAGGGCTGATCCTTTTCCACCGCTTCGACGAGGTCCAGGCCGCGAGCCTCGATCTCGCCATCGCCAAGGCGCGGACCTCCGCCCGGTTCAAGCGGCCCACCAAGGCGCTGTCGGACGCGATCGCCGCCGGACGGCTGGCTCTGCTCGCCGCCGACGGCTACCTGCCGCTCGAGGGAGGCGTGCCCGTCATCGTGGGAGGAAAGGTGGTGGGGGCGGTGGGGGTGAGCGGGGTGACCAGCGAGCAGGACGCCGTCGTCGCGCAGGCCGGCGCGGACGCGATCCGCTAGCTCGTTTCTATTTCGCGCAGGACCTGCACCGCGGCGATCAGATCCACCGCCGGGTCGGCGCCGGCAAGCTCCCGGAGTCGCCGGGCGCGACGACGATTCTCCAGCACCGGCCGGCGGAGTCGCACCGAGCCCCCACAGGCCAGGTGGACCGCCTGAAGCAGGCTGCCCTTCGTGTACGGTTTGGGCAGGATCGGGAGCCGCCGGTCCTGGGTGACGGCGCTGAGGAACCCGCTTACCCCCAGCACGGGAAGTCCGGGGCGGAAGACCGACAGCACCTCGGCCAGCTCGCGGCCGGTGACCCGCGGCATGTTGAGGTCGGTGATCACCAGATCGAGCCGGCCGGTGCGCGTCTGGATGATCTGCAGGGCCTCCAGACCGTCGCTCGCCGCGATTACCGTCCACCCGTCGGCCTCGAGCAAGCGGCGGCCGACCCAGCGGATCGCCTCCTCGTCGTCCACCAGGAGCACCACACCCCGCTCGCCGGGCCGAACCGGTCGAGACGGCGACGAAGACTCGGGCTCACTCATCGGGTTACCCGGAAGCCACTTGCTATGTAAGGGGACAATCGAATATTCCGCTTGCGCGGGGCGCGCGCAAGCCACTGGGGGCTTCCCGTCCGCGCTCCGCTTGCCGCTGGCAGGGCGGGGTTATAGGTTCCCGCTCCCGATACCACCGGGCGATTAGCTCAGCTGGTTAGAGCGCGCGCCTCACATGCGCGAGGTCGGGGGTTCGAGTCCCTCATCGCCCACTAAGCGGAGCCCCGCTGGTACGTGCGGGGCTCGTTGATTTCTCCGCCTCCTACCGATTTTCGGCTGTTTCCGCTGATCCCCCGAGCCCGCGTCCCGTGGCTCCACTGCCTGGTGCATTCGAGGACAAAACCCCGCCTCACCTGCCGCCCGGCTACCCCACTCGCTAGACTCCGAGCAGCCCACACGCCTGCCGCTCTGCCGCCCCCGGCCGTCTTTGCCGGGCACAAGGTCCTGGATGACATTCGAGCCTCCCCCCCCTTGGCGGATTGTCGTCACCGACGATGATCCCACTCTCATGGCTCTTTTGGTCGGCACGCTTCGCGACGCGGGGCACTGTGTTTTCGCCGCTTATGATGGGAACTCGGCCTGCGAATTGGCGCTCCTCATTCCCGACCTGGATCTCCTGGTTACCAATACCCGGTGGGGCATCGTTTCCAACCGAGAGCTCGTCAGGCAGGTCCGTAGAAAGAAGCCGGAATTGTCGATCCTGCATATCGGCGAGCCGATGCCGAATCCCGACGGGTTGCTCGATGATGTGCCCACCCTGCGGCAGCCCTTTACCGCGGACCAACTTCTGGGAAAGGTGAGGGATCTGGTCGCGCACCAGTGGAACCGAGGCCCATAGGTGTTGAAAGGTCAGGAACTCTTGGTGGGCCACCTCACATCCTCGAGCGGTGAACTGAAGTAGCTATATCGCAGAGTGAGGCGGGCGAATGGTGAACTGAGCCCGCAGGATGATGTCTTATGGCACAACCTCTACGCGAAGCTGCACTTAAGCCCACTGCGGCAGATTCCTACCCATACCTGCCAGCCCGCATGTGGACGGCCGCCGATCGGCTGGCTGCGCTCGTGGCCAAGTACCGGGGCATCCCTGCCGAGGCCGTGAACCGCGTGAATCGAGTTCTCTCGGATCAGGATTTCATGTTCCGCGGAGGTGGGCCGCTAACGGTCTACGGAGACTCGATCCCATGATGATCTCTGTCACTCGGCCCAGGGCCGGCATGGGACTCATCTTGCGGGGGCCCATGACAAGTGAAGAGAGCAAGAGCATGCGCGAGGTCGGGGGTTCAAGTCCCTCATCGCCCATATGACAAGTCAGAGCCCCGCCGATGTTTGGCGGGGCTCGTTCCTGTCGTCGGCCGCGGTCGGCGACCGGGGGTGCTTGCGGACGCCGCCGCTCAGGAAATCCGCCGCGCGAGGCGGGAGAGGGCGGTCAACCGTGTGCCTGCTTGCGCTCCTGCACCCACTGGCGGAACTCCTCGACCGCGGCCTCCTGCTTCTCCGTCGCGAGGCGCACGCGACGGGCCAAGTCCTTCATCTCCTGTAACACCGCTCGAGCGCTCGCCGCCGAATGACGGGCCTCCTCCGCGGCGATCCGCACCACCTCGCTCATCTCTCGGGCGCTTTCCGCCATGTCCCGGACGCCCTCCTGGGTATCCCGGACGGATTCCGAGGTATCCCGGAGGTTCTCCGACTCGACCCGCTCCACCTCGACGCCGACCCGCTTGCCTTCGTCGTGAGCGCGATACTCTTCCCCCCGATTGCGTAGGCGCTCCCCAACCTGGCGACCCGCCTCGGTGCCCCGGCGGTGCAGCTCGGCTTCTTCGCGTTGGCGTTCTGAAGCCGCGCGGGCACGTTCCGCCTGCTCACGCTCCTGTTCACTGCTCATCAGTGGTCCTTTTCCGAGGTGCTCACGGCGCACCGAGGTGCTCACGGGGCACGGGCTTGACGCCCGCTGGGGGCAGGCAAGGAAGGAGGAGCTACCCTAACCTACCCTGCCGTCCGCCTGTTGGTACCCCATTTCAGGTTGGCCGAGGCAAAGTAACACGCGAGCATCGCACTGGACAACGCCGCGGGCAGTGGTTTTTTTGCCTCGGCGACGCTCAACGACCACCCGGTGCCTCACATCTGCAAGGCCGGGAATTCGGGCAGCCTCACTCCGATGGCCTCGCCGCGCGTAGTTCCCCGCTGCTATCGGTCATCCGACGGAGACCCGACGTGCCCTCTCCTCTCCCCCCTCCGTACCTTACCGCGCTCGTAGTGGACGACGAGCGCATCTCCCGCCATGTCGCCTCGCGGATGCTGCGGGAGCTTGGCCTGCGGGTATTGGAGGCGGATGGGGCGGATGAAGCGTTGGACGTCTTCCGTATCTCCCAGCAGCCCATCGACCTGGTCCTGCTCGACGTGGTGATGCCGGAGACCGACGGCGTGGCGCTCGCCAAGCAGATTCTCGCCCACCGCCCCGGCCAGCACATCCTCTTCATGTCGGCTCACCCGGCGGAGGTGCTCGCCGAGCACGGGCTCCAGGACCTCGATATGCACTTCCTGGCCAAGCCGTACACGATGGACGAGCTGCTGTCGAAGGTTCGGGAGGCAATGGACCGTCAGCTCTCCCCGCCGACGGGTCCACCCGCCTCGCCGAAGCCTCCGGAACGAGCGTAAACCGGCGCGGCCTTGCCGCTCTGGCGTGATGGCCCGGCGATGGTTAAACTCACCAGCCCGGTTGCGAGTCCGTTGATCCTCTCCCCTGAGACTGTTCCACGCCCAGCCCTTGCCAAATAGGCAGGGGAGGCCGACATATACTGGACTCCCGGCCCGGGCCGGCGAGGGCGGCACGCCAGGCGTGCCCCGCTCGACCGGAGTCGTGGCCTGTTACAGAACCGATACCAGGGTCGCTCTTGACGATGCAGACTCTCGACCTCGGGGACTCGGCGATCACGCTGGCCGACCGAGTCGCCGCCGATCTGCCGGGCTTCGCCGACGGGCTTGGACATCCGGACTTCCCCTGTCTCTCGCGCGCGCACAATCCTTCGAGCTGCGTCCCGTGCGCCGACTTCTCTCCCTGGCTGCGGGAGCGGGTGCGCCGCGGCGACGTCGACGCCGCCGGCGAGTACCTCTGGCGGGTGCGGCAGGCCAATCCCGGCGTGGGAGGGTCGGAGGAGGACTTCCGCCGCCGCTACCGGGAGTTGGCCGGATCGATGATGGAGGCGCAGCTCGGCACTCACCTGCGCGGCGGGTCGGAGGAGGCGTATCTCGACCTGCGCGTGGCGCTGATCCTCTTGGCGGCTCACGAGGGGTTCTCCGGCTTCATCATGACCGGCGAGGCCGCGGATTTCCTCGCAGCCGCGGTCTGCCCCCATGCCTTCACGCTGGCGGGCACCGAGCGTCTGGTCGACCTTCGAAACGCGTTCGTGCAGCGCATGGCCAGCGAGATGAGCTACTGGTCCACCTGGCCGCCGCTCGCCCCCGATGCCCTCCTTCCCATCGTTCCACCCGACCACCCCGATCTCACCGCCCTGCTCGCCCTCATGCGGCCGCTTCCCCTCGGCGCCCGCGCGCACGCGGCGGACGTGCTCCGCCACCTGGTCGCCGACCCGAGCGTCCCGCGCACCCTGGCGAGCCTGAGCCGCTACGAGACCCGGAAGCGCGGCCTGGACGTCGCTGAATCCGCCCGCCTCATCATGGACACGGGCATGGTCGTACCCGGGACTGAGCTGAAGGGCTGGCTCTCGGGCTGGACCCGGCGCGACCTGCTTGGCTTCCTGGCCCACTGCGGCGTGCGCCCCCGGAACTCGTGGAGCAAGGAGCGCCTCGCCGAGGTGGCCGAAGCCCAGTGCGCCGACCTGCTGCGCCAGCGGATGCGCGAATCGGGAGTCGTCGAGCTGAACCCGGCGCATATCCACGGCGCCAGGCTGTTGCGGGAGTATCTGGACGGGGTGAAGGAGACGTGGAGGGTGTGGCTCGGCTTCGGGACCGGGGTGAGCTCCTAGATCGCCCCGCCGCGCCGCAGCCGTCCGATCTGGTCGAATCGCTCTTCGTGCACCGCCAGCACTTCCTCGGGGGTCACGGTCGCGACCCCCGGCTTGCCCACCTCGACTCCCGCGGCGTAGTTCGCCAGTTGTGCCGCCTCCACGAGTGAGGCGCCCGCGGCCAGCGCCGTTCCGAGCCAGGCCGTGACGGTGTCGCCGGCGCCGGACACGTCGTACACCTCCCGCGCGATGCTCGGGATCCGCAGCGAGCTTCCATCCTTCGTCACCAGCAGCATCCCTTCCGCGCCCAGCGTCACCAGCAGGTTGTCCACCTTGAGCCTGGTGAGCACCTCGGGGATCGCGTTCCGATCCTGCAAGTCCACGGCAGCGCCGAGGGCCGATTCCAGCTCCCGCCGGTTGGGCTTGAAGACCGTGGCGCCGGCGTAGCCGAAGAACTGCCGGTATTTCGGGTCCACCACGACCGGTATGCCCCGCCGCCGGGCCACCTCCATGGCCGCCGCGATGAGCTCGGGGGCCAGCGCGCCCTTGTTGTAGTCCTCCAGGAGGAGGGCGTCGGCGTCGGCGAGGGCCTCGCGGACGGCCCGGACGAGGCGTGCGAGGTCGGGTCCGTCGAGCAGGGCGTCCACCTCGTCGTCGATCCGGACGATCTGCTGCGACCGGGCGATGATCCTGGTCTTGGAGGTGGTCGGCCGGCCCGCCACGGTTACGACGTAGCGGCCGTCGAGCCGGGCCACCACCAGCTCCTGCCGGATCGTGGCGCCGTCGCCGTCGTCTCCCACGGTCCCGACGAGGAGGCAGCTCGCGCCCATGGACGCGACGTTGGCGGCCACGTTGGCGGCGCCGCCCAGCTTGGCCTGGCGCTCGCGGACGGTGACGACGGGCACCGGCGCCTCGGGGGAGAGCCGCTCGGTGTCGCCGATCAGGTAGCGATCGATCATGATGTCGCCCACGACCACGACGCGGCTGCTCCGGATGCGCTGGATCAGCTGGACGAGACGGTCCCGGCCCAACGGCGGCGGATGCGTCATTCGATCACCCCCCCGCGGCTCAGCCCCAGGGTCGCCTGAAGCCGGCCCACGAAGCGGTTGTCGGTGTTCCCTTCCAGATGCCCGGCGTTGACCACGTGGTGGACCCCGGCGGTCGCGCGCAAATCCAGCGGACCCTGCCTGCCGCTCACCGCGACCGCCGCGCGCCAGGTGCGCTCGACCGTGCCGATGAAGAGCTGCGGAATCGACCCTGCCTCCGCGGGCGACGCCGGGAAGGGATCGTTGATGTCGCCTTCGCCCTGCCGCTGGAGCGTGATCTCCGGCGTAACGAGCCAACGGGTTCCGGCGGGCAGGCTCACCGTCACCGTCAGCCGGTCCATGTCGGCGAAGTTTCGGCCCAGCCCCACGCCGCCGTCGGTGAGGTTCTCGAACGGATCCAGGGTCCGGAAGGCGAGACTCGAGGCCTGGGTGTAGAGCGACCTCCAGGCCAGCCGCGAGCCGAGGGGGCCGTGGGCCGCGAGAGTGAACGCCCAGCGGTTGGGATAGCGGTCCTCGCCCGCCGGGTTCTCGTACTGGAGATCGTCGATGCCGAGCTGGGCCTCGAGCGTGGTGCCTTTGCCGACGCGGTAGTGGGCGTCCAGTCCGAAGAGCACGTTGCCGTCGGCGCCGAGCCCGTACTGATTGGCGAGGAGCAGCAGGCTGAGCGGGTTGCGGTACCTTCCGTCGAACTCCCGGTCGGCGCCGGCGAGCACGGTGGTCTCCCAGAGTCCCAGCCGCAGCCGGTCGGTGACCCGGACGCCGAGCCGGTGGGCGAAGAAGTAGCGGTGGATGCGCGCGCCGTTGTCATCGCGGGCATCCTCGAGCGTGCGGGCAAGGCCGGTCAGCCGCACCGCGTCCACCCCGACCTCGAAGCCCAGCTCGGGATCGTTGTAGCCGTAGTCGCTGAGGCCGATGCCCTCGATGCCGACCGGCCCCCAGTTCCGGTCCATCTGCCCGTAGAACACGCTCCCATACCTGAACTGCGCGCTCAGGTACGCCTCGGCCATGCGCCAGGCCAGGTCGAGGTCGCGCCGGCCGGGCCATTCGGGGTCGTCGGTGATCCGCGGTTCCGCAGCAGGGCGGCTCACCAGGGCGAACGGGCCCAGCACCGCCTCGCCGGCCAGCTCGCCGTAGGGGCGCGCGCCGTCCGGACCCCGCGGATGCAGGAGGTCGCGGCGGATATGGCTGTAGGCCTGGACTCCCACGCGCAGGCCCGCGCGCCACCGGTTGGAGTCGCCCGGCTCCCGGAGCGTGGTCCCAAGCCCGCGGA
>JACDHV010000181.1 GCA_013820855.1 Gemmatimonadales bacterium | reverse complement strand
GGCCGATACGGACGCCCTTGCCCACGGTTCCCTGCTTCTGAAGCGGTACGTCCAACCGATCGAAAACGTAGGTCCCGGTGAGGATGGTACAGTTCGGGCTGATGAGCACGTCGTCTCCCAGGGTCAGCCCCGCGGGGCCCGCGCCGACGAAGCACCCGGTGGAAATCTGGACTCCGCGTCCCATCACGAAAGGGCCGCTGATCTTCACCTTGGTGAAGGCCGATATGACGCAGCCCCTTCCCCACGTGGTGGAGGAGGCGAGATCCACTTCGGATTTACCGCTCACGACGGCTCGGTGCTTCCAAAGGTAGTAGAGGCGAACAACGATCATCGGCGTGAGCGCGCGACGGAACAGTTTTCCCATCGTTCCCATCTGGGGATCTCCTGCACCGGCCCCGGGTCGGGGCTGCAGGCATTCGAGCGGGCCAAGTGCAAGTTCCCGGCCACCTGGGCGAGGCCGCAAGATATTCGAGATGCAGGGCCCGACAACCCCGCCGTGGACGTGCGGCCGCGCAACGGCCCTGCGGCGCAGGTGGCACGTCCGCCCATCTTGGGTACCCTCAAACCCGCTTCCCGCAGCGGCCTAGGACTCTTGCCACGGCGGCTCCGATCTTGCGAGTCCGGCGCCTTCGACCCTCCCCCGAGCACGAAGGGATGCCTCCGCGAGGATGACGACTGGTAGCGCCGCTCCAATCGATCATCGTCTCGCGCCCGGACTCAGGATCGTGCTGATGCTCGGCCTGTAGGGCTGCGCGGACGCCGGCTCCGGAGAGCGGAGCTCCGTTCCGCCTGCAGGTCATCTCGGGGCGGGCAGAACGGCACCGCCGGCCTGGCCCTCGACGATCCGATCGTGGCACGGGTGACCGATGCCGAAGGGCGAGCCGTCCCTGGAGTGCTGGTCACCTTCGTGGCCGCCGAGGGGACGGCGACTCGCGCCTGCGAGTCGGCTCACCGACGAAGAGGGCGAAGCCCAAGCCCTCTGGACGCTCGGCGGTCGGTCCGGCACTCAGAGCGCGAGAATCGACGCGGAAGATCTCGCGCGGGCGCCGCTATCCGCCATCGCCGCGCCGGCCGCGGCGGCTCGGCTCGCCTTCGAGTCGGTCCCGGCGGCCGCGGTGGCCGGCATCGTTCTCAGCCCTCCGGTCGTGGTGGCGGTTCAGGCCCGGTACGGCAACCTGGTTCCGACCTCCTCGACCGACATCCAGCTCCACCTGAGCCGGGGAACCCTCGTGGGTGCGGGACCGGGTTCCGCGATCGGTGGCAGGGCAACGTTCGGCGGCCTCCATATCGACGAGCCCGGCACCGGCTACGTGCTCAGCGCGTCTGCCGAGGGGCTGACCGGAACCCAGACCGAACCGTTCCCGGTGGCGACCGGCACGGCCGCCGAGCTCCTGGCGGCCGCGGGCGATGGACAGGAGGCCGCTGCCGGCTCCCCGGTGGCCATCTCCCCCGAAGTTCTGGTGCGCGATGCCGATGGCAATGGCATCGCCGGCGTCAGCGTGACCTTTACGGTGACGAATGGTGGCGGGTCGGTCGCGCCGGGCTCGGTCGTGACGGGGAACGACGGCCGGGCGGCGTCGGATGGATGGACGCTGGGCACGGCGGCGGGGGCGAACCCCGCGCAGATTCAGGACGTGAAATGCGCGATCCGCCACCTCCGGGCGCGGGCCGCGGAGTACGGACTCGACCCCGACCGGATCGGCGCGTGGGGCGGAAGCGCGGGCGGTCAGCTCGTCGCGCTGCTCGGCAGTGCCGACGCCGCGGTCGGGTTCGACGGTGTAGGTGAATTTCAGGGGATATCGAGCGAGGTGCAGGCGGTGATCGCGATCTCCGCCATCACCGACTTCACCAGCCCCGACGAGCTGCGCGACAACTACAGCCGCGCATTCCGGACCTGGCCCGATCTCCACGCCGGCCACAGTCTGGAACCGGTATCGGGTCCCATCGATCCGGCTCCGGAGACGATCACCACACGGATGGCCGCCTTCCTCGATCAGCACCTCCGCTAGCTCATCCGAGCGGCGCCTCGATGGGCGAGGATCCGCTTCGCGCCGGGCAACACTCCGAGCTCCTGCGCCTTGCGCCGAAAGCTCGAGCCGTGATCCACCGGGAGGCCGGACTCGGCCTGCCATTGGTGCACCATCTCGTGCAGCAGCGTGTGCTCCACCTCGGCCCAGGCATGCCGATCGATGTGACGCCGGCTAATGGCGATCTCGATCGGCCTGCCGGTTCGGAGATCCACGCTCAGTTCGCCGAGCCGCGTTCGCATGCGGCTCGACAGGCGAATCGTCAGGCTTCCGAGACCTCCGCCGAAGTGCTCGCGGTTCAGCCGCTCGTGGGCCGTCGCGAGGCGGTGAATCAACAGGAGGTCACCGGGACGCGGCCGCTCGCGACGGCCGGGACCTCGAGCCGGTGCGTGGCGCTCAACGGGAAACTCGAGGAACTCGCGCTCGGCCATCCGCCGTACCGCGCGCGGCAGGCCGGAGTCGAGGAAACGGACGATGGCCCGGAGCACCCGGTCGGGTGCATGGGCGTAGCCCTGGTGAATCCGCAGGACCCGTCGGGCACCCAGGCTCACCATGACGATCCCATTGGTATGGGTGACGACCCGGCTCACGCCTCGCAGGCCGAGCAGGCGCAGCCGGTCCGGCAGTTGTTCGGAAGTCACAAGCCCTGGTCGCCTCCAGCCACGGAGACCGTGACCTTGGGCGGTCCGGCGCGCGCGAAGGCGAAAGCGTCGGACCGCTGGAACTGCCTGGTGGAGGGCTCCCACCGGAAGTGCTGGATGTGCACCGCGCTGGAATCGATGGTGACGAGATTGAAGACCGACGCTCGTCCGCCGCGAGTACGCGAGCTGTGGGTCCCCGAGGTGCTGACCGCGAGCGCGCCGCCCACCTGTCCGGCGCCTTCGTGGTGGTCGTGGCCGCAGAGCACGACATCCGCCCCGGTAGCGACGAGGCGCCGGTGGGCGGACTTCCAGCGGGCGAGGCCCATCCGCCGAGACGTCGCCCCGGGCAGCACGTTGTGGTGAAACACCAGCACCCGGGCGGCGGTCCGGGGAGCGTCGGCGAATATCGCCGCCACCCGATCGGTCTCGCTGGCGGGGAGATGTCCCTTCACCGCGACGTCGCGGAGGTTCCAGGTCAGGGAGCCCATCGCGACTCCGTAGCTGCTCAGCGCACCGACGATGATGGCCCCGGGAATCTCCAGTACCGGCGTCAGATTCCCGAAGTAGCGCGAGTACTTGCGGTACTTGCGCTCCCGGCCCAGCAGGTCGAGTGGGCTCTTCCACCATTCGATGTCGTGGTTGCCCGGCACGATGAGCAAGGGGGCGTGGGGTCTCAGACGGTTGGCGAACGCGTGCGCCGCCTGAAACTCGCCGTGCCGGGCGCGCTGAGAGAGGTCGCCGGCGATGACCGTGGCGTCGAGCCCCAGGGTGGGAAGAAAGGTCTCGAGGGCCTCGATCTGCCGCAGCTCCGCATAGCCGCCGAAGTGGAGGTCCGAGACATGGGCGATGACGATTCTGTCCCCGCTCATCTCACCACACGATCCTGAGCCGGTACGTTACGGCCGCCTCGCCCCGTGCGGGCACCTTCGTCCGGAACCGCGTCCGGGTGGACGAGAGCTTTTCCGCCGGCACCGAGCTGGACAGCACCGACCATTCGCCGGCGCGCTCCTCGATCACGTCCACCACGGCCGCGCTGTCGGTGGCGTTGCGCACGGTCACGCGATAGTCGGCGGTGGCGACGGTGCGAATGCCGTGCGCCTGCGTGCTGTCGCGCCGGGTCACGTAACTGGTCTGAACCCGGCGCGCCGTCAGGTCGAAGGCGACGCCGGCGTCGAGGCGGAGGTCCCGCCCCGCGGGTGTGTGATCGATCGACGCTTCGCCGACGAGCTGCGGCCGGCCGGCCGTGTCGGGCCGGTAGATGCGGGCGACGCCGCCGGGGAGCGGCCGGTCGCCGAACTCGCTCTTGTGGGGCCGCCTGAGGGTGTAGCTCACCTCGACCGGGGCCTCGGTCTCCTCGCCCTGTTGCGGGAGAATGCCCCAGTACGGCACCAGCCCGCGGACCACGTAGCTCCGCTCGTAGGCGACCTCGACCGGCTCGAAGAGCGCCACCGAGGTGGTGAGCCCGGGGAGGAGCGTGGTCTTGCCGGGCAGCGTGTACAGATGGAACTCGCCCACCCGCTGCTCCCCGGCGGCGGCATCGGCGAACGCCGCGGCGGCCTCGAGCCTGCGCTCCAGGGGCCGGGGAGGTTCCGGCTGCTTGTCCGCGCGGCCCACCGACCCGGCCAGCAGCTGCACGTCGGCACTGTCCGCGCGGAGTCCCTGCGACTCGAGCACCGCCATGCCGGCGACGCGCGCGGTGCGCCCGCCGAGCATCACTTGGTAGCTCGCCTGCCAGGCCGCACCACCGGTGAAATAGCCGAGCCGGAGGCGCTCGCGCGCCCGGGAGCTCCAGAGGTCGAGCGTAACCGTCGGATCTGCTACCACCACGTCCTCGGGATAGAGCGCCGCACCGGGCGACTGGAAGGTGACCCTGCCGTCCGGAAGCTGAAGCCGCAGCGGATTCACGCCAAGCACCAGGGCGCTCAGCGTGTCCGTGGACTCGGGCAGCCGGAACACGACGCGCCGGCCCACCGACCGGCGCAGGACGCTGCCCTCGTCGGTCGCGCCGTCGTAGGTGAGGCGGGTGATGGCTACCCCGGAGTCGAGCGCGAAGATCGAGGCCGGATCGAGCGAGCCGAGCGCGACCTGGCGCCTCGACGCGCCCTTCGGCACCGCGACCGACACCTCGCGCCGCACCAGCACCCGGCCGTCGTTGTAGATCGTGAGGCTGGACTGCGCCACCAGCGGGGCGACGGGCCTGCCCGCGAGGGGGGCGGCCAGCGCCCCGACCACCAGCAGCGTCTTCCCGCGGATCCTTCGGCCGCGCAGCCCCGCCGTGCCGCTCGCCTGCTTCATTTCATTGTCTCCATGGCCACGCGGCTCGCGATCCGCCGCACGATGATGTAGGTCGCCAGAACGGCGACGGCCCCGTGGATCCGAGCCATCGGGTCGTGGGGCAGACTGAAGGCGACGTAGAGTCCCATGAGCAGCGTCGCGGCGAGGGAGATGCGGGTGGCGATGCGGGATGCACGCCCGGCCCGCTCGGCATGGCACTGGGGGCAGAGCTCGCCCCACGCGAGCCCCACCACCCGGCGCTCGCACCGGGGGCAGGGAACCTCAGGCAGCCCGCCGCGCGACAGCACGGCCGAACTCCTCGGTCGAGGCGGTGCCGCCGAGATCGCGCGTGCGAATGCCGTCGGCGACGATCGTGTCCACCACGGCGCGGCGGATGCGGTCGGCGCACTCGAGCTCGCCGAGGTGGTCGAGCATCATGGCGGCGGCGAGCATCTGGGCCGATGGATTGGCCACGCCCTTCCCGGCGATGTCGGGCGCGCTGCCGTGCACAGCCTCGAAGATCGCGGCCTTGGTGCCCACGTTGGCACCCGGCGCGAGGCCGAGCCCGCCGACCAGGCCCGAGACCTCGTCGCTCAGGATGTCGCCGAACATGTTGGTGGTCACCATGACGTCGAACTGCTCGGGCCGGAGCACGAGCTGCATCGCGGTGTTGTCCACGATCATGTCGTTCGACTCCACCCGGCCGGCGTACTCCTGGGCGATCTCCCGCCCGACCTCGAGAAAGAGGCCGCTCACCATCTTCAGAATGTTGGCCTTGTGGACGATGGTGACCTTGCCGCGGTGGTGCTTGAGGGCGTACTCGAAGGCGTAGCGAACGATGCGCTCGCAGCCGGCCCGGGTGACGATCGCCATGGACTCGCCCACGGCGCGGGGATCGTCGCCGATCTGCACGAAATGCTCGACTCCGATGTAGAGCCCCTCGAGGTTTTCGCGCACCAGGACGATGTCCACGTTCTCGAACCGGCCCCCCGGCAGGATCGTCTTGGCGGGCCGGATGTTGGCGTAGAGCTCGAATTCCTTGCGAAGACCGACGTTGACCGAGCGGAAGCCGGTGCCGACGGGCGTGGTAAGCGGGCCCTTGAGGGCCACGGCGTTCTTGCGGATGCTCTCGACGGTGGCGTCCGGAAGCGGAGTGCCGGTGGCCTCCACCGCGCTCACCCCGGCCAGCTCCTCGTCCCAGTTGAAGCGCAGCCCGGTGGCCTCGAGAACCTTCACGGTCTGGTCGGTGATCTCCGGGCCGATCCCGTCTCCGGGGATGAGGGTGACGTCGTAGGTCATGGCCCGCCGGTGTCGAGCGGGAGCACGGCGGCGAGCGCGGCGGCGAGCGCCTCCTGCGGATTGGCGCCGCTCCCGATGGCCAGCGAACGCCACAGCACCTTTCCGGTGCGGGTGTCGGCCGCCGCCAGCGCGAGGTCGGCCCGTATCTGTCCATCGGCCTGCCGGCCGAAGCCGATGGACGCCGGGACCATCACCACCCGCCCGCCGACCACCGCCATCAGGTTGCGCAGCGACGAGCGCAGCGGATCGGGCAGCTCACGCAGCTTGGGCGCGCGGAGCGCGGCCTGTCCCATCTGGTCGGGGTCACCGACGATGCCGGGCGAGCGCCGTGCCACCTTGCGCAGCTCCGGTGGCAGAACCCAGCGCACCTCCGGCGCGCGCCCGCTGAAGGCATCGCCGATCAGGGAATCGGCCCAGAGCAGCGCCGTCCGCCGGTCGCGGTAGGGAGCGTAGATGGTGTCCGCCTGCAGCGCCGGATCGGGGGCGATCAGCGTGATCGGCATGAGCGCCACGTTCTGCCCGACCAGTGCCTGGGTGGGCACCGGCAATACCTGTTGCGGCGGCGCGGGCGGAGCGGCCGGCGCGGGCTGCTGCGCCCGCGC
>JACDHV010000360.1 GCA_013820855.1 Gemmatimonadales bacterium | reverse complement strand
GTGAGAGCCTCCGAGAGCGCCTCCGGCGGCTGTGGCGTGGCGGGGGATAGGTGGGTGACTAGAGCGGTTTTCATATCAGTCGGGCCGTAGGGGGCGGACCTCCACAGGAGTCGTCCACCTGGTGGGCGCGTAGCGGCCACTCACCCAGCCCATCTCATCTGGGAACCGCTGTAACGTAGCGGGGCCTCACGCGGAATCCAGAACTGCGAAGGGCTGCGGAGCACACGAGACTGCCCGACACGTAGAGCGACTGGTGGCAAGCAGGCTCCGTGTTCATGGGGCCTGCTTGCCTGCGTCTCGTACAGGCGCGCGAGGGGGATGAGCGCACGCTTGGGATCGGGGAACGCCATGGGGATGGTTGCACGACGTCGTGCAACCAGCAGCGAGACCGGCGGTCTGACTTGCGGGTGCGGGCCAGGTCTGCGAGGCGCTCGAGGGTGCGGAGGTGCTGCCAGATCCGGTCATGATCGTAGCCGGCGCCCTCACGGGTGGGCAGCGCTCGCCAGGCGGCCAGCTGCTTGTACCACCGCGTGCATGGCGGTTTTGTGCCCTGCCGCGCCCGCGCGTGAGGTGATGCACCTTCCATGGGGTCGCGGCACGTGCATGGGGTTGCCGATCACCGCCCGCAACGTGACGGTCCATTATTTTGCCCCTGTGAGCGATTGGAGGCATCAACCTGTCGGCCCACCCCGGGGCGTTCAGCCGTGGAGCCATTCTGCGACGCTCCGGCGGTCTCTCGCGTACGCGAGACGAGAGGTCGTGATGGGGGTTCCCGCGTGCATGGGGTAGCCAACTCGACCACCTCGTACCGTCAATCCCGACGCAAGGGCGGCATACATGGAGTGGGTTCTAGACTGCAGCCAGTGTCGCCCCGCAAGTGTCCATCCGCCGGTCTGGAGGCCAGAATGTTCAGCTTTCGTTCGTATGCCGGGTTCCTTCTTGGATTAGCCATGCTCATCCCCGGCGGGTCCTCTGCGCAGGAGGCAACACCGGTCATCGGTGAAGACATCACTGTCTTTCCACCGATGCATGCTACGATCGATTGACCATGACCATCCAGCGTCGCAAAGGCATTAGCTGATTGAGGAACCTGTTTGGACCGGCCGGGAACGATGGTGAGTGGTGCGGCGCCGGAGGGGCACGGCCTCGTTCCAGGATCGTGGCGCTCGCATTCGAGGAGACCATGATGGCGGGCAAGGTGAAGAAGGCGAAGGACAAAGGGCGTCAAGCGCCGAACGACGGGTTGGACAAGCTTGGGAAGAAAGCGTATCTCACGGAGCTCGAGACGCTGCAGCTCGAGCTGATCAAGCTTCAGGAGTGGATCCGGGCTCAGGGCCTGAAGGTGGTGATCCTGTTTGAGGGCCGCGACGCGGCCGGCAAAGGCGGAACGATCAAGCGCATCACGGAGAGTCTCAATCCACGTGTCTGCCGGGTGGTCGCCCTCGGCACGCCGACCGAGCGTGAGAAGACGCAATGGTACTTCCAGCGCTACGTCGCCCCGCTCCCGGCGGCCGGTGAGATGGTCTTGTTGGATCGAAGCTGGTACAACCGCGCCGGCGTCGAGCACGTCATGGGGTTCTGCACCGACGAGGAGTATCGGGAGTTCCTGCGCTCCGTCCCCGAGTTCGAGGCGATGCTGCTCCGCTCTGGCATCATCCTCGTCAAGTACTGGTTCTCGGTCAGCGACGAGGAGCAGGAGCGTCGCTTCCAGGACCGGATCGCCGATCCCACGAAGCGCTGGAAGCTGAGTCCGATGGATCTGGAGTCTCGCGCCAAGTGGGTCGAGTATTCAAAAGCCAAGGACGAGATGTTCCGCCACACGGACACCGAACAGTCGCCGTGGTATGTCGTCGCTTCCGATGACAAGCGGCGCGCGCGGCTCAACGTCATCCGGCACCTGCTGGGTCTGATCCCCTACGAGGACCTGACGCCCGAGCCGCTGGCCCTGCCGCCGCGGCAGCATGACGCGGGCTACGTGCGGCCGCCGATGGCTGAGCAAACGTTCATCCCGAACGTGTATTGACCCGCCTGGCCGATAAGCCCGTGTACCGCCCATAGCGACTGAGGCAGGTGTGGGG
>JACDHV010000180.1 GCA_013820855.1 Gemmatimonadales bacterium | reverse complement strand
CCGTGATCCACGCCTCCCGCATGGGGGTGCTGCTCGCCTCGCCGATCCTGAGCTCCTCGCGCACCTTCTCGTCCAGCGCCCGCTCGGGATCGCTCATCACCTGTGTCGCGAGGGCCTCGGCCTGCGCCGGGGAGATGCCCTTTGCCTGGTAGAGCAGGCTCAGCTCCTCGCGCTCGAGCTCGGGCATGAGCCGGATCTCCTCGCGCTCCATGGCGATCTCGTGCTCGAACACCTCGCGCTCGCTCTTGGCCGCGAGATACCCCGAGGCTCCCATCGAGAGCGCGTCGGCCATCGCCCCCGCGATGCCGGCCACCACCACGGTGTGGCTCGCGATCTCGAGGCTGCCCTGGGCGCCGATCATGCCGGCCACGAGGCCGAAGTTGGCGGTGAGCCCGTCGTTGAATCCGTAGACCACGTTGCGGAGGAACCCGCCGGCGCCCGTCTTGTGCCACGGCTCGCCGGTCGCGCCGGTCATTCGGGACAGGGTCTGCGCGTGCTCCTTTGACTCCTGGGCCAGCCGCAGAGCCGTGGGGGCAACTGGGCCGTGAGGCGTGGAGTCGTAGAGTCGGAGGTAGCCCTTGACCTCGCGGCCCTCCTCGGCGAGCAGGATCGGGAGCAGCACCGATCCGCCGAGCAGTCGGGCCAGCCAGGCCCGCAGGCGGGCGGAACGGCTGGGCGCCGGCGTCTCGACAGGGTGCCCGTTCTCCGCTAGCAGCGTCCGCCACATCTCGACGTGGCGGTCCTCCACGTCGGCCAGCTTCAGGAAGAGGTCCGCGCGGCCGGCGTCGGGCTCCGCGCGGGCGAGCTCCCGATAGAGGAACGCCGCGTCGGCCTCGTCCTTCAGATGGTGGAGCCACTCGGCGGGAGGGGTCGGGGGCATGAGGCAATTTAGCGGGGGCGGCCGAGGAGTTGAGCGTCGGCCCTCCCGCCCTGCAACCATCTCCCCCTCCCCCGCATCTTTAGTGCGCCATGACCAGGACCCTTCCCATGGAATCCTACATCCTCTCCGACGCCGAATCGGTGGTCGCGCGGGCGCGACGGGGTGACGAAGCCGCCCTCGAGGCCCTCTACCGGGCGTTCGAGGTGCCGGTCTACCACCTCGCCCGCCGGATCTGCCGCACCACAGAGGACGCGGAGGACGTGCTCCAGGAAACCTTCTTCGAGGTCTGCCGGAGCATCGGGCGGTACCGGGAGGAGGGGAGTCTCTGGGGCTGGATCCGCACCATCGCCGCCAGCAAGGCGCTCATGCGCCTCCGCCGCAACAAGTATCGCGACACCGACGAGCTGCACGACGAGCTGGTGGGGCAGCGGAAGGAGGAGACTCACCTCCGGATGGATCTCGAGGCGGCGCTGGAGCGCCTGCCCGAGGTGTCCCGCGCCGTCGTCTGGCTGCACGACGTGGAGGGCTACACCCACGACGAGATCGGCGGGATGATGGGGAAGACCCCCAGCTTCTCGAAGTCGCAACTGGCGCGGGCCCACGCCCGGCTCCGCCGCTGGCTGGGCGAGGAGGTGCTCGCATGACGCACCTCTCGATGGAGGCGCTGGTCGGCCTCAGGGGAGCGGGCCTGGAACCGGGGGACGCCGCCGCGCGCGAGCACCTGGAGGGCTGTGCCCTCTGCCGCGAAGAGCTCGAGCGGCTGCACCAGCGGGTCGCCAGGCTCAAGGCCCTCCCGGCGCTCCGGCCTTCCCGCGACCGCTGGATCGGTGTCCGCGACCGGGTCCGGACCGAGCGGAGGCGCCACCGGGCGCGGTTCACGGGCCTCGCCGGTCTGGCGGCGGCAGCGTCGGTCGCGCTGGCGGTGGGCGTGAGCTCGCTCGTGCAGTCCGGCGCCCTCGGACAACCCGACGCCGGCCTCGGCCGGTCCGAGATCGAGCAGGCGATGGTCCACTCCCGGGCTCTGGAGTCCGCCCTCGACCGGCTGGACCCCGAGAGCCGGGTGCTCGACGGCCGCACCGCCGGAATCACCCAGGAGCTCGAGGACCGGATCGCCCGGGTGGACCGCGAGCTGGAGATGGCCGAGTTGATGGAGCGGCAGGCGCGCGACGCGGAGCTGTTGAAGCTCTGGCGGGAGCGGGTGGGCCTGCTCGACGCTCTGGTGGACGTCCACGTCACCCGCGCCAGTCACGTGGGGCTCTAGCCCCGGAGGGAATTCTCATGCGACGTCAAGCGATCGTCGGCGCGCTCCTCGCCGCCGGCGGACTCACCGCCCCCGCCGGGGTATGGGCCCAGCAGCCGGAAGTCGTCCAGCGCGAGCGCGGCCCCGACCGGCTGATGCGCGTCATGCTCGAGCGGCGTGCCCGCCTCGGCATCAAGGTGAACCTGCAGGCCAGGGAGACCGACTCGATCGGCGCCTACGTGGAGGCGGTCACCCCCGGCGGTCCCGCGGCACAGGCCGGAATCCAGTCGGGCGACCTCATCACCAGGCTCGACGGGAAGTCGGTGCTCGCGGGCGGCGCGGCCGAAAGCGGTGACGGGCGCGCGCGGAAGTCGCTGCCCGGCCTCAGGCTGATCGAGCTGGCCGCGCGGTTGGAGCCGAACGACACCGTGGCGGTGGAGTACCGGCGCGGGAAGGACCGCCGGACCGCCTCCGTGGTGACGGCGGAGGAGCCCGAGCTGGCCCTGGAGCCGGGCGGCGGCCGCCGGTACGAGTTCCGCTTCCCGGGACCGATCCGGCGGGGAGAGGCGCGGGTCCCCGTAGGCGAGTTCCTGGAGCGGTTCGAGGCGGCCGGCCCCCGCTGGGAGTACTTCAGCGGGTCGCCCCTGGGCCGGCTGGAGCTGGCACCTCTCAACCCCGATCTGGGGCGGTATTTCGGCACCGACGAGGGGGTACTGGTGATCAGCGCCCCCAGCGACTCGGCGCTGGGCCTGCGGGGCGGAGACGTGGTGCTGACGGTGGACGGCCGGACGCCCTCGAGCCCCTCCCATCTGCTTCGCATCTTGCGGAGCTACGAAACGGGTGAAACCTTCAAGCTGGACATCATGCGGAACCGCAAGCGGGAGGCGGTCACCGCCCGCATCGGCGAGCGCGACAGGTAAGTCCCGCACGCCCGTGTGCGCCCGCTCACAGATGTCCAACCCGGGACGCTGGTATATCTTCGGCCCACCTTGGAGGGAACTATGGGAATCCTGTGGACCTTGATCATCGGGTTGGTCGTTGGTGCGATCGCGAAGTTCTTGATGCCCGGGAAGGATCCTGGCGGGATCATCGTCACCATGCTGATCGGCGTGGCTGGCGCGCTGCTGGCCGGCTTTCTGGGGCGCGCAATGGGCTGGTACTCCAATCCCGGCTCGGGTCCCGGGATCATCGCCTCGATCATCGGCGCGATGCTTCTGCTCTTGATCTACCGGATGATTGTGGGGCGTAGGGGACGGACCACGGTACCGTAACGACAGGAACGGTGAGCGGCACGCGGTAAGAGGGGGGCCCGGCGCGAGGGGCCCCCTTTACTGTGGCCGTGCCCCGCCGCCCGGACGGCTCACGCCGTCAGGGCAGCCGCCTCGGGCGCCGGCGTGCCGGGATGCACCTGCCTGGCCAGCTCCGCGAACGCCGCGACGTCGAGGCTCTGCGCCCCGTCGCTCATCGCGCGGTCGGGATCGGGATGCACCTCGACCAGCAGCCCGCACGCGCCGGCCGCGAGCGAGCCGAGGCCGAGGGGGACGACCAGCGACCTGACGCCGGCCGCGTGGCTGGGATCCACGATCACCGGAAGATGGGTGCGCTGCCCGACCATCACCACGGCGTTGAGATCCAGCGTGTGGCGGGTGGCGCGTTCGAAGGTCCGGATGCCACGCTCACAGAGCACCACGTTGGGATTCCCTTCCGCCAGGACGTATTCGGCCGCCATCAGCCACTCCTCGATGGTCGCGCCCGCCCCCCGCTTGAGCAGGATCGGCTTGCCGCTCCGGCTCGCGGCTCTGAGCAGGCTGAAGTTCTGCATGTTGCGCGCGCCGATCTGCAGCATGTCGGCGAAGTGCGCCACGACCGCCACCTCTTCCCAGCTCAGCACCTCGGTGACGACGGGCAGCCCCGTTCGCTCGCGCGCGTCCGCCAGGTAGCGCAGCCCCTTCACGCCGAGGCCCTGGAAGTCGTACGGCGAGGTGCGCGGCTTGTAGGCACCGCCGCGCAGCATGTCTCCACCCACCTTCGCGATCGCGTCGGCGGTCTCCAGGATCATCGGCCCGCTCTCCACCGAGCAGGGCCCGGCGATCAGCACGGGCTCCGCTCCGCCGAACACGACGTTGCGCACCTGCACCCGGGTGCCCTCCGGCGCCCGTCGGCGGTCCACCAGCGGGATGTCGGGCTTCTTGGTGTGGTGGGCCGGCGTCGGCGGCGGGGCGGACAGACGGGAGCCCTCGATCCAGGCCTCGTAGCTCCCCAGCACCACCACCCGCGCCGCGAGCGCCTCGACCTCCTCGAGCGCCTCCGCCAGCCTGGGATCGCTCGCGGACCCGTCCACGTCCACGTAGAAGCGGTAGGTCCACGGCGCCGAGCGCTCCGGCCGGGACTGGAGCGCCATGAGGTTCACCCCGCGCACGCCGAACGCCTGGAGTGTCAGCGCCAGCATGCCCGGCTTGTGGTCGATCAGCACGATCACCGAGGTCTTGTATCGAACGGCGCCCCCGCTCGCCGCGGGCAGCTCGGCGGCATCGGAGCGGGTGAAGGTGAGGAAGCGGGTCTGGTTGGTGGGGTCGTCCTCGATCCGCTCGGCCAGCGGAGTCAGTCCGTGCGTGTCGGCCGCGTGGCGGGCGGCGATGGCGGCAATCGCGGGATTGCCCTCCTGGGCCACGATCTCGGCGCTGCCCGCGGTGTCCCACGCGCTCACCAGCTCGACCTCGGGGAGATGCTCGGCCAGCCACAGCCGGCACTGCCCCAGCGCCACTGGATGGGAGAGGACCCGCTTGATGCCCTCGAGATTCGCGCCGGGCACGGCCATCAGCGTGTGGTGCACCGGGTATAGGATTTCGTGGGTGAGCCGGAGCGTGCCGTCGCCGAACGCCTCCTCGAGGAGGTCGTAGGTGGTCGTGACCGAGCCGATGAGTGAGTTCTCGATCGGCAGGCACCCGGCCTCCGCCCGGCCCTCGCGGACCGCGGCGACCACGTCCTTCGCCTCGCGGCAGGGAAGCGTCTCCAGCCCGGGCCACCGGCGGCGGGCAGCCGCTTCGCTGAAGGAGCCGTGAGTGCCCTGAATCGCAACGCGCATACGTACGCTCCGAGGATGAAAAACAAAAAGCCCCGCCGGGACATCCGGCGGGGCGTCGGGCCGTCCGGTCGGTGCGCTACAGCACGCTACCAACACCGGACGGCGAGACCGCCGCGCCGGCGCTGCTAAAGTAGAAGAACCACGAGCTGTTGCGGACCATGGGGTGAAGCTACGAGGCGGCGAGCTCCTTTGTCAAGCCGAGTTATGTTGCGGGGTGCCGCTCCTCGCCCTGCTGCTGTTCGTGTTCGCGGAATCCGCCGCCGCACAGGGACTCCCTTCCCTGCGCCCGATCAATCCCGTCGCGACTTCCCGGAGCGGCATCGCCTTCGAGCCCTTTCGCGCTCCCCGGCCCGGCCGATGGACCGCCGACCTCGGCGTCGACTATGCCAGCACGATCGAGGACAACGAGCTGCCGCAGGCATCGTTCCTCCTCGACGCGGAGCTGCTCCGGATCCGCGCCGTCCTCTCCCGCGATCTGAGCCCGGCCACGTTCGTGCTCGCCGAAGCCGAGCTGCTCGGCGCCTATGCCGGCGTGCTCGACGGCTTCCTCGAGTGGTACCACGATCTGCTCGGCATCGACATGCCCGAGCGCGAGCGCCGGCCGAAGAACGACTTTCTCTACGCGTGGGATCTGGCCGGAAACGGGGCCGTGCTGGGCGAGCCGGACGCTCTCTTCCTCGGCGATCTGCGGGTCGGGTTCGGCGTCCGAACGACGCGCCGGGTGCAGAGCGTGCTCGCGCTCACCCTCCCGACCACCACCGGGCCGGCCGGCTACGGTCGCCAGGTGATCTCGGCGAGCCTGCTCAACACGGCACGGCTTCCCCTCACGCCCCGTCTCGTGTACGAGGGCAGCCTCTCCGGCGGTTACACGCCGTCGCACGGGTCGCTGGCGGCCTGGCAGCGGGAGCTCTTCCTCGCTGGCAGCTCCGGTCTGCGGTGGCGCGTCTGGGGTCGCCAGTCGCTGTATGGAAACCTGCTCGTCCACAGTCCGTATTACCGCCACACGTCGATCCCCGCGCTGGACCGGCGCGATTTCTCCTTCGATTTCGGCTGGATTCTCGAGGGAACCGGAGGAAGGGAGCTTCGCATTGGAATGACGGAGGACCTGGAGCCGGGTGGGCCGGCGATCGACCTGGTGTTCCGGGTCGGGGCGAGCTTCTGATGGCCGAAGCTCTCAAACCCCCGGCTGCGGCTGAAAGAGGAACTGCTCCATGTTCTGGAGCAGGAACTCTTTCGCCTTGGGCTCGCGCAGGTTCAATCCGTAGTGGTTGATGAGCTGCTGCTGGGTCTTGGTCCACTCCGCCCAGCAGACTCCGCAGATCTGCTCGAAGGCCCTGCGGCCCAGCTCGGTCGGAAACGGCTGGAAGGCCATTCCTTCCCGCGTCTGGCCACACCGCCGGCACTGTATGGTTGCCATGGCGTCAAAATAGACGGCACGGGAATTGTGATCCAGTCTACGGGCCGCGGCGGCCCGAATCGCTACTATGAGTCACGAGGCGATCCGTTTGAGCTCGACGTCCGCCCGTCGAACGCGGCGCGCGCCACTGGCGGTGCCGAGCCCGGTTCCGATGCCGAAAACCATTGCAGTCGTTAACGTTATAGTTGGGAGCATAGTCAGCGGCCAGGTCACGAGCGTGGCGGTCACGGCGGCG
>JACDHV010000179.1 GCA_013820855.1 Gemmatimonadales bacterium | reverse complement strand
GCATGCCTCAGGCATCCTTCCCCAATCTGACCGTCCTCACGCATCCGTTGATCGTCCACAAGCTCTCGATCCTGCGCGATCGGGACACCAGCACCCGCGACTTCAAGCAGCTGGTCAGCGAGATCTCAATGCTGATGGCGTACGAGGTGACCAAGGACCTCTCGACCGAGCCGGTGGAGATCGAGACGCCCCTGGAGCGGACGACCGGCCGCCAGGTCTCCGGCAAGAAGCTGACGCTGGTGCCGATCCTCCGCGCGGGCCTGGGGATGGTCGAAGGGATCGCGCAGCTCATTCCTTCGGCGCGGGTGGGGCACATCGGGCTGTATCGCGACCACGACACTCTCAAGCCGGTGGACTACTACTTCAAGATTCCCGCGGCCGAAGTGGAGCGCGATTTCTTCGTGCTCGACCCGATGCTCGCGACAGGCGGATCCGGCGTCGCCGCGGTCTCCGCGCTGCGCGAGGCCGGCGCGCGGAAGATCCGGTTTCTCTGCCTGGTCGCCGCGCCCGAAGGGGTCCAGCGCATGCTGGAGAGCCACCCCAACGTGCCGATCTACACGGCGGCGCTCGACCGCCAGCTCAACGAGATGGGGTACATCCTGCCGGGGCTGGGCGACGCCGGGGACCGGCTGTTCGGAACCCGGAGCAAGGAGTGAGCGGCCGATGAGCCTTCGACTCTCCTTCTACGGCGCAGCCGGCCAGGTGACCGGATCCATGCACCTGCTCGAGGCCGCGGGCGGGCGCTTTCTGCTCGACGCGGGGCTCTTTCAGGGCCGCCGGTCGGAGACCCACGATGCGAACCTCCGGCTGCCGTTCGACCCCCGGCGGCTCGACGGCGTGGTGCTGAGCCACGCGCACATCGACCACTCGGGCAGGCTGCCGCTGCTGGTTCGCGAGGGCTTTCACGGCCCCATCCACACCACGCCGGCCACGCGCGACCTCTGCGCGGTCATGCTCCCCGACGCGGCCCACATCCAGGAGAAGGACTTCGAGCACCTCGCGCGGCGCGGCAAGGCGACCCTCCAGAGCGAGCCGCTCTACTCCATGGCGGACGCGATCGCCACCCAGGAGCTGATGGTGGGCGTGCCCTACCATCGGATCACCCATCTCCGGAAGCACCTCGCGCTCGAATTTCTCGACGCGGGCCACATCCTCGGCTCCGCCACGGTGGACATGCGGATCACCGAGGCCGGGAGCCACCGGCTGGTGTTCTCCGGCGACATCGGCCGAAGCGGGCTTCCGATCATACGGGACCCCCAGCCACCTTCCGGTCCGATCGATACGCTGATCATCGAGTCCACCTACGCCGACCGGAGTCACGAGTCCGTGGCGGACGCCGAGGCGAGGCTGGGCGAGGCGGTGCGGCGGGTGGCGGCTCGAGGAGGGAAGCTGCTGGTGCCGGCGTTCGCCCTGGGCCGCTGCCAGGAGCTGATCTACAGCCTCCATCAGCTCTGGCGCGCGGGAAAGATCCCGCGGATCCCCATCCACGTGGACAGCCCGCTCGCCGTGGACGTCACCACGGTGTTCCGGATGCACCCCGAGGTCTTCGACCAGCGCGAGCACCTGGTGGTCTCCGAAAGCCGCATCTTCGATTTCCCGCTGGTCCACTACGTCCGGAGCGTCGAGGAGTCGAAAGCCCTCAACACAGCCACCGGGCCGGCGGTGATCATCGCGGCGTCGGGCATGGCGGAATCGGGGAGGATCCTTCACCACCTGGTGAACGGCATCGGCGACCACCGGAACCTGGTGCTGTTCGTCGGGTTCCAGGCGGAGCACACGCTCGGCCGGCGGATCCAGGAGGGCACCAGCCCGGTCCGGATCCTGGGCGAGGAGTACCCGGTCAGGGCGGAGGTGGAGACCATCAGCGGCTACTCCGCGCACGCCGATCGCGCCGAGCTGCTGGCCTGGGTGCGGGGCCTCGGCGGCCCGATCCGCCGGGCCTTCGTGGTGCACGGCGAGAGCGGCGCGCTCGAGGCGATGGCCGCGGGTCTCCGGGAGGCGGGGGTTCGCGACGTGCGCATCCCCGGGCACGGCGAGACCTTCGACCTATGACCACGGCCGGACCGGGCGGCCGCAGAGCCGGCCGCCCCGTCGCCGTGCCCCGCCGCCGATCGCTGCGATCGATCCTCGGCATGCTGGTCCTCGGTGCCGCCATCGTCTACACCGTTTCGCTCACCGCCGTGCTCGTGGCGAGCCAGCACGACCAGCGGCGGCCGGCCGACGCGATCATCGTGCTGGGCGCCGCGCAGTACAACGGCAGGCCCTCGCCGGTGCTCCGGGCCCGTCTGGACCACGCCATCGGGCTGTACCGCGAGGGCTACGCTCCGCTCATCGTGGTGACCGGCGGCGTCGGCCGCGGCGACACCATCAGCGAGGCCATGGCCGGTCGGCGGTATCTCATCGCGCGGGAGGTGCCGGACGACGCCGTGATCGCCCAGCCGGTCGGCAGCTCCACCCTGACGTCCATGAACGCCGTGGGCGACTGGCTGCGCGGCCGCGGGCTCCACCGCGTTCTGCTGGTGAGCGACCCCTTTCACATGTTCCGGCTCCGGCTGGAAGCCCGGCGCATCGCCCTCGAGGCGTATACCTCCCCGACCGAGAGCAGTCCGATCTCCGACAACCCCGTGCTGGAGCTCCGCTACCTGTTCGCGGAGGGACTCAAGGTGCCGATCGCATGGTCGAGAACCCTGATTGAAAAGCGTGTGCGGTAGCGCTTTCTTCTTCCATGCCCCTGCTCTCGACCACCCGCGTCTACTCCGGCCGTATCGTCAACCTCGATCTCGACAGCGTCCGCTTTCCCGACGACTCCGTGGGGCAGCTCGAGATCCTGCGCCACCCCGGGGCTGCGGCGGTCGTGCCGTTCCTCGATCCGCCGCGCGATCGGGACCCCCGTGTCGTGCTCATCCGTCAGTTCCGCCACGCCGCCGACGGCTTCATCTGGGAGGTCCCTGCCGGGCGACTCGACAGCGGCGAGAGCCCGGAGCATTGCGCCCGGCGCGAGCTCGAAGAGGAGACCGGCATGCGCGCCGCGCGGCTCGAGCGCCTCACCACGATCTACACGACACCGGGCTTCACCGACGAGCGCATCCATCTCTTTCTGGCGGAGGAGCTGGAGCCGGGCGCGGAGCACCGGGAGGCCGACGAGTTCATGGAGCTGCACACCCTCCGATGGTCCGAGGTGCTGCGGCTGGTGGAGCAGGGAGAGATCGTGGACGGAAAGACGCTCGTCGCCCTTCTATTCGTGCAGGGGTTCCGCAGATAGTGGCACGGCTCCCTCCATTGCCGGATCCCACTCGGCCGGCGCGGGACGCCGCGCGCATGGCCGCCCGGCGCGCCGGCGGAGTCTGGGACCGGTTCGCCGACTGGTTCAATGCCTTTCATTTCAACGAGAACACCATCCTGCTCGGCTTCGCCGTGGCCATCGGCGTGGCCGGCGGGCTGGGCGTGGTCGCGTTCTACCGGCTGATCGACCTCGCGTACTGGATCCTGTATCTCACCCCCGCCGTCTTCCTGACGCAGTCGGGCATCCTGGCCTACCGGCCGCTGCTCACCGGGGTCGGGATCACGCTCGCCTATCTCATCATGCGCGGGCCCGGCAGGGGGCACGAGGGACTCAACGTGCCGGACGTGCAGCGGGCGGTCGCGCGGGAAGGCGGGCGGCTTCCCATGCGCCCGACGCTGGCCCGCACCGCCGCCAGTGCCGTGACCCTCGGAAGCGGCGGCGCCGCCGGCAGCGAGGGACCGGTGGCCGTGCTCGGCGCGGCGCTCGCCTCGTTCCTCGGACGCGCGTTCCGGTTCGACCCTGCCCGCACCAAGATCATGGTCGCGGCCGGCGCGGCGGCCGGCATCTCCGCCGCGTTCAACGCGCCCCTGGCGGGCGCCTTCTTCGCGCTCGAGGAGATCCTCGGCTCGCTGGCGGTCGGGGCGTTCCCGCCGGTGGTCGTGGCCAGCGTGGTCGCGGCGGTCGTCTCGCACAGCTTCCTCGGCAACAACCCGGCCTTCCCCATCCCGGAGAACTACGGCTACGTGCTGCAGCGCGAGCTGCTGGTCTTCTATCCGTTCCTGGGGGTGATCGCCGGCCTGGTGGGTGTGCTGTTCGTGCGGGTGTTCTTCGGCACCGAGTCCCTGGTCCGCCGGCTCCAGAGTCCGCGCTGGACGCTGGCGTTTCTCGGCGGGCTCCTGGTCGGCGTGCTGGTGCTCCTCTCGAAGGGGCTGCTGGTCGGGCACGGGCATTTCGCGGTGCACCTCGACGTGTTCGGCGGGATGTCCTGGACGTCGCTCGCCCTGCTCGCGCTCGGCAGCATCCTCGCCACCTCGATCACCCTCAACTTCGGGGGCTCGGGCGGAGTCTTCACGCCCTCGCTCTACGTCGGCGCGGCCACCGGCGGCGCGTTCGGCGTCGCGCTCACCGGCCTCTTTCCCGACCTCGGGCTGAGGCCGGAGGCATACGCGCTGGTGGGAATGGGGGCCGTCGTGGCGGCGTCCACCAGCGCCCCGATCACCGGCATGCTGCTCGTCTTCGAGATGACGAACGATTACGAGATCGTCATCCCGCTGATGCTGACCACCGTGATCGCCAACCTGGTCGCGCGGCGGCTGGAGCCCGACTCCCTGTACAGCGGGTGGCTGCGCCGCCGTGGCGAGCGGCTGCAGCACGGCGCCGACCGGGACGTGCTCGCCGGGCTCCGGGTGGCCGACGCCTTCGACCCGGCGCCGGCGGTGGTGGGCGAGACCACGCCCCTCGTTCAGTTGCTGGAGCACCTGGGACACGGCGCCTTCACCGACATCCCGGTGGTGGACCAGCACCGGCGGCTGGTCGGCATCATCCCCATCGCGGACCTGGGCCGCCTGGCCGGAGAGCCCAGGGAGAAGACCGCCGGCCTCGTCGCCTCGGAGGTGACGATTCCCGCGGAGACGGTCGCCCCGGGCGACACCCTGCTGGAGGCCATCCGTCGAATGGGAGTTCGCGGGGCGCCTTCGATCCCGGTGGTGGACCGCGCCACCGGCCACCTGCTCGGCCTGGTGAGCCGGGCGCACGTGCTCGCGCTCTACGAGCGCGCCGTCGCCGGCGGCGCCACCGGCGAGCACACCGCGGCGTTTCCTCTCGGGCGGCGCCCCGCGTAGTTTTATCGTCATGCCCGCACAGACCCTCGACGCGTTCTTCCGCTCCCTCACCAAGGGAGCGCCGGCGCGCGCCTACTACTTTCACGGGCCCGAGGACCTGCTGAAGGACGAGGCGCTCCGGGCCATCATCGACCGGGTGCTCGATCCGTCGCTGCGCGACTTCAATCTCGACCAGCACTCCGCCGGGCAGCTCGACGCCGACTCGCTCTTCGCGCTGTGCACGACGCTGCCGATGATGGCGGAGCGCCGCGTGGTGGTCCTGCGCGAGGTGGAGGCGCTCAAGCGGAAGCCGAAGGTCCGCGCGGCGCTCCTCGGCTATCTGGGCCGGCCAGCCCCCGACACGGTGCTGGTGCTGATCCAGGGCTCGAACGAGGAGAGCGAGGACAAGGACCTCTCGAAAGCGGCGGTCGCGGTGGCCTGCGAGCCCCTGCCGGAGGACCGGGTGCTCGAGTGGCTCGACCGCCGGGCGAAGGGGCTCGGCATCGAGCTGCCCGAGGACGCGGCACGGCACCTGGTGCGCGCGGTGGGCGGCGAGCTCGCCTCGCTCGCGGCCGAGCTCGAGAAGCTGGCGGCACTACCCGCCACGGAGCCCCTCACCGTCGAGCGGGTGGGCGAGCTGGTCGGCGTGCGGCACGGCGAGACGGTCCTCGACTGGCGCGATGCCGTGCTCGAGGATCGCACGGGTCCTGCCGTGCGCCTGCTCGGGCCGCTGCTCGATCAGCCGGGCAACTCCGGCGTGAAGCTGGTGACTCTGCTTGGCACGACGCTCATCGGCGTGGGTGTCGCCCGCTCGTATCACGACCGCCGGCTTCGGGGAAAGTCGCTGGACGATGCCGTCTTCGCGCTCATCAGGCGAAATCGCGTCTACGGTCTCATGAGCTGGGGCGAGGAGAAGGGCCGCTGGATCCGGTGGATTCCCGGCTGGCCGGCCGAGCGCGTGACGCACGCGCTTCGGTGCGTCCTGGCGGCGGATCGCGCCCTCAAGGGAACCACGATCTCCGACGAGCGGGGCATCCTGATCGACATGGTGCTCCGCATGGCGACCTCCCGACTGGCGGCGGCATGACCCGGTTGATGCAGTGTCTAGTCGTGCTCGTCCTGATCGGCGCGTCCACGGCCGACGGGCAAACCGATCCGCGACTGGTCGCCGCCGTGCGCGCGGCCCAGGAGGGCCAGGGAGACTCGGCCCGCAACGCGGTGGAGCGGCTGCTCGCGGCCACGCCGCCGACCGACTCGCTCTACCCTCAGATCCTCTACACCCAGGCCATGGTGGCCGGCACCGCCGCGGACATGCGCCGGCACCTGCAGCGGGTGGTGGTGGAGCACCCGACCTCGCTCTGGGTGGACGACGCGCTGCTCCGGCTGGTTCAGATGGACTATGCCACCCGGACCTTCGACAACGCCGCCCGCAACCTCGAGCGGTTGCGGCTCGACTATCCGTTCACGCCCCTCTTCGCGCAGGCCGCCTACTGGGCGGGCCGCACGTACTTCGACCTGCAGGACACCACTCGCGCCTGCCGCTGGCTCGCCGACGGCATCGCCCGGGCGGAGACGGACCTGGAGCTGAAGCGGCAGCTGGGGTTCATGTACCAGCGGTGCGATGTCAGAGTGGCGGCGGCGGACACCGGCAGGGCGGCGCAGGGTGGCGGCGCGGCGGACACGGCGCCGAAACCATCAGCGGCGCGACCCGACTCGGTGGCGGGTCCGGTGACAGCCGCCGCCGACTCCGTGGCCCGGACGACCACGGCGGCCGTGGATTCGGCG
>JACDHV010000022.1 GCA_013820855.1 Gemmatimonadales bacterium | reverse complement strand
GCGGCGAGCAGCAGCCTCATCGAGTCCCCTGGTTGGTTTCGGCCGCGGTGCGGTAGGCGGTCTCGATCAGCTCGAGTCCGCGCTGGGCCCGCCCGGCGGTCATGACCGGCTCCCGGCCGGTGCGGACCACGTCCACGAAGTCGGTCCACATCGCCCGGTTGCCGTTGATGTCGCGCAGTCCGGGAAACACCAGCCGGCGGCGGGCGCCGGTCACCACCGCGAGGATGCCGTTCGACTCGAACGCCGCCGAGCCCCTGGTGCCGAAGATGCGCGACATCCGAAGGCCGTGAAGCGGCGACGGCACCTCCCACGAGTGGGCCAGCGTGCCCACGCCGCCCCCCCGGTACTCGACCACCACCAGCATGCTGCGCTCGAGCCCGGTGCCGCGGTCCGGGCGGAACCCCCGGGCCGACTCCACCTCCAGCCCGCTGTTGGCGAGGAGGTCGATCCAGTGCACGCCGCCCTCGAACAGCGCCCCGCCGCCCGCAGTGCCGGGATCGTCGCGCCAGCCGGCCCGCCGCTGGCTCTTCACCGCCACCAGATGGAAGAACCGGATCTCGCCCAGCGCGCCGGACTCGATCAGCTCGCGCAGGGCCCGGGCGATCGGCTTGTAGCAGTAGTTCTCCGCCACCATGAGCTGCCGCCCACTCCGCGCCTCGGCGGCGCGGACCACGTCGAAGTCCGCGGCCCGAAGGAAGGCGGGCTTCTCCACCACCACGTGCTTGCCGGCCTCGAACGCGGCGAGGGTCAGCTCGAGATGGGAGTCGGGCGGCGTCGCCACCACGACCGCCTGGACCCGCTCGTCCGCCATCGCCTCCGCGTACGAGCCGAACGCGCCCGCACCCTTGTACTTCCGGTTGTACTCGTCGGCCGTCTTCCAGGCCCGGCTGGCGTAGTAGCGCCGGACCTCGGCGCCGAAGCGGGCGAGGACGCCGGAGTGCGTCCGGGTCGCCGCGCCGCAGCCGAGGAACGCGACGCTAACGGCCGGCGGCGACATGCCTGGCGGGAATGGCGGGACGGACCGAGCGGGCCACGAGACGCTCGGCGGCGCGGAGCGAGAGGGCCGAGATGGTGAGGCTCGGGTTCACCGCGGCGGACGTGGGCAGCACGCTGGCGTCCACCACGGTGAGGTTGTCGAGACCCCGGAACCGGCAATCGGCGTCGAGCGCGCTGGTGAACGGGTCCCGGCCCATGCGCACCGTGCCTAGCCCGTGGCTGAAGGTGGCCACCCGGTGGCGGTAGAAGGCGAGGGCGCCGGCGCGGCGAAGGACCCGCTTGGCGACAGCCATCAGCGCCGCGCCGGCGGCCTTGTCCCGCGCCGTGTGCCGGTGGCTGATGAGCAGGCGGGGAACGCCGTAGCGGTCGGCCGCGCTCTCGTCGAGCAGCACGCGGTTCTCGTAGACCGGCTGGTCCTCGGCCATCACCAGCAGCCCCGTGAGGTGCCGGACCCACGGCGCGCACATCGCGCCGAGAAGTCTCGGCAGCTCGGCGCGGACCAGGCCGACCGGCGGCGTGGGCAGCTGCTGCAGCCCGCCCAGCTTGCCCGCCGGATCCCGGACCGAGGCATGACCGAAATAGAGGTCGTGGATCCCGAGCTGCTTGTGGAAGCCGCCGCCGGGATTCGGCGGTGCCGGAAAGATCCCGAAGAGGATCTCGTTGTAGTGGCGCTGAAGGTAGCGGCCGATGACGCGGCCACCGGGATTGAGCGGAGCTAGCTCCGAGGCGAGCAGCAGGTGAGGCGTGGCGAGCGCGCCGGCCGCGAGGACCACCTCGCGCGCGCGATGGACCGTGCGCGCTCCCGATTCCCGCGCGGCCACTTCGACGCCGGTGACCCTGGTGCCGTCGGTGACGAGCCGGGTGACGACCGAGTCGGTCTCGAGCCGCAGGCCCCGGCGAACCAGCGGGCCGATGACGGTGGTGGCGAGATCGTTCTTGGCGCCGATGGCGCAGGCGAAGCCGTCGCACGTGCCGCAGAGCCGGCAGGCGGCCCGCCCCTCCGCCGCCACACGGTTGATCGCGAGGGGCAGCCGGAACGGCCGGAGGCCGAGCCCGCGTGCCGCGCGATCGATCCGCTGGGTGACCGGCGCCAGGTCGGCGGCGGGCTGCGGGTAGGGCTCGCTGCGGGCGGGCTCGGTCGGGTCCTCGCCGCCGGCGCCGGACACGCCGAGGATGCGCTCGGCCGCGGTGTAGTGGGGCTCCAGATCGGCGTAGTCGAGGGGCCAGCGGGCGCCGGAATCTCCGACGATGTCGCGGTCCACCTCGAAGTCGCGCTCCCGCATCCGGAGCGACACCCCGCCGTAGAAGACCGACGGCCCGCCCACACAGTGGTAGGCGCCCAGGTCGCGGCCGCCACGAAGCTGCCGGTAGGGCGCCTCCCGGCTGTAGTGCCCGGTCAGCTCGCCGACGTTCTCCTGCGCCCAGCTCTCCGGCCCGCGGGCCACCCATCCTCCGCGCTCCAGGAGCAGCACCCGCCACCCGGCGTGCACCAGCACCCGGGCCGCCATGGCCCCGCCGAATCCACTGCCGACGACGATGGCGTCGAAGCTCACGAGCCTGCCGGAGAAGCCGTTCTCACGGCCCCGAAGTTAGTCGGGGTCGGCCCCGGAAGCAGGGTCTACGTCCCAGGCATTACCTTTCGATCCTTCCCATGATCGAGCTGCATACCCTCGGCGTGCTGGACCTCCGGGCCACGGACGGCGGGGAGGTGCTGGCCGTGCTCCAGCAGCCCAAGCGGCTCGGCCTCCTCGCGTACCTCGCCGCCGAGGCGCAGCGCTCGCCATACGAGCTGGTGTACGCGGCCGCGGCCGCGCGCGCGGCTCAGCCGTTGACGGTCCGCATCCCCGCCTCGTTGTAGCGCTCCCCGGTGGCCGCGCCCTTCGGCGCGACCTCGTCGATCTCTTCCAGATCCGACTCCGTGAGCTCGACGTCCAGCGCCCGGACGTTCTCCTCCAGGTACTGCCGGCGCTTGGTGCCGAAGAGGGGAACGACGTCCTCTCCCTGCGCCAGCACCCAGGCGAGGGCGAGCTGGGACGGCGTGCACTTCTTCCGGGTGGCGATCTCCTTCACCCGGTCCACCAGCTCCAGGTTCTTCCGGAAGTTCTCTCCCTGGAACCGCGGCGTGTTCCGTCGGTAGTCGTCGGGCTCCAGGTCGTCGATGGTGCGGAACCGGCCGGTGAGGAAGCCGCGGCCGAGGGGGCTGTAGGCCACGAAGCCGATGTCCAGCTCGCGGCAGAGCGGCAGGATGTCGTCCTCGGGGTCCCGGGTCCACAGCGAGTACTCGGTCTGGAGCGCGGTGATGGGGTGCTCCCGCTGCGCCCGCCGGATGGTCTCGGGCGCCGCCTCGGAGAGGCCGAGATGGCGCACCTTGCCGCGCTCGATGAGCTGCGCCATGGCGCCCACCGTCTCCTCGATCGGCACCGTGCGGTCCACCCGATGCTGGTAGTAGAGGTCGATGTGGTCCACGCCGAGCCGCCGGAGCGAGTCGTCGCAGGACTTGCGGACGTACTCGGGGCGCCCGTTCACGCCGAGGTAGCTGCCGTCCTCGGCCCGCTCGTTGCCGAACTTGGTCGCGACCACGACCTCCTCCCGCCGGCCGCGGATGGCGCGTCCGACCAGCCGCTCGTTGCTGAAGGGGCCGTACATGTCCGCGGTATCGAGAAAGGTGATGCCGAGGTCGAGCGCGCGATGTATGGTGGCCAGCGACTCGTCGTCGTCGCGGCCGGCATAGAAATCGGACATCCCCATGCACCCGAGTCCGAGGGCGGAGACGGCGAGTCCGGGGGCGCCTAGGGTTCGTCGTTCGATCTGGGTCATGGTCCGGTCACGGGTCTTGGGTGGTTGGTCCCGGGTGATTAGTGTGGAGTCTAGACCCGAACCCCCACGACTCCAACCGGTGTCGCATGGCGACAGAGCAGCAGCCCCCCGTGTTCAACCGCATCTGCGTGTTCTGCGGCACCAACGCGGGCGAGCGGCCGGAGTACGTCGCCGCCGCCCGCGAGCTGGGCAAGCTGCTCGCGGACGAGGGCATCGAGCTGGTCTACGGGGGCGCGAGCGTCGGCATCATGGGCGAGCTGGCGGACGCGGCGCACGAGCACGGCGGCCACGTCACCGGCATCATCCCGCAGCAGCTCATGAAGAAGGAAGCGGCCCACACCGGCATCCCCGACCTCATCGTGGTCGCCTCGATGCACCAGCGGAAGTCGCAGATGGCCGACCTGTCGGACGGGTTCATCGCCCTGCCCGGCGGCATCGGCACGCTGGAGGGCTACTTCGAGATCCTCACCTGGGGCCAGCTCGGCATCCACCGGAAACCGTCGGGCATTCTCAACGTGGCGGGGTATTTCGACCGGCTGATCGAGTTCCTCGACCACGCGGTGAAGGAGGGGTTCCTCGAACAGGAGCACCGGGAGATGATCGTGGTCGAGTCGGATGCACGGAAGCTGCTCGAGCGCTTGAAGCAGTACGCGCCGGGCGACGGGGAGCGGCTGATGGGAAGGACGCACCGGTAGGACGGCGGGACGGCGGAAGGTTAAGTGCTGGGGGTCTGCGGTGGTGGCGGCTCGTCGGGCTTTCCGCCCACCGCCTCGGGGGTCGGGTCCTCGGTCGCGTGCGGTGCCGGCGCCGGGCGGCCGCCGAGCCGCTCCACGTACGCTTTCGTGAACTCGGCTCCCAGCAGCACCACCTGGGCCGAGTAGTACACCCAGATCAGCAGCACCACCACCGAACCCGCCGCCCCGTAGGTCGAGGCCACGCCGCTGGTGCCGAGGTAGAGCCCGATCAGGAACTTGCCGATGCTGAAGAGGCCGGCGGTCACCAGGGCGCCGACCCACACGTCGCGCAGCCGCAGGTTCACGTCGGGCAGGAACTGGTAGATCATCGCGAACAGCAGGGTGACCACGCCGAGCGAGACCAGCGTGTTCACCCCCTGCCAGATCGCCGCGATGTCGGGGAGGAGCATGCCGACGTAGCGGTCGAGGGCGGAGAGGGCCGCGCTCACCAGGAGGGAGACCAGGAGCACGAATCCCACCCCGACCACCAGCCCGAAGGACAGCAGCCGCTGGAACAGCACGTCTTTGATGCCGGCGTCCGGCCTCGGCTTCACCCGCCAGATCGCGTTGAGGGCCGTCTGGAGCTCGAGGAAGGCGCCGGTGGCGCCGATGAAGAACGTGGCGAGACCGATCGCCGTCGCCACGCCGTTCCCCGTCCGCTTGTAGGCGCCCTCCAGCATGGACCGCACCGCCACGGCCCCCTGATCGCCGACCAGCCCGCCGATCTGCCCCGTCACCTCGCGCTGCACCTCCTCGGTCCCGAAGAACAGTCCGGCGATCGTGATGGCCACGATCAGGATGGGCGCGAGGGCGAAGAGCGTGTAGTAGGCCAGCGACGCGCCCAACCGGGGGACGTTGTCGTTCCACCACCCCGCGGCGGTGCGCTTGAGGATCCAGCCGAGGTCGCGGGCCTCCATGCTAGGGGCTCGCGGGAAGCGGACGGCCGCCCGGATGCCAGACCGGCGCGTCGCCGTCGGCCAGCACCCGGGCCGCGCGCGACACCACGTCGGCGGCGCGCGCCAGGTGGTCGAAGTCGATCCGCTCCACCTCGTCGGAGGGCTGGTGGTAGTCGGTGTGCATGCCGAAGGAGGAGAGCGTGTGCGCGGGGATTCCCTTCAGCGCGAAGACGATGTTGTCGCTCCGCTCGAAGAAGTTGAACTCGGGCCGGGCGTCGGGCACGACGTCGAGGCCGGCCCGGGCGAAGCTCTCGCCCATGGTCGAGCGCTCGTACCCCGTGAGCCAGAGCCGCCCCACGCCTCCGGCGAGCGAGTCGGGGCGGCCCACCATCTCCACCTGGAGATCGGCGACGGTTCGGGAAAGCGGAAGGGCCGGACGCTCGAGGTACCACTGGGTACCGAGCACCCCCTGCTCCTCGCCGCTGGTGAGGAGCACGACCACGCTCCTGCGCGCGGGGCTCAACGCCAGCGACCGCGCCGCGGCGAGCACGGCGGCGACGCCCGAGGCGTCGTCATCCGCGCCGTTGTACACCGAGTCGCCGGCCACCGGTGGGCCGATGCCGAGGTGATCGAAGTGGGCCCCCAGCACCACCGCCTCGGTCCGGAGCGACGGATCAGTGCCGTGGACCACGCCGATCACGTTGACGTCGTTGATGCGCCCGATCACGGAGTCGGCCGTCGTCGCGCCCGGCAGGCGGACCTCCTCGCCCTCGGCTCCGCGCACGACCTCGTAGTCCACCCGCTGGAAGTAGCCGCTGTCTCCGGCGGGCACCAGCCCGTAGCTCGCCATCAGGCCTGCCAGGAACCGGGCGGCGCGCGCGGAGCCGGGGGTGCCGGTGCGCCGTCCCTCCACCGAGTCCGCTGCCAGGACGCCGACGATGGACCTGAGCTCGCTGGTCGAGACCGCCGCACCGGGCGGAACCGTGGCCGGAGCCGGCGAGGGCGGGGCGGCCGAGCCGCCACAGGCGGCAAGCCACACCAGCCCGGCCGCGAGGCGCCACGGGGCGGACGAGTAGAGCATCACATCTCCTGAAGTGAGGTGGGGCGTCAGCGTCCGGCGCGAAGGTTCAAGTCGCCGGAATCGACGACCGCCAGCCACGGTGCGTCCACCCTGCGGAACTCGTAGGGGCGCTCCACGGTGGAGAGATAATGCTCGTCGCCCGCCCGGGGGAGGTCCGCGCCGAAATAGTGCCGCAGCACGTCGCCCAGGACGTTTACCACGGTGACCGTGTCGCCGAAGGCCGCGGCTCCGCCGCCGGGCAGGAAATAGGCGCCGAACGCGCCCAGCCGCTCGCGCGCCGCGGCCGGAGGCACCTTGTCCACGTGGGAGTAGCCGGTGGCTCCGAGGAGCTTGGAGCCGTGGTCGCCCTGGAGGATGATGATGGGGGGCACGTCCGAGGCGCGAAGGATCGCGCGGACCGTGGCGAGCAGCAGCTGGTTGACGCACTCCAGCTGCTCGAGGTACGGGCCGACCTTGTCCGTCTCCCGCCCGCGCCTCAGGGTCGCGCATTCGCTGTCGAACACGAACGGGTCGTGCGGCTTCAGGATGTGGGCGAAGGCGAAGGTGGGGTCGGGGTCGCGCGGGAGGGCGGCAAGCCCGCGGAGGATCCGACGAACGTGGTCCGCCTCCCACCGGTGCGTCCGGTCGAAGTAGCGCAAGATGGAGGCTCCGCGAATGGTGCGCTCCAGCTCACCGGCGGCCATCGATCTCATGAAGTTGAACCCGCTCCACGGCCGGAATTCGGTGTCCGCCACCGAGCTTCCGCTGGTGGACTGCCACCATTGCGAGGGGAAGAAGACGTGGTGGTACCCCCGCTTCTCGAGGTAGCGCGCCACCCGGTTGTGCTCCACCAGGTAATTGGGCAGCGCCGGATGCTTGGAGGCGCCAAGCTCCTGCTGGAGCCGGTCGAGGTGGGCCGAGTTGAGCATCGACGGCACCGACAGCAGTGTATGGAGATAGTTGCTCCGCACCAGCCGGGGCACATGGAAGCCGAGCGCACGAAGGCTGTCCTCGAAGGGCCCGTTGTCGTACCCGAAGCGCTCGCGCAGGACGGCGGAGTTGGCGTATTCGTCGAGGACGATGACATAGATGTCGCGCCGGGGTTCCCGGGGCTGGGTGGGCCCTCCGATCGGCCGCGCCAGCTCACTCGCCAGCTCGCTCCGCGCGATGGTGCGGCGGCCCTCCAGCCACGCGATGCCGATCTGGACGGTGGACCAGCCGACCAGGAGCGCGCCCATGAGGGTGAAGAACTTACCCATGCCCTCGAGGAGAGCCTCCCGCCGCCATACCCACCAGACCACCGCCGCGAAGACCGCGAGAGTGATCGGTACCAGGAGAGCGTGCGGCGGGTCTCCCGGGGTCGCGGAGATCCGCACCCCAAGCTGGGGATAGGCGAAGAAGGCGACGGTCGCGAGCAGCGCCACGAACGGCGGCAACGCGGCGGGTGCGCGTCCCCGGGTCAGCAGGGCCGCGAGGGCATAAACCAGTCCGCAGCCCACGAGCGCCGCCCCGATCATGAGCGCGAGGCCCTGGAACCTGAACTGCGCCGGATTTCTCGCGGCGTAGTTGAGGACCGGAATCAGCGCGATGAGAAAGGGGTAGAGCCGGGCGACCCAGCGGGTCATGCCGCCGGTTGCCACGGCAGCGCCGACATCAGGAACAAGGTCCGTTCCGAGTCGCTCACGGGGAGGACGCTCTCGATGCGGAAGCAGGTCCGGAACGCCGCCTCGAATCCCTCCCGGGTGTAGTCCGGAAAGATGTCGGCGCGGTCGCGGAGGAGCCGCCGGACCTGCGAGTCGCTCTTGGGCACGAACTCGACGATCAGGTGCCGGCCGAGCCGGGCGAGGAAGCTCGCCACCCGTTCCAGCGGCAGGTTGTGCCCGATCGCCAGATGGTGGACCACCGCCAGCGCGAGCAGAACGTCGGCGGGCCCTCGCTCCTCGAGCGAGAGGCGCTCGCGGTGGGCCCAGCCCAGGGCGGGCGATGGATTGGTGAGATCGAGCAGCAGCGGCAGGATGCCGGTCTCACCCTCCGCGCGCACCCGGCGGTAGTTGCGCTCCACCGCCGCGGGGTCGAGATCGAACGCCACCACGTTCGGCACCACCTCGCGGGCGGCGCGGCTGTACTCCCCGGTGTTGGCGCCCAGATCCCAGGTGGTGCGCGCCCCGAGGCCGCGCAGGAAGCCCAGCACGGCCTCGCGCTTCGAGCCCGCGGCGCTGGGGGTGTAGTTGTTGTCCTGGGTATAGTCGGCCCACTCGGTGCCGGACGGCGTCCAGTCGAGCGACGCGACGGCGCTCCGGAGACTGCCGACCAGGCCCGCCGCGGCGGTGGCGCTCACGCCCCGGCGCGCCGCCACGGGCTTGTGAGACTCCGCCGGCACGCCCCGATCGGCGTAGCGGCGCTGGGCCATCGCGTGCAGGTGCACGTGGAACAGCAGACCGGGCCGGAGCCAGGTGCGCCGGGGCAGCAGCCGGCTGCCGAGATCGAGCGGTATCCCCTCCAGGTGCGCGCGCAGCAGCGACGCCGTGCGCACGTCCACCCGGCTCATCAGCGCGAGCGGCACCAGGAAGTGCTCGCAGAACTGGCGGTACCCCGCCCACGGGGCGCCTTCCTCCCGGCGCTCGAACGACAGCGTGTCGATGAAGAGCGGCCGGCCCGCCACGAACTGCACGTTGTACGCGCTGGCGTCGCGCAGGGTGAAGCCGCGGGCCAGCGCCCGCTCCTGGAGCTCGAGCGTGAGCAGCGCCGCGTCGCGGAGCTGTCCGAACGACCACTCGTAGGGATACGACACGAAGGGCACCCGCTCGGGCTCGAGCACCGCCATCGCGTCCGGAGTGGCGGCCAGCTCGAGCGGCGCCTCGCGATGGGGCACCAGCAACCGGCGCTCCTCCAGCTCCGCGTAGAGCCCGGAGTCGAGGAACGCCTTGAATTGATCCTGAAAGACGCGATTGACTTGGCGGTAGAGCGTACCGTCTCTCGTGTAGACGAATCCGCTGGGATCGCGGTAGGACGCGCCTAGCGCTTCTGCGCCCATCGGCGCGGCACGAGCGACCGGAAGAAGGTCTTCAGACCCTCGCGCAGACGGCCGAACAGGACGACGGCCGACATGGCGCCGGCGGCGAGCACCTGGAGCACCAGGCTCCCGGTGGTGGGATCTATGTACATGCGGCCTCAGCAGTCGTCAGGGTCTACCAGGGGGTCCGCTGGAACGTCACGGTCCCGTCACGGATCGTAGGATAACGGGTTGCGGAAAGAAGGGGTGTGCGCCAAATCACCCGACCCAGACGGTCTTGACGTTCACGAACTCCCGGATGCCGTAGGGGCCGAGCTCCCGGCCGTAGCCGGACTCCTTGACCCCCCCGAACGGGACCCGGGGGTCGGAGGCCACCATCGCGTTGACGAACACCATGCCGGCCTCGAGGTCCGCGATGAATCGCGCGCGCTCCGCGTCACTCCGGGTCCAGACGCTGGCGCCGAGGCCGAACGGTGAAGAGTTGGCCAGGCGGATGGCCTCCTCGATTCCGGAGACGCGGAAGAGCAGCGCCACGGGGCCGAAGACCTCCTCATGATAGGCCGGGGAGTCGGGGGTGATCCCGGTCATGACCGTCGGGGCGTAGTACCACCCCGGCCGGTCGATTCTTTGCCCGCCCGTGAGCAGCCTGGCGCCCGCCCCGACACTGCGCTCCACCTGGTCCGTGATGGTCCGGAGCTGAGCCTCGGTGGCGAGGGGGCCGACATCGGTGGCGGGATCCATCGGGTCGCCCACGGTCAGCGCCTCCATCCCGGCGACGAAACGGCGCTCGAACTCGTCGGCGACCGGCTCGGCCACGATGAACCGCTTGGCCGCGATGCACGACTGGCCGTTGTTCACCACCCTCGCCTTGACCGCCGTCGCCACCGCGGCGTCCAGATCGGCGCCCGGCATGACTATGAATGGATCGCTGCCGCCGAGCTCGAGGACGGTGGGCTTGATCGCCTTGCCGGCGGCGGCGGCCACCTGGCTGCCGGCCGCGTTGCTGCCGGTGAGCGTGACGGCGGCCACCCGGCGGTCTTCGATCACCGTCTTCACCTGGTCGGTCTCGATGAGGAGCGTCTGAAAGACGCCCTCGGGGAACCCCGCGCGCCGGAAGATCTCCTCGATCGCGAGGGCGCAGCGGGGGACGTTGGAGGCGTGCTTGAGCAGCCCGACGTTCCCGGCCATCAGCGCCGGCGCCGCGAAGCGGAAGACCTGCCAGAAGGGAAAGTTCCACGGCATGATGGCGAGCACCGGGCCGATCGGCTGGAAGGTCACGAAGCTGCGCGAGGCAGTGGTCGGCACCTCCTCATCGGCGAGGAACCGCTCCGCGTTCTCCGCGTAGTAGCGGCAACCCCAGGCGCTCTTCGCCGCCTCGTCCATGGCCGACTTGCGGGTCTTGCCCATCTCCTCGACCATGATGCGGCCGAACACTTCCTTCTCGGAATCCAGGACCTCGGCGGCCCGCAGCATCATCGCAGCCCGCTCGGCGAACGTGGTGCGGCGATGCCGGAGATAGGCCTCGGCGGCGCACTGGAGCCGGCTCTCGAGCTGCTCCGCGGTGAGAGGCTCGAAGGTCTGGACGGTCCGGCCAGTGGTGGGATCGGCGGTGGCGATGGGCATAGCGGAATTCTGAACGGACGGAGGGACGGTGGGAAGGGCGAGCCGTCATCCCGAGAGGGCCGGCACTCCGACCGCCGTTCCCACCCTCCCCCGCGCCTGCTACCATTCCCGAATGTCCGCCCTCCGCACCCTGCTCAGCGGCAGCATCGACTACGCCGGCCTGTTCCCGCCGGCCGGGCTGGACATGGCGGCGGCCGTGGCCAACTACCACGCTTACCTCGGCGGCCCCCATGCGTGGGCGCTCGGCCGGTTCGTGGTGCCGGCGGGACGGATCGGTGAGCTCGAGTCCGCCGCCGCCGGCCTGCTGCCGCCGAGCCCGTCGCCCGCGCCGTGGCGAGTCGCGGCGCTCCTCGGCGCCGACCCGGCGGCCGACATGCGCGCGCTCGGCGAGCTCAACTGCCGGCACGCTGCCGAGGGGGAGGGTGCGGTCGCCGCCGACGTGGTGGAGGGCAAGGCCGATTCGCCGGACGCCGTCGAGCGGTTGCTCGGCCAGGTGCCGCCCTACCTCCAGGCTTACGTCGAGATTCCGATCGGCCGCGACCCCGCGCCGCTCATCGCGGCGATCGGCCGCGGGAAGGGGCGAGCGAAGGTCCGGACCGGCGGCGTCACCGCCGAGGCGTTTCCCGCCGCGTCCGATCTGGTCCGCTTCGTTCGCGCCTGCCTCTCCGCCAGAGTGCCCTTCAAGGCCACCGCCGGCCTGCACCACCCGCTTCGCGCCGAGTATCGGCTCACCTACGAGCCGGACAGCGCCCGCGGAACGATGTTCGGATTTCTCAATCTTTTCCTCACCACCGCATTTCTCGCCGCCGGTCTCGACGCCGGCGACGCAGTGCTGCTGCTGGAAGAGCGCGACCAAGGCGCGATCCGATTCGACGAGTCCGGCGTCGAGTGGAAGGGCCGGCGGCTCGATCTCGACGCCATCCGCCGCTCCCGCGAGCAGGGCATCGTGTCGTTCGGGTCCTGCTCCTTCACCGAGCCGATCGGCGACCTCGAGTCGCTGGGCCTGCTGTAGGTCCGCGTGGACCCAACGCACGATCCGTCCCTCACCTCGTGGATCGAGTCGGCCAACGGCGGCGGCGACTTTTCCATCCAGAACCTCCCGTTCGGCGTATTCCGCCGCCGGGACGAGGACGAACCGGGCCGCATTGGAATCGCGATCGGGGAGATGATCGTGGACGTCACCGCGTGCCGCGACGAGGGCCGGTTCAGCGGCCTCGCCGAGCGCGCGGCCGGGGCGTGCGCGGCTCCGGTGCTCAACCCATTGATGCGGCTGGGCGCCGAGCCGAGGCGGGAGCTTCGCCGGCAGGTGAGCGCGCTCCTCGCGGCTGACTCTCCGGCGTACCGGTCGAACCGCCGCCTCGGCAATCGGATCCTCGTCGCGCAGCGGAACGCGGAGATGCTGTTGCCCGCGGAGATCGGCGACTATACCGACTTCTACGCCTCGGTCCACCACGCCACCAACGTCGGCGGCATGTTCCGTCCCGACAACCCGCTGCTCCCCAACTACAAGTGGGTGCCGATCGGGTATCACGGCCGCGCGTCGTCCATCGTGCCGAGCGGCACGCCCGTGCGTCGTCCGCGGGGACAGAGCAGGCCGCCCGACGCGGATTCGCCGAGCTTCGGGCCGACCCGGTCGCTGGACTACGAAATGGAGCTGGGGCTGTTCGTGGGTCCCGGCAATCCGCTGGGCCGGCCGGTGCCGATTGAGCTGGCGGAGGAGCAGATCTTCGGCTTCTGCCTGGTGAACGACTGGTCGGCGCGCGACCTCCAGGCCTGGGAGTACCAGCCGCTGGGGCCGTTCCTCGCGAAGAACTTCGCCACCTCGATCTCGCCCTGGGTGGTGACGCTCGAGGCGCTCGAGCCGTTCCGCGCGCCCGCGTTCGCGAGGCCTCCCGGCGACCCCGCGCCGCTCGACTACCTCACCTCACCGGCGAACGCGGAGTCGGGCGCCGTGGCGGTCAGCGTGGAGGTGCACCTGATGACCGCCCGCATGCGCGAGCAGGGCCTGGAGCCGGTGCGGCTGAGCCGCGGCAGCGCCGCCGAGTTGTACTGGACGCCGGCGCAGCTCGTCGCCCATCACACCAGCAACGGCTGCGATCTCCGGGCGGGCGATCTGCTCGCCAGCGGCACCATCTCCGGGCCGGCCAGGGAATCGCGCGGCTGTCTCCTGGAGCTGACGTGGCGCGGCGCCGAGCCGCTGGCGCTGCCCGGCGGAGAAACGCGGAAGTTCCTGGAGGACGGCGACGAGGTGATCATGCGCGGCTACTGCGAGCGGGAAGGGGCGGCGCGCATCGGGTTCGGGGAATGCCGGGGAGTCGTGCTGGAGGCGGGGTAGCACACCTCCCTCACCCCTCCTGCACGATCCGGTTCAACACTTCCTTCGCGTAATCCTTGTCCCACTCGGCCAGGTTCTTCCGCGCGGTCACCTCGACCTTGGCGGTGGACGGCGACTCCCGCTGCACGTCGATGGTGACGTCGAGGTCCCCCTTCTTCCTACCGGGTGCCCGTTCCAGCAGCCCCGTCACCGGCCTGGTGTAATGCAGGTCCGCGGCGCCGCCTTCCCCCCTGATTCGCTGGGCGGCATATTTCGGCATCCTCAGCACCGGGCCGGACCGTGACGACCTTCATCAAGCCGACCGAGATCCCCATCGACGGGGCGCATACGCTGCCCCGCGAGTATTTCACCTCGCCGGGCATCCTGGCGCAGGAGATGGAGCAGATATTCCTCCAGCGCTGGATCTGCGCGGGCCGCGAGTCCCGCATCGCCAATCCCGGCGAGTACTTCGTGCAGGAGATCGGGAAGGAGAGCGTGATCGTGCTCCATGATCGCGCGGGCGGCTACCGGGCCTTCTACAACGTGTGCCGCCACCGGGGCACCCGGCTCTGCGAGGAGCACACGGGCCGCTTTTCGGAGACGATCCAGTGCCCGTATCACGCCTGGACGTACGCCCTCGACGGCCGGCTCATCGGCGCACCCTCGACGGGCGACATCGAGGGCTTCGACAAGTCCGAGTGGCCGCTGCACCCGGTCGCGACCGCCGCGTGGGAGGGGTTCCTCTTCATCAACCTGTCCGAGCGGCCCGAGCCGTTCGAGGACGCCTTCGAGCCCCTCCTCGGCCGCTTCTCCCGGTTCAACCTGCCGAACCTGCAGGTCCACCGCACCATCGACTACGACGTCCACTGCAACTGGAAGCTCCTGTTCCAGAACTACTCGGAGTGCTATCACTGCGGGCCGGTGCATCCGGCGCTCTCCAAGCTGACCCCGCCCACCAGCGGGGAGAACGACCTCACCGAGGGGCCGTTCACCGGCGGGTTCATGGTGATCAACCGCGGCCACGAGAGCATGACGATGAGCGGCAAGTCGTGCGGCGTGTCGGTGGGTGAGCTTCCCGAGGAGGACATGGATCGCGTGTACTACTACGCGATCTTCCCCAACATGCTCCTGAGCCTGCACCCCGACTACGTGATGTTCCACACGATCTGGCCCCAGGGTACCGACCGGAGCCTGATCCACTGCTCCTGGCTCTTCCATCCCGCCACCCTGAGCGATCCCACCTTCAATCCGGAGGACGGGGTGGAGTTCTGGGACATGACCAACAAGCAGGACTGGCACATCTGCGAGCAGAGCCAGGCCGGCATCGAGTCGCGCGCGTACCGGCCGGGCCCGTACTCGAAGCGGGAAAGCCTGTCGGTCCAGTTCGACCGGGAGGTGCTGCGGTCGCTGGGGCACGGGAGGTAGGCGGAACGGCGGAACGGCGGAACGGCGGAACGGCGGAACGGCGGAACGGGAGAGTAATGCGAGCGGTGCTTCGGCGATACGGGCGCCGCTACTTAGTCGTCCCGAGCGGGCGAGGGATCGGTCCCTGCAGGCGTGTTGGCTCGAATGCTCACTCTCGTTCCGCCGTTCCGCCGTTCCGCCCTCCAGCCATCTCCATTACCGTCTCCACGTAGAGCCTCAACCCGAACTCGATGTTCTTCAGCGACAGCCGCTCGTCGTTGCCGTGCACCGAGTAGCGGCTCTCCTCCAGCTCCACCAGGTAGGGATCGATCCCGTAGCAGATCGGCCCGGCGTTCGCCCAGTAGGGGCGGTCGCTGGCGCCGGCGCTGATCGGGGTCGCCACCGGCACACCCGGAAGCATCCGGCCGGCCACCCGCTCCAGCGCGCGGAACATCTCGGTGTCGAGCGGCGCGCTGTAGGGCGGCGCGACGTCGCCGATCGGCTCGAGCCTGATTTTGGGGTCGGCGATGAGCCGCTCGAGCGTCCGCCGGAACGCGACCGTGTCCTCGTCTGGCAGCAGGCGGATGTCGAGCTCGACCGACGCCTCCTGCGGGATGATGTTGGTCTTGTCCGAGCCCTTCAGCACCGTCGGCGTGATGGTGGTGCGGAGCAGCGCGTTGCGCTCGGGCTCGCTCAGCAGCCAGGCCCGGCCGCGCCTGGTCTCGAGCGCCGCGGCGGCATCGGAGAGCCAGATCCGCTCCTGCCCCGTAGCGTCGCGCGCCTGGGCCTTGAAGAAGCGGTCCACCGGGGGCGTGAGCCGAATCGGGGTGTCGTAGGCGAGAATCCGGTTCAGGGCCGGCACCAGCCGCTCGACCGGGTTGTCGCCCAGGGGCACCGATCCGTGCGACGTAGTGCCCTTCACGACCATCCGCTTCCACCACGCCAGCTTCTCGCCCACGTCGATCCCGAACCAGCGCACCTTCCCCTTCTCCACCCGCGTGTCGGCGCCCTCGGTCAGAACGTACTCGATCTCCTTCACCAGGTCGGGGTGCCGCTCGATGAAGGTCCGCGATCCGAGCCCCCCGATCTCCTCGTCGGCGTTGCCGACGTAAACCAGGTCGCGGGTGAGCGGCACCCCGGCCCGCTTCAGCGCAATGAAGGCCATCAACTGGATGATCCCGTGCCCCTTCATGTCGAGCGCGCCACGACCCCAGACGTGTCCGTCCTTGATCGTCCCGGCGAAGGGATCGACCGTCCAGTCCTTCGGCGTCGCCGTGACCACGTCCATGTGGTGGACCAGGGCGATGGCCCTCCCGCCTCCGGTCCCCGGAAGCTTGGCGTAGAAGTTGGCCCGCCCCGCCCCCAGCTCCGCGGTATCGAGGATCATCCCCCGGATCCCCTCCTTCGCCAGCACCCCGGCGAGCCACCGCCGTGACCAGCTCGTTGCCGGGGGGATTGCTCGTGTTGATCCGGATGTACTCGGAGAGCCGCCGTGCCGTCTCCTCCCGCAGCGCCGCATAGTCGATGGGCGCCGAGTTCTGAGCGGCGAGGGGCGACGCGAGCAGCAGGGCGAGCACCGCCAGGCGGATCATGAGGGCTCCGTGAGCATGCGGGCGGCGATCTCCTTGAGTAGCTTGGCGCACACGCCGGCGCTGAGGCCCGAAGGATCGTTGAGGGGGTTGAGCTCCACCAGGTCGGCGCCGGCGAGCGGCGCCTCGAGGGATTGAATGACGCCGAGGACCTGGCGAACGCCGAGGCCGCCGGGCTCCCGGTGCGACACGCCCGGCGCCAGGCCGGGCTCGAGCACGTCCAGATCGACCGACAGATAAACCGGCATGTCGAAGCGCACCGTCCCGCCATCCACCCAGCTCCGCATGTCGACCACTTCCACGCCGAACCTGTCCGCCTGCTCCCGCTGGTGTGCGCTCATCGTGCGGATTCCGATCTGGACCAGCCGGTCGGCCAGGTTCTCCTCCATGATCCTGGCGAACGGGCAGGCGTGCGAGTAGCGGTCGCCCTGGAACTCGTCGTAGAGATCGGGATGCGCGTCGAGGTGCAGGATGGCGAGCTTCTTGTAGTGGGGCCGCACCCCGCGCAGGGCCGGATACGTGATCGAGTGGTCGCCGCCCAGCAGCAGCGGCCGCCGGCCCGAGCCGACGATCGAGCCCACCGCGTCCTCGATCCTGCCGCGGGCCTCGACGCCGGGCTCTCCGTCGTTGAACCAGAGATCGCCCTCGTCCTCGAGCCGGCCGTCCTTGAGGTCGATGCCGGTCTCGGCCCACGTGTTGCCCCCCTCCGACCAGAGCGCCTCCCGGATCGCCACCGGCGCGAGCGCCGCGCCGCGCTGCCAGGAGGAGCTGGCGTCGTACGGAACTCCCAGCAGCGCCACCGTCATCACCGCTCCTCGCCAAGGTGCATCCGCCGCTCGACCGCCGCGTACGCCTCCGCGGCGCTCCGCTCCGGCGCCAGCAGCGACACCACTATCCCCGCGACGAACGACAGCGGCATGGTGATCAGCGCCGGGTTCTTGAGCGGAAACCAGGCCGCGTCGCGGCCCAGGATATCCACCTGGATCGTAGGCGACAGGTAGATGAGCAGCAACGTCAGCAGGGTGCCCGCGGCCATGCTGGTGACCGCGCCCGCCGTGGTGTAGCCCCGCCAGAAGATGGCGAGGATGAGCGCCGGGAAGTTGGCGCTGGCGGCGATGGCGAAGGCGAGCGACACCATGAACGCCACGTTCTGTCCCTCGAACGTGATCCCCAATGTCACCGCCACCACGCCGAGGGCCAGGGTGGCGAGCCGGGCCACGAGGAGCTGCTCGCGCGCCTCGGCGTGCCCGCCCCGCACCACGCTCACCCAGAGGTCGTGCGACAGGGCCGCGGCGCCCGAGAGCGTCAGGCCGGCGACCACCGCCAGGATCGTGGCGAACGCCACGGCGGCGATGAAGCCCAGGAACGGCGTTCCCCCCAGCAGCTCGGCCAGCAGCGGCGCGGCCATGTTGCCGCCGGGGTCCACCGCGCGGATCGCCTCCGGCCCCACCAGCACCATCGCCCCGAAGCCGAGCACGAAGGTGAGGAGATAGAAGAGCCCGATGACTCCCGTCGCGATGAAGACCGAGGCGCGCGCCGCCCGGGAATCCGGCACGGTGTAGAAGCGCATCAGGATGTGGGGCAGCCCCGCGGTGCCGAACATGAGCGCCATCCCGAGCGAGATCGCGTCCAGCGGATTGGAGACCAGCTTGCCCGGCACCAGCACGCCTTCGCCGTACTGCCGCGCCGCCTCGGCGAACAGCGCCGCCGGGTTCATCCCGAACCGCAGCAGCACCAGCAGCGCGAGGATCAGCGCCCCGGTCATCAGCAGCAGCGCCTTCACGATCTGCACCCAGGTCGTGGCGATCATCCCGCCGAACAGCACGTAGCCGATCATCACCATGCCGACCAGCACGATCGCGAGCTCGTAGCTGAAGCCGAACATCAGCCGGATGAGCCCCCCGGCCCCGACCATCTGCGCGATCAGGTAGAGCGTGACCGTCGCCAGGGTGCCGAGCGCCGCGGCGAGACGCACCGGCGTCTGCCGGAGCCGCATGGCCACGACGTCGGAGAAGGTGTACCGGCCGAGGTTCCGCAGCGGCTCCGCGATCAGGAAGAGCACCACCGGCCAGCCCACCAGCCAGCCGGTCGAGTAGATCAGGCCGTCGAAGCCCGTGGTGGAGACCAGTCCCGCGATGCCCAGGAACGAGGCGGCGCTCATGTAGTCGCCGGCGAGGGCCAGCCCGTTCTGCCCGGCGCTCACCGTGCGTCCCGCGGCGTAGAACTGCTCGGTGGTCCGGGTCCGGCGGGCCGCCCACCAGGTGATCCCGAGCGTCACCGCGATGAAGGCGAAGAAGAACAGCATCGCCACGGCGTTGGGCTGGCCGATGGCGGTGGCCTGGGGAGCCTGCGTCATGGCCCGCGCTCCCGATCCAGCACCCGGATGCCCGGATCGTAGTGCTTCGCCGCCCAGCGCACGTAAATCCACGTGAGCACCCACGAGGCGACGATCACCAGCGCTCCGAGCAGGATGCCCAGCGTGAGCCCGGGCACGACCTGGATCGCCAGCAGCTCGCGGCCGTAGGCCACCAGGAGCACGAAGCCGAAGTAGACCAGCACCATCGCCGTCGTGAGGGCCAGCGCCACCCGCCAGCGCGCTGCGTCCAGATCGCGCAACGACTCGTGGCGAGGCGTCACGCGCGCCTCCGCGTTCCGGTGACGTACACCGCCGCACCCCCGAGGAGCAGCACCCCGGTGAGCCCCGCCACCTTGGTGACCGCGAGGACCTTGTTGGGCTCGTCGTCCGCCGGAATGAGCGCGAGGCAGATCGTCGCGGCCGTGACGCAGAACCCGATGCCGGCCAGCAGCGTCGCCACGGGCCGCCCTCCGGGCACGCGGATCACCTCGGGCCCGGCGGGCTCGCCCTGGAGCTTGATCATCGAGGCGAACATGAAGAGATACGGGATGAAGTACCCGATGATGGACATGCTCACCAGCACGTCGTAGGCGCCCTTCACCGTGGTGCCCGCCTGCCCCAGGAAGATGAAGACCGCGGCCACCCCCGCCTGGACGAGCAGGCTCACGTGGGGCGAGCCGTACCTGGGGTGCACCCGGGCGAACGCCGCGGGCAGGAAGCGGTCGATCCCGGCGACGAACGGCAGCCGGCCACCGGCGGCGAACCACGCCCCCGCCTGCCCCACCCCGCCGAGGGTGATGAGCAGGGCGGCGACCGCCGTGACCCCCACGACGCCGACCCGGTCCGAGGTCTGCTGAACCGAGAGCATGAATCCCTGCAAGCTCAGGATCTGCGCCCGCGGGAGCGCCACCAGCATCGCCACGGTCGAGAGGATGTAGAACAGCGTGATCAGCACGCCGCCGATCACCAGCGCGCGCGGGATGTTGCGCCGGGGATTCCGGATCTCGTCGCCCATCATGGACGCGCTCTCCAGGCCGCTCAGGGAGAACGCGATGGTGGACCAGAAGATGATGTCCTTGAGCCGGGTGCTCGGCACCAGGCTCTCGGCCGTGAACGGCGTGGGCGAGCCGAAGCGGGCGTAGGAGAGCACGGCCAGCGCCATCAGCAGCAGCGCGGGCACCCATACCCCCACGGCGCCGATGTTGTGGAGCCACTTGCCCACGCCGAGCCCACGGACGTTGAGGGTGACCACGACGGCGAGCGCGACCAGCGAGAAGGTCACGTAGTACGCCGGGCTGTCGGTGAGCCCCTGCCAGGACGCGCCCCCGAGGAAGAGGGCGCTGGCGGCGGTGAAGTAGAAGAGTCCGGGAAAGTACGGCAGGTTGCAGACCCAGTAATTCCAGCCGGTCATGAAGCCCGCGAAGTCGCCGAACGCGCGCTTGCTCCACACGTAGCAGCCCCCCTCGTTGGGATAGCGCGAGGAGAGCTCCAGCACGGTGAGCATCAGCGGCACGTAGAACAGCAGGGCGGCGCCGAGCCAGATCACGATCGCGCTGGGGCCCGCGGAGGCGGCGGCGCCGATCCAGCGCACCGTGAAGCCGGTGACCAGATAGAAGAGCAGGAGGTCCCGGAAGCCCATCGCGCGGTGCAGGCGCACGGGGGCCGTCTCCACCGGGCCCTTCGGGATGGCGGGAGCCGTCACACCATGTAGTTCCGGGGCGGATCCGCCATCTGAAGGATCGGACGATCGATGCGGAACGGCTCGAGGTCGCGGGGGGAGCGGCCGTCGATGGCGAGCTCGGAGAGTATCCGGCCGATCAGCGAGGCGAACTTGAAGCCGTGCCCGCCGCCGATCGCCACGGCGATCTCCGGCTGGTGCGGCAGCACGTCGAGCACGAAGTCGCGGTCGGGCGTCAGGGTGTAGAGGCAGGTCTTGGTGTAGATGATCGGGCCGAGCGCGCCGGGCAGGTGGCGCTCGAGGAAGCCGACCACCCGGTCGAGCGCCTCACGGTCGGGCTCGAAGGTGCGGGTGTCGCCGGTCGTCTCCCGGCCGCCGGCGTCCTGCCCCACCTTGGGTCCGGGCTCGCCGAAGACGGGGAAGCCGTAGAAGCAGGGATCGTCCATCCAGATCCACACCGGGAAGCGGTCCGGCTGGAAGTCGGGCAGGTTGGGCGAGGCGAAGTAGGTGACCTGTTCCTTGGTGACCCGAAGCGGCAGCTCGAGTCCGACCGGCGCGAGCGCGCGGTTGGACCACGCGCCCGCCGTGATCACCAGCCGGCGGCAGCGGTAGGCCGCGTCGGCGGTCCGCACCTCGACCTCGCCGCCGACGCCGTGAATGGCCTCCACCGGCGTGCGGTCGCGCAGCGTGGCGCCGTGCTCCCGCGCCATCCGCACGTGGGCGGCGTTGCCTCGCGCGGCCATCGCGATGCCGCTCCGCTCCTGGAAGAGGCCGTGCATGTCGTCGGTCAGGCGCCACTGGGGCCAGCGGCGCATGATCTCGCCGGCGTCGAGCCGCTCGTACGTCACGCCGGCCGCGCCCATGCTGTCGCTGTACGTGCTGAGGGGAATCGCGCTCTCCCTCGGTCCCACGTCGAGGCCGCCGGTCCGGAGCACCACCTGCTCCCCCGAGTCGCGCTCCAGCTCCGCCCACGCCTCGAAGGCGAACTTGGCCAGCTCGACGTAGGCGGGGGTGTGGTAGGACAGGCGGATGATCCGCGAGTGGTCCTGCGACTCGCCCCGGACGTGGCCCAGCTCGAACTGCTCGAGCCCGAGCACCTCGGTGCCGGCGCGGCGCGCGAGCCAGTACGCCGCGGCGCTGCCGAAGCCGCCCAGGCCCAGGACGATGTACTCGAAGTCGAGCTTGCCGTTCACGGCTCACCGCGCGAGGCGTCATCGCCCATGCGCTCTCCCACGTATCTCCGGATGTCCAGGCTCCAGCTCTCCATCGGCGCGTAGTACCCGGTCCGGAAGACGCGCGAGGTCATGCCGCGCTGCACCGACTCGCAGATGGACCAGTCCTGCCGGTTCACCAGGTCCCAGAAGTCCACGGCGTCGGAGGGATCGAACCCGGGCCTGGCGATCTCGTCGGGGTGGAAGAGAAACTCGCAGACCACCGTGGTGTGCCCGGGAGCGTGCGGCCGCAGGGTGAACGCCGCCACGTGCTCCGCCGACAGGCTGAGGAGGAGGTTGGGATAGACCAGCTCGCCCTTGTGGCGGACCCGCTCGTCCTCGCTCAGCCCCTCGAACGGCGCGCGGTCGCTGGTGCCGCTGCCGGTGAAGGTCCACGCTCCCTCGCGGTGGGGAATCCCCCGCTCCCAGTCGAGATCGGCGCCGCCCCGCTGCTTGAAGGCCGGCACCAGCCGGCAGAGCTCGGGATGCACCGGGCCGCAGTGATAGCACTCGTTGTAGTTCTCGAGCATCACCTTCCAGTTGGCCCTGATGTCGTACTCGATCCGATGGGCGACCCTGAGCTCGCCCAGCGGATAGCGGCGGAGCCGCTGGGGGACGCCTCCGAGCTGCGCCTCGAGCGTCAGCGCGTCGGCCGGCGTGAGATGCAGGAAGATGAACCCGCCCCACGACGCCACGCCCACCGGGTGCAGGGAAAGATCGTCCCTGGCGAGCCCGTCGGTCTCCTCGAGGAACGGCGCCGTGCGGAGCGTGCCGTCGAGGGTGTAGGTCCAGGAGTGGTAGGGGCAGCGGATGCCGCCGCCGAAGCGCCCCTTGCCGCACTCCGGCACCAGCCGCGAGCCGCGGTGGCGGCACACGTTGTAGTGGGCCGCGAGCCCGCCGTCCCGGGTGCGCACCACCAGCACGCTCTCCCCCGCGACGTCGCGCGCCACGTAGTCGCCGGGATCGGGTATCTCCTCCTCGCGGGCGGCGCAGACCCACTCGCGGAAGAAGATCCGCTCCCGCTCCAGCGCGAAGAGCCGGTCCGAGAGGTAGTAGTCCCGGTGCAGCGTGCGCTCGAGCGCTCCCCCTGGCGGGCGCGAGTTCGCGCTCATCCCGCGGCTTCCCCGCCCTCGGGACCGTAGAAGAGCACCCAGACGGCGAGATCGTCGGTGAAGTCCTCGAACCGGTGCGCGACGCCCGCGGGCACGAACAGCAGGTCGCCGGTGGCGACGCGGTGCCTCGTCTCTCCGTTCCGGAACAAGCCGCTCCCGTGCACTACCACGTACACCTCGTCACGGGTGTGGGGTTCCTGCGGATCGTGACCTCTAGGCGCGTACAGCTCGACGCTCAGCGTACCGTGCCTGAAGAGCTCGACGTAGCGCTCGCCCGCGGGACCCGGGAGCTGGGTGAGGCTCTCTTGCACGGTCAGCCGGTATTGCATGCGGGGAGGTCCGTGCCCGATTTCGTGGGAAAGGTGGAGAGCGGGACTTCAAGCGATAGCGGTGCTCGGCGCCGACCGATGTCCGGGCGCAGCCCCGGGGGCGGCGTGCCCAGAGGGAGCGTTAGCGCCTTCGGCTCGCCAGCACAGCACTCGTGGTTACGGCGCGGTGGCGACCGGCGGGCATGTCGCCCCCGGGGCTGCGCCGAAGCAGCGGCGCCCGCGGGCATCGCTATCGCTTGAAGTCCCGCAGGATCTCGCGCGCGGCGTTGTACCCGCACGCCCCCATCACCCCGCCACCCGGATGCGTGGCCGCCCCGCACAGATACAGGTTCCGAACCGGCGTCCGATAGTCGGCATACCCCGGCACCGGCCGCATGAACGACAGGCTGCTGAGCGACATCACGCCCTGCATGATGTTGCCGCCGGTGAGCCCGAATCGCTCCTCCAGGTCCGCCGGCGCCAGCACCTGCCGCGCGATCACCGACCGCTTGAAGTTCGGCGCGTACTCGTTCATCAGGTCGAAGCACCGGTCCGCGTACTTCTCCTTCTCCTCCTCCAGCGACAGGCCCGGCGCCAGCTTGTACGGAAAGTACTGGGTGAACATCGACATCACGTACTTCCCCGCGGGCGCCAGCGTGTCGTCGAGAGCGGAGGGGATCGTGGCCTCGACGATCGGGTGCTGCGACGGCCGGCCGTACTTCGCGTCGTCGTAGGCGCGCTCGATGTACTCCATCGTCGGCGCGATGTGGATGGTGCCCCGGTGCTGCGGGCCGGGCGTCGTGCCCGGCAGCGCCGTGAAGTCCGGCAGCTCGCTCAGCGCGACGTTGATCTTGCAGCTGGCGCTGCTGTAGTCGATGTGGCGCACCGCGTCCACGAAATCGGGAGGCAGGTCGCCGTTGCCCATCAGCTTCAGGAAGGTGACGTTGGCGTCGGCGCCCGAGGCGACCCGGGTCGCGTGGACCTCGGTGCCGTCGCGCAGCGCCACGCCGCGCACCGCCCCGTCCTTCACCAGGATCTTCGCCACTTCGGCGTTGGTGCGGATCTCCGCTCCCTTCTCCCGGGCCGCGGAGGCGATGGCGTTGCTGATCCCGCCCATCCCGCCCCGCACGTAGCCCCACACGCCGCGCACCCCGTCGCACTCGCCCATGACGTGGTGGAACAGGACGTAGGCGGTGCCCGGCATCGAGGGCGAGGCCATCGCGCCGATGATCGCGTCGGTCGCCAGCGTCACCTTGAGCTGCTCCGACTCGAACCACCGGTCGAGAATCGGCGTGGCCGCGCCGGCCAGGATCTCCACCGCCTTCTGCCCATCGCGCCCCAGCTTGAGGAAGCCGAGCCCCAGCTTGGCGAGCTGCGCCAGGTTGCCCGGCCGCAGGCTCCAGGGGTTGGGCGGCGTCATCGTGAGCGTCGGCTCGAGGAAGTCGGCCACCCGCTCGAGCATCGCCTCGTACTCGGGCAGCGCGTCGGCGTCCCGGGCGGAGAACTTGGACACCTCCCGGTGGGTCATCGCCTTGTCGGGGCCGAGCAGGAGCGAGCGCCCGTCGGGAAAAGGCGTGAATGACGACGGGCTCCGCGGCAGCATCTCGAAGCCGTGCCGCTTGAGCTCCAGGTCGCGGATGATCTCGGGCCGGAGGAGGCTGTTGACGTAGGCCGCGGTCGAGACCTTGTAGCCGGGCCACACCTCCTCAGTGACGCAGGCGCCGCCGAGCACCTCCCGGCGCTCGAGCACCAGCACCTTGACGCCCTTGCGGGCCAGGTACGCGGCGGTCACGAGGCCGTTGTGGCCCCCGCCGATCACGATGAGGTCGTACTGGA
>JACDHV010000021.1 GCA_013820855.1 Gemmatimonadales bacterium | reverse complement strand
TTCTTCGGGCGGCTCATCCCCGAGAAGGGGCTGGACCTGCTCTTTCGCGCCTGCGTGAAGCTGATCGGGCGCTGGACGCTCACCGTCGTCGGCACCGGTCCTGCACAGGAGGAGCTGGAAGGTCTCGCCGAGCGGCTCGGCATCGCGGGAAGGGTGACCTGGCTGGGTGCGCTTCCGCGCCAGCGGGTGGACGAGGTGTGGCCACGGCTCGACTGCGTCGTCCTCCCGTCCCGAACGGCGCCCCGCTGGGTCGAAGGCGCGCCCCGGGCGGCCATGGAGGCAATGGCTCACGGGGTGGCGGTCGTCGCCAGCAGCGCGGGTGCGTTGCCCGAGATCGTCGGCTCGGCGGGGCTGGTCGTCTCCGAAGACGATGTCATTGCCATATCCGAAGCCCTTCAGCGCCTGCACGATGACCCGGCGGAGCGCGAACGACTCGCCGCGGCTGGGCGCCGACGGGCGATGAGCGAGTACACCGACGCGGCGATCGCCGAAAAGACCCTCCGTTTCTGGACCGAATCCGTCGCCGCAACCAGTTGACATCCAGTAACTTACGAGACAACTTCAAAGGCCCATGCACACCAGAGCCTCGCGACGTTTTTGCCGCCCGCGGTTGGGATTGCTGCTGGCCCTGTTTCTTGCCGCGGCTCCTGCCGCGGTCACGGCTCAGGTGCCGGTACAGGTCAGGCCGGGCCAGCAGCTCCCGAATCCCGATCAGGCGCGGGAGCTGCTCCAAAACCAGCCCGATCTCGTCCGCCAGCTCCGCGACAAGCTCGCCGAGTCGGGGCTGAGTCAGGACCAGGTTCGCGCCCGGCTGAGGGCGGCGGGATATCCCGAGACGTTCCTCGACGACTACCTGGCGGGCGCCGACACCACGCTGATGGTGCGCCCCGGCCCCCGCACCCTCGATGCGGTCCAGGCCCTCGGCATTCTCTCGCCGCAGGAGGCCGACTCGCTCCAGACCGCCGACTCCCTGTTCGCGATGTCGGACTCGGTCCGCCAGCTCCTCGATTCGCTGCGGTATCGCCATCTCGACTCGCTTCGCGCCGATTCCCTCGCCGACTCGCTCGAGGCGATCCAGCCGGCGGGGCTCAAGGTCTTCGGCCTGGAGACGTTCCGGCGGCTCTCCACGCAGTTCGAGCCGATGGATGCCGGGCCCGTGGACGAGAACTACCGGCTGGGGCCCGGAGACGCGCTCGTGCTCATCCTGACCGGCGACGTCGAGCAGGCCCACATGCTGGAGGTGACCCGCGAAGGATTCATCGTGATCCCGCAGGCGGGGCAGCTCTACGTGGCCAACCTGACGCTGGGCCAGCTGGAGGACCAGCTCTACAGCCGGCTGGGCCGGGTGTACTCCGGGGTCCGGAAATCCCCCAACGCCCGCACCCGCTTCCAGCTCTCGCTCGCGCGGCTGCGAAAGGTCCAGGTGTACGTGGCGGGCGATGTCGTGCGCGCCGGGTCCTACCAGGTGTCCGCCGCGGGGACGGTGCTCAACGCGCTCTATGCCGCGGGAGGGCCCACGATCAACGGCAGCTTCCGGCGCATCGACATCCGCCGGGGCGGCAAGCTGGTCGACAGCCTCGACGTCTACGATTACCTCACCAAAGGGATCAACCAGACCGACGTGCGTCTTCAGTCGGGCGACGTCGTGTTCGTCCCGGTGCAGGGCGGGTTCGCCAAGGTGGCGGGAAAGGTGAAGCGGCCCGCGATCTACGAGCTGCGGCCCGACGAGACGCTACGCGATCTCATCCAGTTCGCCGGCGGGTTCGATCCGACCGCGTACCAAGCCCGCGTGACCATCCATCGAGTGCTGCCGCCCGCCTCGCGTGGGTCGGGTGGCCGGGCGCGGGTCGTGATCGCGGTCGGGGCGGACCAGTTCGTGGACGGAGAAGTTCCCGCGGTGCCCATAGCTCCCGGCGACTCGGTGACGGTTCACGGGGTCGCGGAGCGCATCCGGAGCTACGTGACCGTCAGGGGCAACGTGTGGGTGGAGGGAGAGGTCGGGCACACCCCGGGCATGAAGCTCAGCGACGCCATCCGGCTGGCCGGCGGCCCGAAACCCGACGTGTACCTCGATCGCATTCTCGTCACCCGGGTGCGAGACGACTCCAGCATGGTCCAGCTCCGGTCCGCCTTCCGGGACACCAGCGGAGCCGTGGTGGACGAAATCATCCTGGATGAAGAGGACGAGATCCGCGTCTTCTCCCGTTCCACCTTCCGGACGGAGCGCTACATCGCCGTGGTCGGCGCCGTGCGGAAGCCGGGCCGGATGCCCTACCGGGAGGGAATGACGGTCCGAGACGCCGTGCTGCTAGCGGACGGACTCACCCCCGACGCGTGGCTTCAGGAGGCGGAGGTCGCCCGGCTGGCGGAGGATTCCACGCCAGGATCGCTGGCGAGGACCATCCGGGTTCCGCTCGATTCCTCGTACGTCTTCGCCCGCACCGCGGGCGAGAGGTACGCCGGACCGCCGGGGCTCCCCGCTCCCGCCTCGGGGGCGCCGGACACCGAGCTCGAGCCCTACGACAACCTGCTCATCATGCGGCAGCCGGGGTGGGAGCTGCAGCGCAGCGTCGCCTTGAGCGGGCAGGTGCGGTTTCCCGGCCGCTACTCGCTCCTCTCGAAGACCGACAAGGTGAGCGACGTCATCGCCAGGGCCGGGGGGCTGACCCCGGAGGCGTATCCTCAGGGTGTGCGGTTCTACCGGTCGTACACCGGCGGGCGTCCCACCGGCGGCGATCCATTCTCCCCGGTGCTCGCCGAGCCGAGAGCGCGCCTCGCCGCCGGCGGGCGCGACTCCGTCAGGCGCAGCATTCCGGAGCGCGTGGGCATCGACCTGCCGAAGGTGCTGGACGACCCCCGCTACCGGGACAACGTCGTCCTGATGGGCGGCGACTCGATTCACATCCCGGAGTTCGACCCGGTCATCATGGTCCGCGGCGCGGTGAACTCGCCGGGCGCCGTCGCGTACGAGCCCGGCAAGAATCTCGACTGGTACGTGGATCGGGCGGGCGGGTACACCCAGACGGGCGATCAGGGTCACGCGTACGTGACGCAGCCGAACGGGGAGCGCGAAGGCGTGAAGCGGAAGCCGATCCTCGCCGACCGGGTGCCCCGGCCCCAGCCGGGCGCGGTGGTCTACGTGCCCGCGAAAATCGTACAGGAAGGCCCCAGTACCCTGCCGAGCGTGCTGGGGACGGTGGCGCAGCTGCTGGGCGTGCTGACGACGATCGTGGTGGTCTCGACCAGGTGACTAGGCCCGGACGATCTCCACGTCCACCTCGATCTCGAGGTCCTTGACCCGGAACTCGGGAACCAGGCGCACCAGCAGCGCCCGAAGGTGCTCGTCGGTCCAGCCGTGGCGCGCGCCGTCCACCAGCAGGTCCACCATCGTGCCGAGGCCGATCGGCAGCGCGCCGTTCCTGGCCCGGAGCACCTTGGGATGGTCGGTGGGGAGCGCGCTCTCGCTGTCGAAGAACAGCTCCTCGTAGAGCTTCTCGCCCGGCCGGGAGCCGGTGAACCGGATCTCGATGTCGGCACCGACTTCCAGCCCCGAAAGCCTGATCAGGTCGGTGGCGAGGTCGAGGATCCTCACCGGCTCGCCCATGTCGAGCACGAACACCTCCCCGCCCTTCCCGATCGCGCCCGCCTGAAGCACCAGCTGCACCGCTTCCGGGATCGTCATGAAGTAGCGCCGCATCTCGGGGTGCGTTACCGTCAGCGGACCGCCGGTCTGGATCTGTCGCAGGAACGTCGGCACCACGCTGCCGCGGCTGCCGAGCACGTTGCCGAACCGCACGGCGACGAAGTTCCTGCCGGTGGACTCCGCGACTTCCTGCACGATCTGCTCGCACACCCGCTTGGTCGCCCCCATGACGTTAGTGGGCCGGACCGCCTTGTCGGTCGAGATCAGCACGAAGTGCTCGGCCCCGTACTCCGCCGACAGCTCCGCCACGTTCCTGGTGCCGAGCACGTTGTTGGTGATCGCCTCGCACACGTTCTCTTCCATCAACGGCACGTGCTTGTGGGCCGCGGCATGGAAGACGGCGTAGGGCCGGTAGCGCTCGAAGACGCGGCGCATCCGCTCGCGATCGCGCACGTCGCCGATGATCGGCACCGCGTCGAGGTGCGGGTACCGCTCGGCCAGCTCCGCCATAACGTCGAAGATGGAGTTCTCGCCGTGGCCCATCACCAGCACCTGCGCCGGCTCGAGCCGGGCCAGCTGGCGGCACAACTCGCTGCCGATGGAGCCGCCGGCGCCGGTCACCAGCACGGTCTCGCCCGTGGCCAGCACGCGGACCTGCTCGAGGTCGGTCTGGATCGGCTCGCGCCGGAGCAGGTCCTGGATCTCGACCTCGCGGAGCGAGGCGACCGCCACCCGGCCGGAGATGATGTCGAAGATGCCGGGCACGGTGCGGGTCTGCACGCCCGCTTCCATCGCGGCCTTCACCACCTGGCGCACCACCGCGCCGGTCGCGCGCGGCATCGCGATGATCACCTCTTCCACGTCGTACCGAAGCACCAGGTCCTTGATGGACGCCAGGGAGCCGAGCACCGGGAGATCGGCCAGCCGGTGGCCGTGCTTGCTCCGGTCGTCGTCCACGAAGCCGACCGGATTGAGGCCGAGCTGCGGGTGACTGAGCAGCTCCTTCACGATGATCTCACCGGCCGCGCCCGCGCCCACGATGAGCACGCGTCTGGCGGTCTCGAGCCGGCGCCACTGGGTGCGGCGGCCGAGAAGCCGGATGAAGAGCCTCGGCAGCGCGACCGCACCGGCGCTGAGGCAGGCGTCGATGAACAGCACGGAGAGCGGCACCCGGTAAGGCGTGATCCCCAAACCCGGCAGGAGCGCCGCGCCGACCAGGCCGGCGATGGACGCCGAGATGGCGGTCGCGACGAGGATGTGCTCCAGCTCGGCGACGCCGGCGAAGCGCCAAAGCCGCCGGTACAGGCCGACGTACAGCAGCACTCCGAGCTTGAGGGGTACCGTGACGGCTATGTAGGCGATCGCCGTATGGAGATGGGCCGGACCCCAGTCAAAGCCTTCGAATCGAACCACATACGCTACCAGGGTGCAGAGCCCGAGCAGGACGGCGTCGAGCATGAAGAGGTGGCGATTCCGCAGATCCCGCGGCAGGCGAAGGCTCATTGTGATTTCAACGGATAGCGAGGCTGAACCAATAGGTCAAGCTGTTACCAGTGAAGGAGTTAGTAGACAGGTCAAATGTCATTCCGCCATCCGGTTGGTGGGGGACCGGCAACTCGCGTCGTTTCGCGACAGTGATGTCATCTCCGGGCAACTCGCTGCGCTCGCCCGCCCGGCCCGTGCAAATCTTGATAGTGGTGAGCGCTCCCGCTGTGACGGGGACCGCCCCTCGGTCATTCCGTATGTTACGGACCCACACCAGCATGTCCGCGTGACGGCAGCCCCTCGGCTACGGCTTCGACGCGCTTTCTGGCTGCCCAATAATGCGGGCCGCGGATGAGTGTCGAGCACTGCCAAAATGCCGTAAGTGCAACCTCTGTGCCCGGATGGGCGCAGGGCCACGAGATATGATGGTGGGGTCGAGCAGGAGGAGTGGGTGCTGCGGGTAGAGCCCTGCCGAGGTCGGCTACCCCCGGCCGAAACCGAGCAACCGCCAGGGGCGCCGGATGTCCCAAGCCGTCGCTCGCTTCAACTGGCGGAACTCGTCCAGCTCGTCCGCCGTATCGGTCCGACTCGCCCGGACGAAGGCAAGGAAGAACGCCAGCAGCGACCCCAGCAGAGCACCGGCGACCAGCGCCAGGACGCCCCGAAGCAGCAGCATTCGGGAGTCGGGCAGGGCCGGCGCCTCGGGGGCTTCGACGATGGTGATGACCGGGATGTCACGGACCTCGTCAATCCTGGCCTGCTCGTAGCCTTGCGACAGCGCGCTTACCACCGCCTGCCTGACGCTGACCTCCCGCTCCAGGCGCTCCTGCCGGAATCGCAGCAGCGGTGAGTTGCCGAGATCGCGGTTGACCTCGAGAAACGACTGGAGCCGGTTCTCCACCTCGAGCAGCTCCTCCCTCGCCTCCGCGAGACGGCTCTCGGTGAAGCGCCGTTCGGCGGAGGCCTGCGACTGCCTGGTCTCGAGGTTGAACCGGTTGAGCAGGTCGAGGAGCCGCTCCGCCACTCTGGCGGACAGGTGCGGGTTCAGCGTCTCGACCTCGAAGGTCACCACGCCGCTCGGGCGGTCGAGCTCCGCGCTGATCATGCCCCGGAGCCGTCGCAGCGCCATCTCGTGGCGCTCCCCCTCGGACTCGGCTTCGATCTCGAAGATGTCCACCAGCGTCCCGCTGACCTCTCCCGTGTCGGTTGGAAACGTGTACCGCGTCTTGATCGTCTCGCCGAGGATACGCCGGGACTCGAGCAGCTCGATGTAGAAGTCGGGGCTGGCCCCTGCGTCCGCCGCGGGCAGGGGGACACCGAACTGGGCGGCGATGCCGGCCAGGTTGGACGCGAGACGCTCGGACTGGGGAGTGAAGGAGGAGGCGACCGTGTAGGTGCGGGGCAGTGCCAGGGTGATGGCCACGACGAGCACGAAGAGCACGAGCGAACAGCCGACCACCAGCGTGCGGTGGGCCAGGACGATGTTGATGAGCCGGATCAGGGAGATCTCCGACCCCGCGTCCGACCGGCGCTCGAGCGTGCCCTGAGTATCGGGCGTCATCGAAGCCCGGCCCTGCTGCCCTGCACTGGCATGGCGATCCTTCGCGGCGTGATCATGGAAGTGTAGGGCCGGGGACGCCGGGGAACATCGGCCGGCGCCGCTCGATGGCAAGGTAGAGTACCGTGAGCACGACGATCCCCGCAAGCACGGCGGCCTGCATCGGAATACGGCCGGATTGCGCCAGCCAGGCGAGCGCTCCGAGCACCAGGTTCACCGCCAGAACACCGGTCGTGACCTGCGCGTGCCTGGCTCCCGCCTGCACCAGCCGCTGGTACGCATGCGAGCGGTGGGCCTGATACCAGTGCTCTCCCCGTGCCATCCGGCGCAGCAAGGTGACGGTGGCGTCGAGCGCGAAGACTCCCGCGAGCATCAGGGCGAGAGCGAGCGGGAGCGCGCCCGAGCGGCCGGCGAACAGAGCCAGAGCGCCGAAGATGAAGCCGAGGAAGCCCGAGCCGACGTCTCCCATGAAAATCCGGGCGGGGGGCCAGTTCCATCCCAGGAATCCGGTCGCGGCCGCGGCGACCACGAACGCCACCAGCGCCAGATCGTCGCGGCCCCCCATCATGAGCAGCACGCCGGCGATGATCCCAACCGAGGCCGCCTCCGCCCCGGCGAGGCCGTCAATGCCGTCCATGAAGTTGTAGAGGTTGATCGCCCAGACGATGCACACCACCCCGGCGGCCGCGCCCAGCGTGAGCTCACCCCAGATCCAGTAGGCCGCCCAGCAGGCCGCGGCGGCGTGTACCACCGCGCGAGTTCGGGCCCTCACGCCCCGGCGATCATCCAGCCAGCCGACCACCGCGACCAGGGCACCGCCGACGCCCAGAGCCCATGCGACTCGGGAGGGAATGCTCGAGAACAGCGCGGCGATCGCCAGGCCGCCGAGCGTCACCACGGCGATGGCGAGGCCACCCCCGCGAGGGGTAGGCGCCCGGTGCAAGCTCCTCTCATTGGGAACGTCCAGCAGCGCCGAGCGAAGGGCGTACCGGCGCACGAGCCCGGTGAGGAGCCAAGACGCAAGCGCAGCGCCGAAGAGCGCGGCCAGCGTGCCGATCATCGTGCCGACCTGCCGCCTGGCGTGCTCCGGTACCACTCGGCCGTGGCCCGCAGGCCTTGCTCTACCGGGTGCGGAGCGCGGTAGCCGGTGCGGCGGGAGAGCCTGGAGCCGTTCACCGTCAGGGATCCGATCAGGCGAACGCTCTCGGCCCGCGGAAGCGCCAGCTCCAGGAGCCGCGGTGGTACCGGCAGGAGTCGGGCTGGCCTGCCGAGCGCTTCGCCGATCATGCGGATGAGGGTCGCGAGCGACAGATCGCGCCCGTCGCTCACGAAGAAGGTTTCGGCGCCATCGGGGGGATGCTCGAGGACCGAGTGAAGGGCCGCCACGAGGTTGCCCACGTAGAGCAGGCTGCGGCTGTTGGCCACGGAGCCGAATGGGAGCGGGACGCCGCGATCCACCAGCGCGAAGAGCCGGAGCATGTTCCCCTTGACGCCGGGGCCGTAGACCACGGGAAGCCGCAGGGCGCAGGTCTGCATGCCGTAGCGTTGCGCCGCATCGCGCACGACGAACTCCGCCTCGAGCTTGCTGATGCCGTAGGGGTCAGTCGGCGCCGGCACGACCTCCTCGGTCCACGCGGCGGAGTTCCCCTCGCCGACCGCCTTCACCGTGCTGGCGAGCACGATCTCCCGCACGCCGGCCGCCGCGGCCTCCTCGACGAGAATTGCCGTGGCCTCGACGTTCGCCCGTCGGAACTCGGCGAGCGGGTCGGCCGCGCTCTCGCGCATGACGTGCACCCGCGCGGCCAGGTGCACGATCGCGTCGATGCCCGCGACCGAAGCTCGCACCGAGCGTCGGTCCAGCGGGTCGGGTACCCGCACCCGCTCGACGCCGGCGACCGGGTGCGGCCCGCCAGTCCTCGACCCGCCGCGCACCGTGGCGCCCGCCTCGACGAGTTCACGGCAGAGCGGCTGGCCGATGAAGCCGGTGGAGCCGGTTACCAGAATCGCTCGCCTGGCGAGCGGCCCCGGCTCACGCAATCTTCCAGCCGTGGGTTCGGAAGAAGCGCAGCCCCGAATTCAGGAACAGCCGGACGTGCGTGCCGCCCTTCCTGGCCGCGTCGCCACCATGATGAACGATCCGGACCCGGCTCACGTAGGCGATCCTCGACCTGCGGCGTATCCGCATGCTCAAGTCGTAGTCCTCGAAGTACAGGAAGTAGTCCGGTGAGAACCCGCCGACCGCCGCGAGAACCTCCCGGCGCGCGAACATGAAGCATCCGCTGGCGATGGGCACGTCGCGCACCACGTCGGCGTCCATCCGGTCGCGCAGCTCGTAGCGGTCGAGCAGCGTCGCGAACGGCCGCCTCAGCCATCGAGGAGCGAATCCGCGGAGCAGGAGCACCAGCACGCTGGGATACCGGCGGCAGAGGAACTGGCGCTCCCCGGCGCTGCCGTGAACGTCGGGGGCGAGCAGGCCCACATCCGCATTCGCGCCAAGAAAGCGGATCGACTCCCGCAGCGCGGCCGGCTCCAGCACCGCGTCCGGGTTCAGGATCAGGTGATAGGTCATCGCCGAAGCCTCGATGGCGATGTTGTGTCCCCTCCCGTAGCCGACGTTGCCGTGGCCGCGGCGAATGGCGACGGCGATGCCCCGCTCCGGCGGCAGCGCGGAGGCGACCGCCCGGTCCAGTGCGTCGGGGTCCGGAGAGCCGTTGTCCACCACGGTCACCTCGACCTCGCCCAACCCGCCCTCCCGCCGAGCGCCGGCCATCGACTCGGCGAGCGAGGCGAGCGTCCCGGAGAGCAGCGTGAGGTCGGAATGGTAGACGACGACGCCGACCGAAAGGCTGGCCGTTGCGGGCTCGTCCATGGCGCCGTCAGTCGGTCGGAGCGGGAGCGCCGGCGGGCCGCGCGGCCGACGAGTCGCCGTACTGGGCTTGCACCCAGTCGCGGTAGCTGCCGTCCATCACGCCGCGCCACCACGCTTCGTGCTCCAGATACCAGGCGACCGTCTTGCGGAGGCCCGACTCGAAGCTTTCCTCGGGTGTGACGCCGAGCTCGCGCTCGACCTTCGTCGTGTCCACCGCGTAGCGGCGGTCGTGCCCGGGCCGGTCCTTCACGAAGGTGACGAGCTCCGAGACGGGACGTCCCTTCGCGGCGGGACACGCGGGAAATCTCGCCGGGAGCGACCGGTCAGCGGCGAACGCCGTGTCGAGCGCGGCGCAGAGCCGGTGCACCACGTCCACGTTCGGCCACTCGTTCCCGCCGCCCACGTTGTACGTCTCGCCAACTCGCCCCTCGAGCAGCACGCGCTCGATGGCCCGGCAGTGGTCGGTGACGTACAGCCAGTCGCGCACGTTCCCACCGTCGCCGTAGACCGGCAGCGCCTTTCCCTCCAGCGCGTTGACGATCATCAGCGGGATGAGTTTCTCGGGAAACTGGTAGGGCCCGTAGTTGTTGGAGCAGTTGCTGGTCGTGACCGGCAGCCCGTACGTGTGGTGATAGGCGCGCACCAGGTGATCGGACGCGGCCTTGCTCGCCGCGTAGGGCGAGTTCGGCGCGTAGGGCGTGCGCTCGCTGAAGGCCGGATCGGCGGGGCCGAGCGACCCATACACCTCGTCGGTCGAGATGTGGTGGAATCGCACCGGGCCGAGGGCCTTCCCATCCGGCATCCACACCGATCTCGCCGCCTGGAGCAGCGACTGGGTGCCCAGCACGTTGGTGCGGAGGAACTCCTCGGGACCCACGATTGACCGGTCCACGTGGGATTCCGCGGCGAAGTGGACGATGGTCGAGACCGCGCGCCCGCGGATCAGCGTCGCTACGAGTCCGCCGTCACAGATGTCTCCCGTGACGAACTCGAAGCCGGGCCGTCCTTCGACCGCCTGGAGGCTCGCGCGGTTGCCCGCGTACGTGAGCGCGTCGAGCACGACGACGCGATCGCCAGGATGCGCGCCGAGCCAGTACTCGACGAAATTGGCCCCGATGAACCCGGCGCCGCCGGTCACGAGCATGCTCCCCACTCAGACTACCGCCGGCCGGGGAAGCGGATACGCCCCACGTCGGGGCGAGAGGGTCACCAGAATGGTGCAGGCCAGATAGAAGAACAGGAAATCGAGCAGGCGGAACGGCAGGATCAACTCGTCAAAGAACGCGCGAAGCAGCAGCACGGCCATGATCAGGAAAAGCATCCGGTCGCGCACGGCGGCCTGGGCCAGCGACAGAACCGCCAGGGCATAGAGGGGGATGGCCATCACCCCCATGGACTTGTGCCACAGGATGTAGGAGTTGTGGACGTTGGTGTAGCCGGCGAATACCTCCTCGCGCCCATGGCCGACCAGCGTGGCGATGCCGGCCATGCTTTCTCCGTACGCCCCCCAGATTCGGTCGCGACCCTCCGAGCCGAGGCCGAAGGCCGAGAATCGCTCGAAGACGAAGGAGATCATGTCGAGCCTGGGCAGGACCAGCACGACGACCGCCAGCGCCACCCCCCCGTAGACCACGAGCTTGGCCGCCAGCAGCCGGCGCCGGTGCTCGCGCACGAGGTCGTGCAGCGCGATGCCGGCGAGCAGGAGTGCCGCGGCGGCCATGCCGGAGCGTCCGAGTGTCAGCGCGCTCACCAGGAGACAGACGACGGCGGGCAGCAGCGTGATCCGGGCACCCTTCGCCATGGTGACCGCATAGTGCAGGCAACACAGCATGATCATGAATGCCGAGATGCCGTTGGCACTCCCGGTGACGAGGATCTGGTGGATCGCGCCCGGGCTGCTCACGGTCACCAGGCGATACGCGAAGTATGCGCCCGCGCCATAGAACAAGACGCCGGTCGTCCGACGCTCCACATGGCCGCGGCAGAGCGCGAGGGCCACGCCGATGTTGCCCGGCAGGTAGACGCTCTCCTGCACCCATTCCCCGAAGATCACGCCGTTCAGGGTGAGGCCGAGCGCGATCCAGGCCCCGAGAGCGTAGAGGAAGTACTGCTCGTACTTCATGGACCGAAAGCCGAACGCCTCGTAGGCGAGCAGCAGCACTCCGACCAGGACCAGCGCCCGGCGCGGGATCGAGGTCTGGACCAGCGAGTTCATGAGCACGAGCCCGATGTAGAGCCCCACCAGGAGATCGGCCGGCGCGCCCCGCCCGATCCGCGTCATCGCGAGTACGCCCTTCGCGTCAGGCATGTACGAGCTCCCGCAGGGTGCGCGCCAGCGCCACGCGCCAGTGGTCGGGCACCATCCCGAGCCGTCCCTGCGTGGCCGAGCAGTCCAGTACGCTGTACCGCGGACGACGGGCGTGAGCGGCGAACGCTTCGGTGGAGATGGGCAGGACCTCGGCGGCGTGCGCCAGCAGGCCCGCTTCCAGCGCCTCCTCCCGGATCGCCACCGCAAAATCGTACCAGCTCGCCACGCCGCCGTCCGTCCAGTGCACGATTCCATGGAGGTCGGCGCTGTCGGCCACGGCCCATGCCGCTCGAGCAACGGACGCCGCCGAGGTCGGGGTGCCGATCTGGTCGGACACCACCGTGACCCGCTCGCGCTCGCCCAGGAGGCGCAGCATGGTGCACACGAAGTTGTGCCCACCCGCGGCATAGACCCATGCGGTCCGGATCACTGCGGCGCGCTCACCGAGCGCGCCCAGCACTGCCCCCTCGCCCGCGAGCTTCGTAATACCATAGACGTTGAGCGGATTGGTTCGATCGTCCGGGAGGTACGGACGTCCCTGATTCCCGTCGAAGACGTAGTCGGTGGAGAAGTGGATCATCCTTGCCCCGACCTCGAGCGCGGCACCGGCGAGGTGGCCGGTCCCCTCTTGGTTGACGGCGCAGGCCGTCTCGGGCTCGGTCTCCGCCCGATCCACCGCGGTGTAACCGGCCGCGTTCACCACGAGGTCGGGCCGGATCTCGCGTACGATACCCGCCACCTCGGCGGGGTGGGTGAGGTCGAGCCGGGCGCGGCCTAGCGCGCGGACCTGGGCGTGTGGGGGTGCGCCCGAGATCAGCGCCCGTCCTATCTGCCCATCCGCCCCGGCGATCAGCACCCGCATCGGTCACCCGTCATGCGAACGCGGGAAGCGCCTGGAACGAGAGACCGGCGGCATCCTTCGCGGAGACCAGAGGAGCATGGGAGCCGAGTGGCCAGGCAATCCCGATGTCCCGATCGTCCCAGCGAAGGACGCGCTCGTGTTCGGCGAAATAGAAGTCAGTGCACTTGTACACGACCTCGGCCCCATCGCTGGTCACGTAGTAGCCGTGGGCGAAGCCCTCCGGAATCCAGAGCTGGAGCCGGTTGGCCGCCGAGAGGATGGTGCCGACCCACCGGCCGTAGGTCGGCGAGGAGCGCCGGAGGTCCACGGCCACGTCGAAGATCTCGCCCGAGACCGCCCGGATCAGCTTGCCCTGTGGCCGCTCGATCTGGTAGTGAAGTCCCCGGACGGTGTTGCGCACGGAGCCACTGTGATTGTCCTGCACGAACGCGAGATCGAGGCCGGCCTCACGGAACCTCTCGGCGTGCCAGGTTTCCATGAAGAATCCACGATGGTCCCCGTGCACCTCCGGCTCCACGGCGACGACGTCCGGGAGGGCGGTTTGGATGAGTTTCACCCTGCGTCCTCCCGCACCATCCGGAGCAGGTATTCCCCGTAGGCACTCTTCCGCAGCGGCTCGGCCAGGCGCTCGACGTCCGTCGCCCCGATATAGCCCATCCGGTAGGCGATCTCCTCCGGACACGCGATCTTGAGTCCCTGGCGCTGCTCGATGGTCTGCACGAAGAGGCTGGCCTGGAGCAGGGCGTCGGGGGTGCCGGTATCGAGCCACGCGGTGCCGCGGCCGAGCAGCTCGACGTCGAGCTGACCCTGGCGAAGGTACCAGGAGTTCACGTCGGTGATCTCGAGCTCCCCGCGGGCCGACGGCCGCAGCTCGCGCGCCACGTCGAGCACCCGGTTGTCGTAAAAGTAGAGGCCGGTCACCGCGTAGTTCGAGCGGGGGGCGGCGGGCTTCTCCTCGATGCTGACCGGCCGGCCCTGTGCGTCGAACTCGACCACCCCGTAGGCCTGGGGATTCTGGACGTGATATCCGAAGATCATCGCCCCCGACCCGCGGGCCCCCGCGCGCTGAAGCGTGGTGCTCAGGTCGTGTCCATAGAAGAGATTGTCGCCCAGGACCAGGGCGCATGAGTCGCCGCCCACGAACTCGCGGCCGATCACGAACGCCTGCGCCAGACCACCAGGCGAAGGCTGCTCCGCATAGGCGAGCTCGAGACCCCATTGCGACCCGTCGCCCAGCAGGTGCTCGAACGCGGGGCGGTCGTGGGGGGTGGTGATGATCAGGAACTCCCGAATACCGCTCAGCATGAGCGTGGAGAGCGGGTAGTAGATCATCGGCTTGTCGAACACCGGCACCAGTTGCTTGCTGACGGCGCGCGTCACCGGGTAGAGCCGGGTGCCCGAGCCCCCGGCCAGCACGATCCCCTTCCGATTGGAGCCGGCGGCGCTCACGTGGAGCTCCCGGTCGCGGAGGGCATCTCGTGGCTCGCGGGTCGAGGTCGATCTTCGCGATCCGTGAGAGTACGCTCGCTCACGAGCGCGCGATAGAGCGCGAGCATCCGGTCCGCGACCGCTCGAGCGGCGAACTGCCGGCGATACCGCGTCCGGGCGTTCCGGCCCAGCCGGTGCCGGAGGTCGCCGTCGTCCGCCAGCCGAAAAATTGCCTGCGCCAGAGAGTGCGGGTCCCGCTCGGGAACGATCAGGCCCGTCTCCCCATCGACCACCACGTCCTCGACCCGGTGCCGGAGCGCCACGATGGCGGGAATGCCCCGCGCGCCCGCCTCGAAGACGCTCCGGCCCGGACCATCCAGCCAACTGGGGAACACCAGAATGTCGGTCTCCGCGAGGACGGCGTCCGGCTCGACTCGGCCGAGGAGCTTGACCGTGTCCTCCAATCGATGGCTCGCAATCCACCGACGAACTTCGGATTCGATATCCGGGGCGAAGCCGAACAGATGAAGGAATCGGCCGCGCAGCGAGCGATGGAACGCCTCGGGCCGGCTGTTCGACCCGGCGATCTGGAACACCAGGTCCGCTCGATTGCGCAGGAGCAACGCGCTGTCGAGCAGCTCACGAATGCCCTTGAACTCCTGGAGGCCCGTCAGATAGGTCACCCGGATCGACGAGTTCGCCGCCCGCGCCGGGCGCGCGGGCGCGGCGGCGGCACCGGTGAACGTGCGCTCGTCGATCGGATTATAGATGACCTCCAAATTTGGAATCCCGTCCAGCGAGGCGCGGACGCTCTCGTCGATGGCGACGACGCGCGACACGTGACGCCGGATCGCTCGTGTGGAGAGCCGCCGCACCCAATTCTCCCGCCGCTCGGCGACACTTCGGGCGTGAAGCACGACCGGCACCCCCTCTTCGTGCGCGATCCGGGCCGCATGCAGCATGCCCCGCTCATTGAGGTGCACGACGTCGGGCTGGGTCTCACGAATCGCGGCGCGGATTTGATTCCCGTAGCGCATCATCCAGATCGTGCGCCCCAGTTCCAGCAGCCGAAGGCCCCGGAGCGGAACCCCTTCCATGCTGTGGAACATCGAGACGCCAGGAACGATTCGCACCGTGGCACCCAGCTTTTCGAGTCGCGGGAGCACCTCGCCGTCCGGACAGAGCACCGTGGCGCTCACGGTATTCGCCGGGAAGTGCTCGAGCAGCACGCACAGACTTTCGGCCGATCCGGCCGGACTTCCACTGTGCATGACATAGAGAACCCGGAGAGGGCGAGCGATCATATGCGCATGCAGTGTAACCGCTTACCACTCGGAAGCGTAGCTCACACCCCGGGGTGGACGACGGGCGCCGCGGTTACCGGATTGCCGTCGAGCAGCCGCTGCAGCACGGCCGACGCCTTCGAGGTGCCAGGGGTCAGCCGCCGCCGCCCCTGCCCCAGAAACCGGTGCAGCGCCGCCAGAATCTCGGCCGGCGTGCTCGCCACCGTCAGCAGCCCGGCCGACAGCTCCACACGGAAGAAAGCCGCCGCCTCCTCGCCGCAGGCGACCGAAGGAAGCCCGTGCGCTGCTGCCTCGGCGACGACGGTCGAGAGGCTCACCGTCAGGTGGCAGTCCAGGCGCCGGAGCAGCGCGTGGAGCGGCGCTTCGGTCGCGAACTCCATCAACCCGAGGTCCACACCCAACGGGGCGAGGAGGCGGGCCGCCTCGACCCGCCGCGCGGATTGGTCTACCTGGTGCAGGCGAAACCAGTAGCGCCAGTCGGGAGGCGACCGGCGGACGGCTTCCAGAACGGCAGAGGGAACGGCGTCGCCCTGGGAGCTGAGCGTGACGAGGATGTGGCGATCGCCGCCGGCGGCTCGCTTGCGGTTCTCGATCAGGTCGAAGCTGCGCCGAACCAGGTCGCTGTCGTCGTTCATCCACATCTCCCGCCAGGGGTCTCCCCCGACTACGGCGGCGTGCCTGTCGGGCGCGCGCAGGGCCCAGCGGTTGATGGCCGCGGCACTCTCCTCGTCCCAGTTCCAGAAGATTCGGGCGCGGGTGCCCCAACCCTCCTCCGGGACGGCGAACCAGGACCCATAACTGGGGTGGAGGTCGCCCTGCACGCCGTGCTGCAGCTCCACCGACGTGATGCCCAGCTCGCGGCAGGCGAGACAGAACGCCTGTTCCGGCAGTCCGGTATTGGCCACGAATCCCAGGCGCGGGCGGGAGCGCCCGAGCCACCGGCGGAAGCGGTCGGCCAGGCGCCGAAGGAAGAGCACGTCTCGGCGGATACGCCCGACGTCCGCGTGCGCGAAACGCAGTCCTGCCTCGGTGACCCTGGCCACGAACTCGTCATATCGTTCCAGCCGGACGTCGTCCTCACCCAGCGGCAGGAGCTGGCAGGCCGCCCGGAGCGAGACGAGGTGGGGCTGGAGCAGGAACGATGGCGTGTAGCGGGGGGTGTTGTAATCGCCGAAGGGGCTCATCTCCCAGATCAGGGACCTGGCGCCGAGCCCCCTCAGCAGCTCGATGAATGGACCGGCCCGGACGTCGTAGCGCTTCCCCGCCAGCAGCGGGCGCCGGCCCGTGGAGTAGGTCAGGAAGACCGCATCCGAAGGCTCCGTGGGGCGGCGGTTGGCCCCGTGATCGAGCAAGTACGCTCGCGCCCATCTCGAGAGGCCGCCGGCCACGTTCCACACCCGCTGATGCCACGCGGCGCCGAGCCCGTGGCGAGGAGACCCCGAGTGAAAGGTGCTGGAATACAGCGAAAGACGCACAAGAGGCCAGACCCGGAGCCCGCGCACGGTCCATCGGGTCACCGGAAACCCTCTCTCGATGTGCTCCAGCTTTTCGATGAACTCGCTTCGCGTCACTCCCGAATCACCTCGCTGGGGGGGCCGTCACCCATATGATTAGTCCAGGCAGGTGGAAGATGAGCGACGGCCAGCCCGGCCAACAAGTCTGCCGCAATGCTTGACCGTCCTACGCGTCCGCGTCATTGTTCGGCCGGCCCACGTACATCAACCACCTTCGCGCCGCCCGAGTCTCCTTCCCGATGAAGCTCACCTCCGCGAGCGCAGGCACGGCGGACATCACGCCGGAGACGCCGGTGCCGCTGGCCGGTTCCGAGGTCCGTACCGGCGTGTTTCAGAGCGTCGCGGACCGACTGGAGGCCAACGCCCTCGTGCTGAAGCAGGACGGCTCCCCGATCGTGTTCGTGAGCGCCGACCTCATGTTCGTCGGACAGGAGCTGCGGGCCGGCGTGATGGATCGGTTGGGTGCTGCCGTCCCCGACGAGTCCCTGTTCTTCGCCGGCAGCCACACCCATTTCGCGCCGGCGACCGATGATCGCCGCCCGCGCCTCGGCGTAATGGACGCGCGCTACCTCGAGCAGGTCTGCGAACGGGTGTCCACCATGATTTCACGGCTGCTCGAGGGACCCTTCGCGGCGGTCACGATCGAGTATCTCCAGGGGCAGGCGGACCACGCGGTCAATCGGCGCATGCGCGCACGCTGGCATCTTAGCCGCAGAGGACCCCTGGTGGGCGCCGTCGTGGCCGCCCCGAATCTCTCCGGTCCGCGTGACGAAACCGTTCACCTGCTCCGCGTCTCGCGTCCGGATGGCCGGCCTCTCGCGGCGATCTGGAACTACGCCTGTCACCCGGTCAGCTTTCCTCGTCCGCTCGAGGTCAGCGCGGACTTTCCCGGACGGGTGCGCCGCGGCCTGCGCGGGGCGCTCGGGCCCGATCTGCCGGTGCTGTTCTGGCAAGGTTTCGCGGGCGACATCCGCCCGCGCGAGTTGGACCGTTCCACCTCGATTGGCAGCTGGGCCAAACGCCTCCTGCTTGGCCCGCGATTCGGGCGCTTCGTCAGCGGCCAGTGGGAACAGTGGGCGGACTCACTGGCGGCGGCAGTCGTCGACATCGCCACTCGTCCGGCCAGACGGTCGGTGAGGGGGCCCATCTGCTGCCGCCGCGTCACCAGGCCGCTCGGCCAGTTCGTACTGGGCGTGTCCGACGAGCGGCAGGTGACGTTCCATCGCGTGATGCTCGGCGACGGTCTGAACGTCGTGGGGATCTCGGCCGAGGTGGTCGCGGAGTACGGCGCGCTGGTGAGCAGCGCGTTCGGCGGCGGCACCACCATACCGGTCGGCTACATCGACGAGGTCTATGGATATCTGCCGACGGCACGGATGCTGGAGGAGGGCGGCTATGAGGCGAGCTGGTTCCTGCGTCCCTTCGCGCTCGTGGGTCCGGTGAATCCCCGAATCGAGGAACACTGCCTGGCCGCGCTGCGGGAGCTCGCCGCGCCTGACAGCCGTGGCCTCGATCCAAGATGACACCTGAGCCCGCATGCCTCTGTTGCGGCACCGACTCGTTCCGGTATCTGCGGACCGTCAACGGATACCGCCTGTTCCGGTGTGAGGCGTGCGGGTTCGTGAGAGTTCATCCCCTGCCCGACATCGCACAGGTGGAGGCGCACTACAACGCCACCCGGACGGGAGAAGAGAAGCGACGGCTGCGCAAGGACCTGGTCGCCGGGTTCATGGCACAGCGCAACAACCCGAAGCGGGATTTCTTCGACAGCGTTCTTTCCAGGGTGGCGGCCATCCTCGGGAAACCGGCGCTCGACATCCTCGAGATCGGTTCCGGGTTCGGGTATTTCGTTCAGTTCGCCAACTCACGCGGGCACCGCGCGACCGGAACCGAGGTGACGAAAGAGTACGCCGCCATGAGCTCGGAGTCGTTGCTGGGCCGCATCGTCCACGTGGAGGGCAACCGCTATACCGATCACTTCGGGCGTGCCGCGTTCGACCTGATCTACATGGAGCACGTGTTCGAGCATGTGCTCGACCCGGAGGCAATCCTCCTACAGATCAGGCAGATGCTCCGGCCGGGCGGAATGCTGTTCCTGGCCGTACCCAACATGGACTCGCTGAGCTCGCGCCTACAGGGCAAGTACTGGCCGTGGGCGGCGCCTCCCGATCACCTGTACTTCTACAATCGGTCGAACCTCTCGCTGCTCCTGGAGAGACATGACTTTGCGGTGGCCGACGTCTTCGCCAGGGACTATCACCACCGGAGCATTCCCCAGATGTTCTCGTTGCGGAGAGCGCTGAACGTCTCCCGCAAGCTGTGCGGGCTGAAGCCGAGAGCGTACCGATACGCCTACCCAGAAACAGCCCACGATCACCTGCTCCTCGCTCCCTATTACCTGCTGTACCCCCTCATCCGCCGATCATGGAGCCGTGCGGGAGGCAACGAGCTGATCGTCATTGCCCGAAGCCACTGATCATCGCCTGGAGCCATCGGGCCGGAACAGATGCCGGTAGGGAACGGGCCAGTAGTACTGCGTAATACCCTGCCGAGCGAGCTCCACCAGTCGTTGGATGAGATACCTTGCATCGACACCCTGGATCCGCAGGTTCGACACGTGGATGACCCGGACCCGATCGGGATCGATGTAGTCGCGGACGCGGCTTATCCGGAAGCGCCCGGTACGCCGGCGGGTGCGAAGGGTGCCCTCGCACCCGGACTCGTCGCGATATCGGTACGCGATGGGATCGCCGAACACCCGCCGAAAATACGGAATCTCGTGGTACAGCAGACTCTCGGGGCAATGCTGCGCCGTCGCGAAACCGAAGGACCGCGGCAGGCCCATGCAAACCAGCACGGCACCCACATCGGAGAGGCGCGCGTAGGGCGAGTGCTGATCCCATGGCGTCTCCGAACGGTGATGATCCCGCACGAGGAAGTCGGCATTCGGCCCCAGGGCTACGACGGAATGGATCGGATTGATGCTCCGGCGGGTACCGGGCATCCGCCGGAACATCTCCGGAATGAGCCCTGCACCGGTGAGTGTCCGCCGGACATCGAAGACCTCGGTGCCGGGCCGCAGGGGATAGGCGGGCATCGCGATGGTCCCCTCGGGGCCTACCAGGCGCTGCAGCACTCCCACCAGATCCAGTTGGGTGCCGTCGAAGTTGTAGAACTCATCCCAGGCCGAGTGCAGGAACAGGGTCGCGCCAGGGTGAGCGCCCACCCGTTCGAGCGCGGCGCTCAGTTCGGCTTCACCGTACCGTGGGTACCGTCCGGGCAGCCGGCGCTGCATCCACCTGCGGCCAAGGGCGACCACCGTCGGCACGACCGGTCGCCGCAGTCCCATCCGGCGGAATCGTTCCTTCAGGGATTCCATGAGGCTGCTCGCGGTCACGCCCCGCGGCGCCGCATCATGCCGGCGGCTCTTCCATGATAACGATTCCGTCCAGTGACAGGTCCTCCGGAGCCCCCTGCACCAGAACCACTTTCCCGCTCACCTCGACCTCGAGAACGCCGAGCCTGCCACGCGAGAGCACCGGAAGCCGGTGCCGGTACGCCGGGCGATATCCCTCCGGCAAGGTGAAGATCACGAGTGGGAGTGCGCCCTTGATCGCCGTGCCGGGGGCGCGCGTGAGCCGCCCTCGCAGCCGAAGGGATCCGTCGCCGTCACGCATGAACCCGGCGGGGGTCGCGTCGCCGCCCGCGTTCGCCCAGGGGACCGCAAGCGTCGCCGCCTGCCACCGGTTCGCTCGAATGGCCCCATCGTGGTCGGGGATGGGCCGATCCGCGGCGGTATCGTGGCAGCCCAGCCGCTGCGTGCGGGTACCCCGGTCGGCGATCCGCTGCACGGCGATTCCCAGCAGCTTGACGTCGCGCACGCCCTCCTCGATCGACAGGTTCGCGAAGCGGCCCCCGATCATGCGCGTGAAATCCGCGCGGCCGTGGAATCGGCAGAGCCCCTTCATGGCGGAAAGGGCGATGAACTGGTTCTGCGGGCCGCGACAGTCGACGTGGAGTCTGTTGGACTCCAGGAACACGCCATCCACCACGTTGCCGCTCGCCGCCTCGCCCACCACCAGCCCGGTGCCGGTCTGGAGATCCTCGAGCGTGCCTCCGCGGATCATGTTGTTCTGGGCGCGGTCGAGGTGCAGGCCGACGTCGGCACAGCCCTCCACGATGCAGTTCACCAGGGTGCAGTCCACCGTCGAGTAGGATTCTCGGGGGGCGGCGAGCGACGTGAGCGCGATGCCGGTGCCGGGCAGCGTCCCGACGACCCGCTCGTTGGCCGTCACGCCCCAGCTCTCGCAGTAGTTGGCGATGAAGAACTCTGTTCGAAACCCCTCGCCTGTCGGAGCACCGCCGATGACCCGCAGGCGCGTGAAGCGCCCGTGGTGCACCGAGCGAAAGAAGAACCCTACCGACGTCTCGGCGTTCCCCTCCAGGCACAGGTTCTCGATCCGCATGTTCCAGACCTTGCGACCCGGCCGCCGGACCCACCCGTCCACCAGAAACCCGACTCCGCGGCCCGTATGCCGGAGCGTCACCCGACCCTGGCCCAGAATCTCCAGGTCGTCCCGCGCGAAGTTCGGGGAGTCGGCGTAGCTGTAGGTCCCCGACGGAAAGATCAGTGCCCCGTTGGCCGCGGTCGCGGCGTCCAGCGCCCGCCTGATCGCCGGCCCGTCATCCGACCCGTCCCGGCGGGCGCCGAAGTCGAGCACGTTGAAGACCGCGTTGTTCGCGAGATACTCCGTGGTGCTGCGGGTGGCGCGGCCTCCAGCCGGCGGGGATATTCGCTCCGCTCCCGCCAATCCATCATCTAAGGCCGAGCCGGCTGCGAACCCGAGAAATCCTCGTCTGTCCATCGGGCACCGTGGTGTGCGGTCAGCGGATCGTGCCCGTCTGCTCCGCGGGCCGCTCGGTGCGGCCGCGGAGCAGACGGGCCAGGACGGCCAGCTCCGTTCGGTCGATGGTCCCCAGAAGGACGAGACCAAACGGGAAGGCGAGCCACAGGAGCACACGCCCGCCGACTTCGAGTGTAGTGCTTGGAAACGGGAGGAACGTGCCGGTCAGAAAGAGAGCAAGGGCGAGCCCCGCCATCAACCCCAGCCGCCGATATTCGTAGGGGAAGGGATGGAGCCGCTCCGCGCTCCACCAGGTGAGAACCAGCAGCATGCCGTAGGCGGCCAGGGTCGCCCAGGCCGCGGCGATGGCCCCGTAGCGGGGCACCAGCCACAGGTTGAGTCCGATGTTGGCCGCGCCGGCCACGACCGTCACCAGCGGAATGACCCGGGTCCGCCGGCGCCAGAAGAGCAGGTTCGTGGGCACCAGGTAGAGTCCCCCGAACACGTATGCGCCCACCACCCAGGGAGTGATTCGGTAGGCGTCCCGGTACTCGGGAGCGGCGATGATGATGATGGCATGCTCCACCAGCAGCGACCAGCCGAGGCCGAGGAAGCAGAGCGCCATGGCGAAGTACGTCACCAGGCGTGCCACCTTGGGGTGGGCCGCCTCGCCTTCTTCCTTCAGGGTGCCGAAGAGAAAGGGGACCCATGCCGCGTTGAAGGCCGTGGTCACCAGCCCCATGGCCGCGCCGAGCTGGTAGCCGATCGAGTAGATGCCGACGTCGTGCAGCGGGAGAAACCGGGTGAGGATCGCCCGGTCCGACATCTCGAGCGCCCAGCCCGCCAGTGCGTGCGGCACCAGGGGAAGGCTGAAGGCCAGCGCCGGCATCAGGATGCTCAGGCGAAACACCGGCCGGATCTCCCGCAACGTGAGCGCGATATACGGAACGGCGGCCAGCGCCGCGCCGATGAGCGCGCCCTGCAGATACCCTCGCGCGCCGCCGCCCCGCACCACGAGCCACACGATGATCGCCGTCGTGGAGAGCGCCGCGCCGAGCGTGAGGAGCACGAAGGCGAGCGCCCGCTCCCGCGCCTGGAGCAGGACCAGAGGCGCGAGACCCAGCACGCCGAGAAAGGCGGTCCAGACGGCGAGACGCAGGTAGGGATGGAAGGGGACGTCGGGAAGGAGCGCGGCGGCCAGCGCGGGCCCGACCCGGTCGAAGACGAGCGCCATCAGCGTCGCGGACAGGACCATCGCGATCCACAGCGTGCCCACCCGCTCCTTCCGCTCCTCTACCGTGCCGCTCTCGTAGTAGGTCCGGGAGATCGCGCCACGAAGTCCGAGGGGATACAGCATGCCGAGCACCACGGTACACGTGACGGTGAGCGCCACGAGGCCGTACTCCGCCGGACTCAGATAGCGGGTGTACAACGGGAGGAGGAGGAAGGCCAGACCGCGCACCAGGACGCTGCCGAGCCCGTAGACGGCGGAGGCGCCGAGCAGCTTCCGGAGCGCGGTCCCGACCCCGGAGGGTCTCACCCCCTAGAGCGCCCCGCGCGCCCGGCGCAGCTCGTCGTGGCGGCCCACGTCGAGCCACTCGGCTTCGAGCACGTGCGCACCCACCGGCTTTCCCTCGGCCAGGAGCGTCTCGAACAGCGCGGTGATCGGATAGGCCCGGCCGGCAGGCACGCATGCCACCGCCGCCGGAGAGAGCACGTAGATGCCGGCGTTGATCAGCGTCCGCTCGCTGGGCTTCTCGCGCAGCGCCAGCAGTCGGCCGCCTTCCACCTCCGCCACGCCGAAGGGCACCTCCACCGTGTACGGGCGGATGCCCAGGGTGGCCGTGTAGCCCCCTCGCTCGTTGAAGTCGAGCAGGTCGCCCACGTCGCACTGGGTGACGAGGTCGCCGTTGAGCACCACCACGGGAAGCGGCTGGGGCGGCAGCAGCGAAAGCGGGCCGCCGGTGCCGAGCGGCTCCGACTCGCGGAGGTAGTCGATCTCGCAGCCCAGGTGCGACCCGTCGCCGAAATGACCCTCGATCAGGTGGCCCAGATAGTTGATCGAGATGGTGAAGCGGCGGAGGCCACAGCTCATGAGATGAAGGATGAGCCGCTCGAGAATCGGCCGGCCGGCGACGGTCACCATCGGCTTGGGCACCTGCTCGGTGATCGGATGCAGCCGGGTGCCCTTCCCGCCCGCGAGGATCACAACCCGGTTGGGCCGCTCGGCCATGGACACCAGCTGCCGGATCGTGTGCAGGCCGATGAGCCGGCGGTCGGCGCCGAGTACCGGTATGCGCTCGATCCGGCGGGCGCGCATGAGATCGAGCACCTCCGCGCGCCCGTCCTGCGGCGTGACAGCCGTGAAGTCCCGCCGCATGACCTCCGGCAGTACCCGGTCCTCCAGCGATGCACCCCGCAGGATCGCCCGGCGGATGTCGCCGTCGGTCAGGCATCCGATCACCTGCGAGTCGTCGTCCACTACGAAGGTGATCGCCTCCCCTCCGGCCTCGATCGCCTGCAAGGCCCCGAGAACCGTGGAGCCCGACGGCACCGTGAGCCGGGTGACGTCCACCTTGCCGGAGTGGGCGGTCACCGCGCGGGCACTCCCATGACTCGCGCGCCATTGGGAACATCCCGAACGACCACGGCACCCATGCCGACCGTCGCGCCGGCGCCGACGCTGGTGTGGTCGCGCACCGCGGCGCCGAGCCCGATGTAGGCGGACGGGCCGACCCGCACCGCCCCACCGAGGGTGGCACCGGGAGCGAGCTGAGCGTGGTCGCCGAGCACCACGTCGTGCTCGACGATCGCCCCGGTGTTGATCACGCAATGCGCGCCGATCCGCGCCCCCGTCTGCACCACCGCTCCCGCCATGATCACCGTACCCTCCCCCAGTGTCGCCGTCGGCGAGACCCAGGCCGCGGGGTGCACCACTACCGCCCACCCGCCCAGCAGCGTCGTCAGCCGGCGCACCGCTTCCTCCCGCCTGCTCCTGGTCTCCAGCGCCGCGAAGCCAAGCAGACCGAGCGCGCCGGGATAGCCGCCGAGCGCATCCTCTCCGCCGAGCCTGCGCACACCGAACCGACCGCTGGTCTCCTCGCAGGCCTCCGGATCCACGAAGCCCAGCAGCTCCCCCGCGGTGGAGCCGGCACGCACGGTCTCCATGACCACCCGCGCGTGCTCTCCACCGCCGATCACCACGATGCGGCCGCTCATCCGAGGTCGCGGAAGCGCTTCCGCGGAGGATCCGGGATC
>JACDHV010000359.1 GCA_013820855.1 Gemmatimonadales bacterium | reverse complement strand
CACAGCCGTCGAGCGACTCGGCGAAGTGATTGCCGACTTGCGCAGGTCTGGACGCCGTGGCCGCGACGTGCATTGCCCGGCGCACGAGGATGCGAATCCCAGCCTCTCGGTTGCAATCGGCCAGAATGGAAAAATCCTCCTGCATTGTCACGCCGGGTGCTCCTCCGAGGCTGTTGTCGCGGCAGCCGGGCTCTCGTGGGCCGAGCTCTCTGGCGAGACCTCGAGAAGCGATCCGGCCTGGACGCCTCGCGGCCCAGCGATCGCGGTATATGCCTACGCAGACGAGCTCGGTGAGACGCTCTTCGAGGTATGCCGCACGGCAGGCAAGCAGTTCATGCAGCGGAAGCCGGATCCGACGAGCCGCTCCGGATACACGTGGAAGCTCGGGACGACCAGGCGGGTCCTGTACCGCCTGCCCGATATCCTGCGCGCCGCTGCTGCCGGCGGGACGATTTACGTAGTCGAAGGGGAGAAGGATGTCGCGGCCCTCGTCCAGGCGGGGGCAGTCGCCACGACCAATCCGGGCGGCGCCGGGAAATGGCGAGCCGAGTACAGCGAGGCACTCCGGGGCGCTCACGTAGTGGTGGTTGCTGATCGGGACCGGCCCGGCTACCAGCACGCCGAAGAAGTCCGCCAGAGCCTGGCGGGCATCGCCGCTTCGGTGCGCGTTGTAGAGGCCGCGGCCGGAAAGGATGCCGCAGACCATCTCGCCGCCGGCCACCGCCTGTCAGACTTCCGAGAGGTGGCTGTCGCCCCCCAGGCCAGCCAAGCGGGCCCGGCAGAAACCCCAGAAACACTGCCAGCGGCCGTGCGGGCGTTGGACGTCGAAGCTGGTGAGCCGGTGAGCTGGCTGGAGTACGGTGCGATCCCCGCGCACGAACTCACGCTCCTCGTGGGCGATCCGGGCGGAGGAAAGACCAGCTACGCCCTGAAAATCGTCGCTGGGAAGGGTGCGGAGGGCCTCACCAGCTTGGTCATATCGGAAGAGGATCCGGCGGAGGTGCTTCGCAACCGTCTCGAGGCGATCGCCGTGGGTCACCGGTGGGATGTCGGCGTCGTGCTCCGGAACGTTCACATCCTTGCGCTGAGTGGCTGTCAGCTGAGCGAGCCCCGGTGGCAGCGCCATCTCTTGGCCGAGATCAAGCGCACTGAGGCGACACTCGTCATTCTGGACCCGCTGTTCGAGTTGGCAGGAGTAGATGAGGACTCGAACGTCGCGCAGCGACCACTGCTGCGATTCCTCCGAGAGCTGATGGTGATCACAGGGGTGACCGTGATCGTCCTGCACCATTTCGGGAAGGCCGTCGAGGGCAAACGGAAGCCCGATCGAGTGCGGGGAGCGAGCGCGTGGTTTGGCGCTGCACGTGCCGTCTATGCGATCGAATCCCGAGACGACGGGCTTCAGGTGGAATGCTTGAAGCTGTCCCGCGCGATCCGGCCGGCGCCCTATGTCCTGGAGCGCACCGTCGAGACCGACCCGGAGAATCCGGGGATATGGCGCTCTGCGACCTTCCATCCGCGGACGCTTCGAGCTGCCGATGGTGACCTCGCGGAGTCCTGGATCCTAGAACAGATCACCCGTGAACCGCTCACGACTACCGAACTGCGGAAGCTGGCGTTGGGCACCGGGCGCTCCCGGGAAGACCTGGCCGGCGCGCTTCGGAGACTCGAGGCGAGCGGCCGGATCACCTTCGACCCAGGCGCGCGGGGAGCGAAGCACTGGCGGACCGCGACCCTGCCGGCAGGGTCCGGTAAGGTCGATCAGAGCACGTTACCGACCCTGCCCAACCTTGCCCCGGCAGGGTCGGGGAGCCCGGCCGGAGGTTGCCCCACCCCCTTTAGGGGGGCAGGCAACCTGGCAGGCCGCGCTGACACGGACAACGACCCACTGCTTGGCGACGAACTGCAGCGGTGGCGGAAATGCCAACACACGGTCGATGGCAGCATGCCCCCGCGACCGTGGCGTCAGCCTGGCGACCTCGTCTATCGCTGTGGGATCTGTGAACCGCAGGAGATCTCCGCGTGACCGCCATTCCCGCCTCTCACCGATGCCCTACCGGAGACATCGACCGCATGCTGGCCATCGGCTGGGATGCGACTATTAGGCCCCCCAGGGT
>JACDHV010000020.1 GCA_013820855.1 Gemmatimonadales bacterium | reverse complement strand
GCGGAAGGGCGGGCCATACGCGAATCCGTCTCGAATCCACTTCCGCCGTTCCGCCGTTCCGCCGTTCCGCCGTCGCTCGTCGTTCCACCGTCCACCACCCTTCGCACCGCCGTCATCCCCGCCCCGGCCGTGGACGCGCTCGATCCCACCGGCTGCGGCGACGTCTTCGGCGCCGCCGCGGCGGCCCGGCTCTTCGCGGGCGACACGGTGGAAGCCGCGCTCCGTCACGCCAACGCCATGGCATCGCGGAACGCGGCGTTCCGCGGAGCCGGCGGCCTGTCGCGCCACCTGCGCGGCGAGCTGGTGACCCCATGACTCGCGTGATCGAGGTCCCCACCCACTTCGACGACCGCAGCTTCGACCAGTTCGCGGCGGGGTTCGGCGCGTGGCCTCCCGAGGAAAAGCTGCTGGTCGACGCGCGCGCGGCGCAGTGGGCCTCGCCCTACGGCCTGATCGGCCTGCTGACCGCGGGCCAGGCGATCGCCGAGGCCAAGGGCGAGCGCCCGCTCCTCACCGTGCCTACCAGCGACGAGGTCAGGCGCTACTGGGCGCGGATCGGCTTCTTCCGCCACGCCGCGGAGCTCTTCGAGCTGCACGGCCGGGTGCCCAAGGCCGCGGCCTCCGGGCCGAGCGACGTCCTGCTCGATGTCACCCCGGTCAGGGCCATGGAGGACGTGCACCAGGTGGTCGAGAAGATCAGCGAGAGCGCATCGCGCATTCTGCACGGCGAGCTGGGGCTCGAGCGGAACGCGGCGATGCGCTTCAGTATGGCGCTTTCCGAATCGTGCCAGAATATTGTGGAGCACGCCGGCACCGGGGGCTGGGTGGCGGTGCAGGTGTATACTTTCCGGCGCCGGCTGGGACGGCGGGTGGCGGTGATCGCCGTCAGCGACGCGGGCGTCGGGTTCCGCCGGTCGCTCGAGAGCACCCATGCCAAGCGCTTCGGCGAGCGATGGGGCGACGGCGCCGCGCTCGAGGCGGCACTGATCCAGGGCGTGAGCCGGTTCCGCGATCCGGGCCGCGGCCAGGGTCTGGCCGGCATCAAGGGGTTTCTCGACCGATGGAAGGGCAAGATCTCGATTCGGAGCGGCACGGCGCGCCTCTCGATCGTCCCGGCGTGGGATGACGACCTTCCCCTGGCCGACCACCTAGCGTTCTTTCCCGGAGCCCAGGTGCAGATCACCATCCCCGCCCAGGAGGCCGAGAGCAGATGATCGAGACGATCCGGATCGGTCACCTGCTCCGCGAGACGGCGTCGTCGCCCTACCGCAATCTCGTCACCCGCCCCACCGGGGCCGCGGTCCGCGTCCGTATCGAGGACGCGCTCGCCCGCTCCGATTGTCTCACCGCCCTGCTGGACTTCTCCGGCATCGAGCTGCTCGACTTCAGTTGCGCCGAGGAGATCGTCGCCAAGCTGCTGCTGGCCCAGGCGCTGCCGCAGCCCCGCTTCGTGCTGCTCCGCGGGCTGCGCGACGACCAGCACGACGCGATCGCGCAGGTGCTGACCCACCACCGGCTCGCGGTCGCGGCGTTGATCACCGGCGGCGAGCCGATGCTTCTCGGCTGGGTCTCTCCCGACGCGCGCGACGCGTTCGCCTGCCTCTACCGGCTGGGCCGCGGCTGCGCCGGCGACCTCGCCGACGCGCTCGGCTGGCCGGAGCCGAGAGCGAGCGATGCCCTCGAGGCGCTGACCCGGCACCGGCTGGTGCGCCCCGAGGGCGCGCTGCGGTACCCCCTGCTCGTCGCATGAGCCCGCGCCGCTTCGGGCTCTCCACGCTGGCCATTCACGGCCTGCCGCGGCGACGTCCGGACTGGACCCCGGTGGTGGCCCCGCTGGTCCAGAGCAGCACGTTCACCAACCCGGTGGGCGCCGAGGACGAGGTCCTCTACGCCCGCTACGGCAACACGCCCAGCCAGCTCTCGGTGGCGAGGAAATACGCGCTGCTGGAGGGTGCCGAGGAAGCCATCTTCCTCTCCAGCGGCATGGGAGCCACGGCGCTCGCGCACCTCGCCGTCCTGCGCCCCGGTGACCATCTCGTCAGCAGCAGCTGGATCTACGGCGGCACTCGGCGGTTCTTCGCCGAGGAGCTGACGCGCCTGGGCATGGAGGTCACGTTCGTGGACCCCTCGCAGCCGCGGCTCTGGCGGCGCTCGGTCCGGAAAACCACCCGCGCCATCTTCGTCGAGACCCCGACCAATCCGGTCATGCGGGTGCTCGATCTGACGCCGCTGGGCCAGGTGGCGCGCGAGTTCGGCCTGGCGCTCCTGGTGGACGCGACCTTCGCCAGCCCCATCAACTTCCGCCCGCTGGAGCACGGGGCGGACGTCGTGATCACCAGCGCCACCAAGTACCTCAACGGCCACAGCGACCTGGTGGCCGGTGCGGTGGCGGGCTCGGCCTCGGTCATCGAGGAGGTGAACCGCCTGCTTCGGGTCTGGGGGCAGTCCATCGATCCCCACACCGCGTGGCTGGTGGAGCGCGGCCTCCGCACGCTCGCGGTGCGGATGGAGCGTCACAACGCCAACGGCCTCGCCGTGGCCCGCTGGGCGGAGAAGCATCCATCCATCGTGCGGGTTCACTACCCGGGCCTCGCGTCGCACCCCGACCACGCCCATGCCCGGGCGGTGCTCGCCGGGTTCGGCGGGATGGTGGGCCTGGAGCTCAAGGGCGGCGTCCGCTCGGCCGAGCGGATGCTCAAGCGCCTCAAGCTGGTCACCCATGCCCCCAGCCTCGCGGGGGTGGAGAGCCTCATCTCCGAGCCACGCCTCACCTCGCATCGCGATCTCGGCCCCGAGGGACGCGCCGCGGCGGGCATTCCCGACGGCTTCCTGCGCCTGAGCTGCGGGCTCGAGGACGGCGAGGACATCATCGACGACCTGAGGCAGGCGCTCGGGAAAGAGGCGTGAGTCGGAAAACAGCGTGAACAGCGAACGGTGAAGGGAACAAGGGGGCGAAGCTCCGCCCCCCTTTTCGCTTTTTAGCGTTCACTGTTCCCGCTTTTCCCTATCGCTTACCTTTTGACCGTGATTCGCTTCTCCCACGTCTACAAGTCGTATCCCAATGGTGCCCTCGCGCTGAAGGACATCTCCTTCCGGGTCGGCAAGGGCGAGTTCGTCTTCCTCACCGGGCACTCCGGCGCGGGGAAGTCCACGATCCTGAAGCTGCTCTTCGCCGAGCAGAAGCCCACCTCCGGCGAGGTCCGGGTGTCCGGGTACAACGTGAGCGCGCTGCGGGTGGACGAGGTGCCCAAGCTGCGCCGCCGGCTCGGCATCGTGTTCCAGGATTTTCGCCTGCTGGAGGATCGCACGGCGGGGGAGAACATCGCCTTCGCGCTCGAGGTCATCGGCGCGCGGCGCGACACCATCGCCGCCCGCGTCACCCGGGTGCTCACCCAGGTCGGGCTGTCCGCCAAGAGCCGCGCGTACCCCAGGGAGCTCTCGGGCGGCGAGCAGCAGCGGGTCGCCATCGCCCGCGCGCTGGTGAACGACCCGGCGATTCTGGTGGCCGACGAGCCCACCGGCAACCTCGACGAGCGCGCCACCCGCGGCGTCTTCCAGCTGCTCCGCGACATCAACACCGGCGGTACCGTCGTGGTCATGGCGACCCACGATCTCGACCTCGTGCGGCAGACGCCCTATCGCACCATCGAGCTGCGCGACGGGTCGGTGGTCTACGATACGGCGGTCGACGAGACCGAAGCGACGGAGGTGTCGTGAGGCTGCTGACCCGCGAGGCGCTGCTCTCCTTTCGCCGGGCGCCTCTCCTCTCGACGCTCTCCATCACCACCATCGCCTTCTCGCTCTTCACCCTCGGCCTCTTCGGGCTGGTGGCGATCAACCTGCGCGAGGCGCTGCGCGGGATCGAGGAGCGGGTCGAGATCGTCGCCTTCGTCCTGCGCGGCACGCCCGCCGAGACGATCACCCTGGCCACCCAGGATATCGCGGCGTTCCCCGAGGTGCAGGACGTCAGCTTCGTCTCCGAGGCCCAGGCGCTCGAACGGGCCCGGCTGGAGCTGGTGGAATTCCGCGATGCATATCGCGATCTCCAGGCGAACCCTCTGCCCGCGTCGATGGAGGTGCGGATGAAGGAGGGATTCCGCCAGTCCGCCAGCGTGGAGCGGGTGGCGGAGCGGATTCGCGGCTTCGCCTTCGTGGATGACGTCCGGTACGGCCGCGACTGGGTGCAGCGGCTGGACCAGCTCCGCAACGTCACCGGACTGGTGGGGCTGGTGATCGGACTCGCCTTCGCCGCCGTGGCCGTGGTCATCATCGGCGTCACGATCCGCCTGACCATCCTCCAGCGCGCCCGCGAGATCTCGATCATGCGGCTGGTCGGCGCGACCAACTGGTTCGTTCGCGGCCCCTTTCTGCTGGAGGGAGCGCTCAAGGGCCTCCTCGGCGGCTTTCTCTCCCTGGCGCTCTGCTACGCGGGCTTTCGCCTCTTCCGCGACACGACGGGAGGGCCCTTCGCCGGCCTCGTCTTCTTCCGCCCCGAGCACATGCTGGTCATCGTCGTCTTCGGAGTCCTCCTCGGCCTCGGTGGCAGCCTGGTGAGCGTGGGGAGGCACCTGAGGAATGTCTGACCGTCGGAGCGGTTGGGTGCCGGGGCGTGGCTGGCTCCCGGTGGTGCTCGCGTTGCTCACCCTGCTGCCGCCACACCTCGCCGCGCAGGACTCGCCGGAGCTGGAGCGGAGCCGGCGGCGCCTGGCGGAGATCCGGCGGGAGCGCGACCGCCTCCAGGAGCAGCAGCAGCGGCTCCAGGGACAGGTGCACGACGTCAACGACGAGCTCCACAATCTCGAGCGGCAGCGGGAGTCCACCCAGAAGATCGTGGACGAGATCGAGCGGCAGATCGGCGGCCTGTCGGGCCAGCTCGACCGCACCAGCGCGGAGCTGATCCTCGCCGAGGACAACCTGGCGGAGCGGCGCGCGGTCCTGGAGCGACGGCTGACGGATATCTACAAGCGCGGCCCGCTGCACACCTTCCAGGCCCTGCTCGCGGCGGAATCGTTCGGCGATCTGCTGAGCCGCTACAAGTACCTCTACCTCACCAGTCGGCAGGATCGCGCGCTGGTCGGCGACGTCGAGAAGCTGCGCAACCGGGTGGTGGACCAGCGCGACGACCTGCTGGACGTCCGCAAGCAGCTCGACCGCACCCGGGAGGAGCGGACCGCGGAGTACACCCGGTACACCGACCTGGCCCGGGCCCGCGCGCGCCGGCTCAGCCAGCTCCGGCGTTCGGCGAGGACCACCGAGCGGCGCCTCGACTCGCTGCAGCAGGACGAGGCCAAGCTCAACAACGTGCTCGCCGCGCTCGAGCGCGCCCGCCGCGACGAGGCCTCCCGCGGGCTGCGCGGAGCGACGCCCCTGCCGGGCTCGATCACCACTGCCGATCTCGGCCGCCTCGACTGGCCGGTGGAGGGGGCGATCGTCTACCGCTTCGGGCGCGATACGCTGCCGAGCGGCGGGATCATCCGCTGGAACGGGGTGGGGATCGCCACGGGCGCGGGCACCCCGGTCAAGTCGGTCGAGTCGGGAAAGGTCCGGCTGGTGGGACAGTTCGGCACCTATGGTCTCACCGTGGTGCTCGAGCACGGCAACGGCTACTACTCGGTCTACTCACATCTGCAGTCCGCCGCGGTGCAACTGTCGGCCACGGTCGCCCGGGGCCAGGTGATCGGGAGCGTGGGTGGCGAGAACTCCGATTATGGGCCGCACCTGCACTTCGAGATCCGGGGAGAGAACCAGGTGGCGCTGGATCCGACGGAGTGGCTCCGCAAGCGGTAGAACGCGCTTAGTCGGCGACGCCGATGCGCTCGCCCACCTGCGCCTTGCCCCGGGCGAGCGCCGCCTCGACCAGCGCGAACATGTCGTCCACCTGCGTCACCCCGGGGTGCGGATAGGTGACGATGCCCGCGCTGAACGCCATGTCGGAGGCGGTGGCGCCCGGCAGCGGCGCAACGAGCTGCTCCCGCATGCGCGAGACCGATCGCCGGGCGCCGTCGAGGCCGGTCTCGGGCAGCACGATGGCGAACTCGCCGTCACCGTAGCGCGACACGAAGTCCGGCAACCTGAGCTCGTGGCGCAGCCGCTCCGCCGCGTCGGCAACCGCAGATTCGTCGGCGTCGGTTCCGGCCGGGCCCACGTCCAGCAGCACCAGGCTGAAGCTGAGGGAATAGCGGCGGGCGCGCTCGAACTCCTCCTGGAGCCGGCAGTCCAGTGAGTGCTCGGCGGCCGCGGCCGGCATCCGGAACCCCTGCGAGGCCGCTTTCCCGCTGCCGTTCCCGCTGCCATTCCCCTCAGAGTGCACCGCCTCCAGCGCCCTGGCGGCCGCTTCGGCGAGGCTCTCGGCGAACTGGAGCTGGGTCGAGCTCAGACCGGGATGCGTGTTCCGCCGGCGCAGAACCAGCACCCCGAGCACCCGGCCCTCGGCGAGCGCGGGAATCGCCGTGGCGCTGCCGTCCGGCCGCGCGGCGGCGCGGCGGGAGCGAATCGCCTCGGCGATCTCGGGGTGCTCGGACGGGTCGAGCGGTATTTCGGCCCCGGCGGCCACCGTGCCCGGCCCCACCTCGGCCACCACCCGCGCCTGGCCCGAGCCGGGCTCCACCGCGACGAAGGAGCAGGAGAGCAGGTCGAACGCGCGGGCGAGGCGGCGTACCAGCGCGAGCACGACCTCGTCGGGCCGGAGCGTCATCCGACCCTCGCCCACCAGCCCGTCGAGCGCGCGGCGCACCGCGGCCTCGCGGGCGGTCCCGCGGGGGCACTGGCGGTCGCGGATGCGGGCGAGGAGCCGGGCGCAGAGCTCCGGCAGATGGATGGGCGCGGCCAGCGCGTCGTCCGCGCCGAGCGCGAGGGCGGCGGCCGGCGCATCGGGATCGGCGGAGGCGGTGATCACGACGACCGGCGGCGAGTCCGGACACCCCGCCGCGAGGGTCTCGGCCGCCTCGAGGTCACTCGACGCGGCGAGGGTGAGCAGAATGGCGTCTGGGGCGAGCTCGCCGTTGACCGGCAGCGCTTCGGACACCAGGAAGCCGGCGCGCGTCAGGGCGCGCTCCAGGCCCTCGGGGCGGGCCGTGGCGTCACCCGCGAGCAGCACGCGGCTGCCGGTCGTCACGCGACGGAGAGAGTCGAATGGATCAAGCGAAAGCCGCCGACCTGCTCGGCGCCCATGTATCGACCCGGGGTGGTGTGCAGACGGGTCCCGCACGCGGAAAGGCGATCGGTGCCACGGCGATCCAGGTGTTCACGAAGACCCCCAACCAGTGGCGCGAGCCCGTGCTGTCGGCAGAGTCCCGGACGGCGTTCCGGCGCGAGTGCGACCGGTGCAAGATAGCCAGTATAGTGGCGCATGACTCCTACCTAATCAACCTCGCCTCTCCGGATCCCGTCCTGGCCGCCCGTTCCGCCGAGTCGTTCGCGGCCGAGCTCCGGCGCTGTCACCTGCTCGGCATCGCAGCCGTCGTCTCCCATCCCGGCAACTTCATCGAGGAGCGGGAGGCCGGGCTCCTCCGCAACGCGGCCGCCATCACCCGCTGTCTCCAGGAGGTGCCCGGCGACGTGATGGTCCTGCTGGAGACCACGGCGGGGTCCGGCACCGCCCTCGGCACGACCTTCGAGGAGCTGGCCGCGTTGCGCGAGGCGGTCGGTGAGAGCGTGCGCCACCGGATCGCGTTCTGTGCCGACACCTGCCACCTCTACTCCGCCGGGTACGATGTGGTTCGCGAGTACGACGCCGTCTGGCGCCGGTGGGAGGAGGTCATCGGCCTCCGCCATCTCCGCTGTCTCCACCTCAACGACTCCAAGACGCCGTTCGGCTCGCGCCGCGATCGGCACGAGCTGGTCGCCGAGGGCTCGCTCGGAGCGGAGCCGTTTCGCCGCATCATGCGCGACCCGCGCTTCCTCACGGTGATGAAGGTGATCGAGACACCGAAGGGAGATGATGACGTGACGTTCGATCGTCGCATGTTGCGACGGCTGCGCGCCTACGGACGGGCAGCGCGTTGACCCCCCCGCGGGAGCCCTCCAGATTCCACCGATGCTCAGACCATATCTGATTCCGGCCCTGTTGCTGGCGGCTGGTCCCGGGGCGCTCGGCGCCCAGACCGACTACTACGCCCGGGTGGGAGTGGTAGGAGCCAGCACCCTGGTGCGGGACGTCCTCGGCACCGAGATCAGCGTGCGGCAGTCGATCGCCCCCATGGTGACGGCCGGCGCCGCGATGGCGATCTCACCCGAGTACCGCGCGGGCATCGAGGCGACGCTCGCCTCGGGAGGATTCGACGCCGAGCAGAACGGCGGCGAGACCGCTCTGGGCACGATCCGGACTGCATCCGTGCTGCTCGGCCTCGACGGGCCCATCTGGAGATCCGTGCGATGGCGCGCGGGGCTGGGGGGAATTTTGTACTGGCCGTCGGAGGATCGCGGAATTTTTCTGCAGGGCGGCCCGGTGCGCTTTCTGGCCGGCGGCGGCGCCGACTGGCGCCGGCCGGTGATGTCGAGCTGGGACCTCATGGTCTCCGCACGATACGACTTCCATCGCTTCACTACCGACGAGCTGGAGCGCCGCGGCTTCAGCCAGGCCCAGGGCGTCAGCCGGGTCTCGCTGTCGGTCGGACTCGCGCGAGGTACCCGATGATGGCCATCAGCCGCCGGCTCACGTTCGGAGCGGCCGTGACCGCGCTCGCCTGCGGCGACATCGCCGCCCCGGTGCGCGGCGATCTCTACGAGTGGCGGCTGGAGGCCCCGTCCATCCCCGGCCCGGGCCTCGACACCCTGAGCTTCCACTGGGACAGGAACGATCTTCCGGTGCGGGTGTGGGTGGAGGACACCGACGACCTTCCGGGCCACGTCGCGCGCGCGCTCGACGTCTGGGAGAGCGTGTTCCTGTATCGCGAGTTCGAGGGGACGCTGGTGAGCGACTCGACCACGGCCGACGTCATCGTGCTCCGGGGAGCGGCGGGGCCCAAGCTGCGGATGAAGCGGCTCCACAGCGCCCTGGCCCCGGAATGCGCGGGGGCCACCGACCTCGACATCGACGTCGCCAACACCGAGCTGAGGCTGCCGATCCGGGTGTTCATCGATCCCCGATCGCTTCCTGACGATCCCGGCATCGAGAGCTGCCTGGCGCTCACCACCATCCACGAGATGGGGCACGCCCTGGGGATCTTCGCCCATTCCCCGGATCCCGAGGACATCATGTTCGCGGACCCGGAAGTCGAGCTGCCCAGCGCCCGGGACCGGAGGACCGCCGAGGCGGTCTACCATACCCCCCCTACCCTCCAAGTGGTCCGCCCCTGAGCCCTCGACGACAGCTCGGCTCCGGCGACTAAACATCGGCCGCCCCTACATATAGAAAGCCCAGACCGGGCGTGGTTGCACCCGGCGGTCGCTCTGCCGATCTTTCCCGCTCCGCCGGAGGCGGCCGGGCGGCCGCCGAGCACCTGTAATCGCGCCGTCGCGCGCACGGGAGATATGACCGAGACGACCGCAGTTTCGCGTGAGAGCCTCACTCTCGTGGAGCATGGCCTGTTTCCGATCCGGATTCACGCCAACCTCACTCCCGCTGCGCTGATCGAGCACGCCATCTCCCTCGGTGAAGGAACCGTCACCGACCGCGGAGCCTTCTGCGCCATCACCTCCCCCCACACCGGACGCTCCGCCCGTGACAAGTTCGTCATCGAGGAACCTGGGGCGGGTGACCGGATCTGGTGGGAGAAAAATCCCCGGCTGGAGCCCGCGGCGTTCGAGCGGCTGCACGAGGACGTGCGGAGCTATCTGGACGCACGCGAGGTCTTCGTGCAGGATCTGTTCGGGGGCGCCGATCCGGCATACCGGGTTCCGGTGCGGTTCGTCACCCCGAATGCCTGGCACGCGCTCTTCGTCCGCAACATGTTCATCCGGGCCATGCCGGCCGAGCTGGCCCAGTTCCGCCCCGGCTTCACGGTGCTGCACGCTCCCGACTTTCAGGCCGACCCCGCCCGCCACGGTACCCGCACCGGCACGTTCGTCGTCATCCACTTCGGCAAGAAGCTGGTCCTGATCGGCGGAACCCGTTATGCGGGGGAGATGAAGAAGTCGATCTTCACGGCGCTGAATTACATGCTCCCGGGCCGGGGGGTGATGCCGATGCACTGCTCCGCCAACGTAGGCCCCTCGGGCGACACCGCGGTGTTCTTCGGGCTCTCCGGCACGGGCAAGACCACCCTTTCGGCCGATCCCACCCGCCAGCTGATCGGCGACGACGAGCACGGCTGGAGCGACCGGGGCGTCTTCAACTTCGAGGGCGGGTGTTACGCCAAGGTGATCCGGCTTCGGCCCGACACCGAGCCCGAGATCTACGCGGCCACCCAGATGTTCGGCACGGTGCTCGAGAACGTGGTGGTGGACCCCACCAATCGGGCTCCCGACTTCGACGCCGACCTCCTCACCGAGAACACCCGCGCCTGCTATCCCATTCATTACATCCCCAACCACCTTCCGAGCGGCTCCGGCTCACACCCGCGGAACATCGTCTTTCTCACGGCGGACGCCTACGGCGTGATGCCCCCCCTCGCCCGGCTGTCGGCCGAGCAGGCGATGTACCACTTCCTGTCCGGGTACACCGCGAAGGTCGCCGGCACCGAGCGGGGGGTCACCGAGCCGTCCGCCACCTTCTCGGCATGTTTCGGCGCGCCGTTCCTGCCGCTCCATCCGGGTGTCTACGCCAAGATGCTCGGCGAGAAGATCGCGCGTCACGCCGTCAAGGTGTGGATGGTCAACACGGGTTGGACCGGGGGCCCCTACGGCACCGGCGCGCGGATGAAGCTGCCGCATACCAGGACGATGGTGCGCGCGGCCTTGTCGGGCGCGCTCGACGGGGCCGGCTTCGTTCGCGAGCCGGTCTTCGGGTTCGAGGTGCCGACCGGGGTACCCGACGTGCCGACCGATCTCCTGACGCCGCGCGGCACCTGGCCCGACCCCGCCGCGTACGACACCCAGGCCCGGAAGCTCGCCACGATGTTCCGGGAGAATTTCGAGCAGTACCGGGCGCAGGTGCCCGACGCGATCGCGGCGGCCGGACCGGCGGTGTGACCCAGGGTGGCCCTGGCGACTTCGAGATCATTCGCGATCCGCTCTGGGACAACATCCGGCTCGACCGCCCCGCGCTGCTGGCGCTCGACACGCCCACGGTGCAGCGTCTGCGGTACGTGCGCCAGGTCGGGCACGCCTTCCTGGTCTATCCCGGCGCGACCCACACCCGCTTCGAGCACGCGCTCGGCGCCTATCACCTCACGAGACGGGCGCTGGCGGCGCTCGAGGAGCGCGGCGAGCTCGCTCCCGCCGCCGACGAGGACCGCCTCGCGGTTCGCATGGCGGCGCTCCTCCACGACGTGGGACATTATCCCTTCTCGCACGCGCTGGAGGAAGCCGGCTTCCCCTCGCACGAGCGGCTCGGCATCGCCAAGTTGTCACGGGGCGAGCTGGGTGACCGCCTGGTGGAGATCGGCGGGGCCGGGTTCGCCGGCGTAGTCGGGCGGCTGATCGGCGGCACCAGCGACAGCCCGCTTCAGGGGCTGATCTCCGGGTCGCTCGACCTCGACAAGATCGATTACCTGAGCCGCGATGCCCGCATGTGCGGCGTGCCCTACGGCACCGTGGACGTGGACCGGCTCCTGTCATCGCTGACGCTGGTCGAGTCGGTGCCGGGCCGCTTCGAGGTCGGGGTGCAGGAGAAGGGCGTCAGCGCGCTCGAGTCGCTGCTCTTCTCCAAGTATCAGATGTATCGTAACGTTTACTGGCACCACGCGGTGCGCTCGGCCACCTGCATGTTCAAGCGCGCGGTGCGCGGGGCCATCGCCCGGGGGGACATCACGGTCGAGGCCATCGCCGATGCCACCGACGACGGGCTGATGGAGCTGCTGATCGGAAGGGACCCCGAGGGTCTCGCCGCCGCCATACGGGCTCGCCGGCTGTACAAGCGCGCACTGGACGTGCCGGCGACCGACGTCCCCGACGACGCCCAGGCGTGGGTGGCGGAAGATCCCGGATTGCTGGAGCGGGTGGAGGACTCGGTGGCCGCGCGGGTGGGGCTCGGGCACGGCGAGCTGCTGCTGGACTTCCCCGCCCGGTCGTCGATGCTGGGCGTGGACCTCCCGCTCCGCACCCGGAACGGGACGATCGAGCGACTCACCGACGCGGGACGGGCCGGGCAGCTCGGCCTGCCGAGAGTGGCGGACGAGCTCTATCGCAGCGCCCGGCGCCTCAGGGTCTTCGTGGCCAGGACACCCGACCGGTCGCTCGATGGATTGCTGGAGTTGCTGACCTGGCCGGCGGACGAAGTCGCCCGCCGTCTCGCGGATGAAGTCTCACTGGTTTGAGGGGGATGAAGCCGATGTTGTCACGACGTTCGTTCGTGGGGCAGGCTGCCGGCCTGGGCCTGGCGCTCGCAGGCGGCAGATCGCTGTTCGCCGCCGTCCAGGGGTCTGCCGCCGACGCCACGATGACCATCTACATGAGCCCGACCTGCGGCTGTTGCGCCAAGTGGGTGGACCACGTGAAGGCCGCCGGGTTCAAGACCGTGGTGCACGAGGAAACCGGCATGGACACGGTCAAGGAGAGCCTGGGTGTCCCCCACGACATGCGCTCCTGCCACACCGCGCAGGTGGACAAGTATCTCATCGAGGGACACGTGCCGGCGGAGGACATCAGGAAGCTCCTGGCGGAGAAGCCGAAGGCCGCGGGGCTGGCCGCGCCGGGCATGCCCGCCAGCTCTCCCGGCATGGCGGTGCCCGGCGAGCCCCACGAGCCGTACGATGTGCTGCTGTTCCAGCGAGACGGGACCTCGGAGGTCTTCGCGCATCGCTGATCGCCGGTGAATCGGGGGCGCCGGGGTCGATGGTCGCCCAGACCGGGCGATGGTCGCTGACCCCTCGTGCCCTCACCGTCCCCGCGCGGATCCGCGCTCCCGGTTCGGCTCCCTTGATGAAGATGGTCCCACGATGCCCGGTGCACGGTGGGACCCACGAGCTTGGTGAGCCATCGGTATCCCTCACGCTCGATCGAGCAGCCCGATCCCATAGCTGTTGAGATCGCCCGCGATCACGACCTTCCAGCTGCGCTCGATGGGCCAGGGGGAGAGGATCGCCGGACCGTAGTATCGGCCGGTCGCGGGGTAGATCACCGACGGGTAGTAGGCGTAGTTGAGCCCCAGCCACCGGGCGATCTGGCTCACCCCCTGTTCGTCCATTTCGGTCAGCGCATACAGGTCAGCGCGGCGCAGCGCCTCGTGCTCGAGGACGTCGATCGCCCGGTCGATCCTACGGGAGTGCTCGATGTTGTAGGTGACCGCATGGAAGGAAAGGCGCTCCGCGCTCCGCTCCTCGGTGGCGGCCGCCCCGTGGCGGCCCGAGTAACACGGGGTCGTCGGGTGGAGGAGATTGACGGTGTGAGCGCATCGTTTTCCACTACTCGGCTACCGCCTGCCGCGGAGCACCAGCGCCCCCGTCACGACCGCGAGCGCCAGGCCGATCGCCGCCGCCGCGGGCCGCCGAATGCCGGCCGGAGGGGAGGAGAGATCCTGCGGCCCGGCGGGCGGCCGCTTCAGGTACCGCCCGCCCGGCGGCACGGCCAGCCGGTCGAAGTCGCGGGCCAGGAGCTTCAAGGCCTCGCGCATGGCGTAGCCGCGCATTGGCCTCCCATGTCCCGTCGCGGCGATTTCCGGTTCCAGCTCGGCCAGCCCCTCGACCGACTCCCGCGCCGCGGGCCAGTCGGGCGTGAAGTACGCCGGCGGTCCGTGCATCTCCGGCCGCTGCGTCAGCGCGGCGAGCAGTGACTCCTGCCTGGTGGTCACGAACGCGTCTCCCGCGATGAGAGTCCGGTCGGTCTCCCGAAACAGCGACACGTGCCCCGGCGTGTGGCCCGGTGTGTGGATCCAGCGCCAGCCGTCCATGCCGGGGACGGTGCCGTCTTCCGGCAGCATGCGCACCAACGGTCGAAAATCGAAGGGTCCTCGCGGGAAGAGAACCGACGATGCGGCCATTCCCCCGCCGACGGTGGGGTCGGGGGGCGGGTAGGCGGCCTGGCCCGTCAGGTACGGCAGCTCGAGCTGATGGGCGTAGATCGGCACTCGCCAGCGGTCGGCCAGGGTGCCGAGCGCGCCGACATGGTCGAAGTGTCCGTGGGTGAGGATGATGGCGAGCGGGCGCGCGTCCTCTCCGAATCGCCGTGCCGCCTCGCGCCTGATGGCCCCGCCGTAGCCGGGCATCCCCGCGTCGACGAGGACCCAGTTGCGGTCGCCGGCGCCCGGCGTGCCGAAGAAAAAGAGATTGACGATGGCCGTGCGAAGATAGCCGAGGTCCGATGTGATGCCCGTGACTTGCATACACCCCCTCCCCTTTCGGCGAGCTTACCATCTCGTACCGCGCGCGGGTGTGCCCCGGCTCACATTTTGTGACTAACGCCCTGTCGCCCGTCGCCCCACCGGCATATGCTCCGGGTCGAGCCGCTCGGCTCGAACGTGACGCACGAAAGTCATCAGGAGGAGGTCGCGATGGCAACACGCACCGAACAGCAGCCCAAGGCCAAGGATACGACCAGGGAACTGATCGACGGATTGAACGAGGATCTGCGGGGTGAGTTCCAGGCGGTCATCATGTACCGGCTGTACGCCAGCATGGTCCAGGGCCCGTGGCGGCAGGACCTGCGGGCATTCTTTACCAACGAGATTCCCGAAGAGCTCGGACACGCCCAGATCCTGGCCGACAAGATCTCCGCGCTGGGTGGCACGCCCTCCACCGAGCCGGCACCGGTGAAGATCGTGAAGGAGGCGAAGGCGATGCTGGAAACCGCGCTCGAGGCCGAGATCGAGACGATCGACCGCTACGTGCGCCGCCGCCAGCAGGTCGAGGCGGCCGGCGAGCACGGTCTCGCCGTCCGGCTCGACGACATCATCGCCGATGAGACCAACCATCGGGACGAGATCCGCCAGATCCTGGCCCGCTGGCCCTGACCCGTCGGCCGCGTCAGCGCCTGGCGATACGTCGCTCCGGTCCCGAGTAGGCCGGATCTCGCGCCCGCCGCCGCTCGATGGCGGCATCTCCCGGGACGGCATCGGGGTCGGCGGGGCGCCGCTCCCGGCCGCGTGCGGGCACGGCGAGGTGGCCGGCCTCACACTGGAGGCGACGACGGTGCGATCGGAGGTGGGTAGCGGCGGGGTCGTAACATGGCGGCCGGAGCTTCGGGCGGACTTCGAGCGCCTCAACCGCGAGTGGATCGAACGGTACTTCGAGGTCGAGCCGGGAGATCTGGAGGTATTCGGGGATCCCGAGGCGGCGATCGTGGCGCCGGGGGGTCAGATCTTCTTCGTCCTGGAGGCCGGCGAGGTGCTCGGCACCTGCGCCGTCATCCGGCGCGACGCCGAGACCTGCGAGTTCGCCAAGATGGCCGTCGCGCCCGCCGCCCGCGGCCGGGGCCACGGCGACCGCCTAGTGCGATCGGCCATCGGCTTCGCGCGCGCAGTCGGTGCGCGGCGGCTGCTGCTCGTGTCCAATACACGGCTGGGTCCCGCCCTCACGCTCTACCGCAAGCACGGCTTTCGCGACGTGCCGCTCGATCCTTCCACCGGCTATTCCCGGGCCGACATCCAGCTCGAGCTGCCGCTCGACCGCTAGCTTGTCGGCGCCGCGGCCGCCGCCGCCACCGTCGGCTGCTCACCGGTGTGGCTGTCCACCGAATCGATCCGGACCACGATGGCCGTGATGTTGTCCAGGCCGCCGCGCCGGTTGGCCTCGGTGATCATCCGGTCCACCCAATGCTGCGGACCGCCCTCCGAGGAGAGGATCCGGATCAGGTGCTCGTCCTCGAGCATCCCGGTGAGCCCGTCGGACGCGATGAGCAGGATGTCGCCCTGCTCGAGCGTGCCGAAGTAGATGTCGGGAACGACGTCGCCGCTGGCGCCGACGCAGCGGGTGATCACGTTGCTGTACGGGTGGACCCGCGCCTGGTCCGGCGTGAGCAGCCCGGCGTCCACCTGCTCCTGCACGTAGGAGTGGTCCTTGGTGAGCTGGAGCAGCCGGCCGCCCCGGAGCAGGTACGCCCGGCTGTCCCCCACCTGACCGATCATGTACCGGCGGGGCATGAGGACCAGCGCCGTCGCCGTGGTCCCCATGCCCCGCTTGTCGTGCTCCGAGAGCGTCCGCTCGAAGATGGCGTCGTTGGCGGTCCGGATCGCCGTGCGCATCCGTTCGCTCGCCTCGGCATCGGACAGGCCCCGGAGCGAGCCGATCTCGTTCGACGTGATCCGCACCGCCATCTCGCTGGCCACCTCCCCTGCCGCGTGCCCGCCCATTCCGTCCGCCACGATGAAGACGCCGCGGTCGGCCAGCATGAGGTAGTTGTCTTCGTTGCCCGAGCGGACGATGCCGACGTCAGTTCGGGCGGCACAGGTGAAGTGCACGAGGTCCCGTCAGCTCGAGGTCAAGAGGACGTAGGCGATGACGACTGCTGCGATCACGAGCAGCGCGATCAGCCACGACGGTGGCCCCCCCGGCTCGGGCTGAGCGGCACGGATCGGCCGCCGCAGGGCCGGCCGAGGCTCGCTCACGGGCGCTTCCTGTACGGGGGGCGCGGGGGGCGGCTCGGCGTCCGGGCTCGACGCCCGGGATCCCAGCGGCTGAGGCTCGTCGTGCGGCTCGAACAGCGCCGCCACGTCGCCGAAGCGGAGGGTGGTGCCGGGCGTGAGAGCGGTCTCGCCCACCACGGGCTCGCCCTCCACGAACGTCCCGTTGGTCGAGCCGAGGTCGCTCAGGACCCAGACGTCGTCCCGCCGCTGGAGCTTGGCGTGGGTGGTGCTGACGCTGGGGTCGGGGATCACGATGTCGTTGTAGTCAGCCCGGCCGACGTTGACGACCGGCAAGGTGATGGGCAATCTCCGGCCCCGCATGTCTCCGGTGCGAACCAGCAACGACGCGATCGGCAGGGTGGCGCGGGCCGGAGGCGTGGGGATGGGGTCGCGCGGGATCGAGAGGGGTACGCCGTGCATCGTGTCGGAGAGGCGGGCGATCGCGCCGGTCGGGGTGTGCAGCGGCCCTTCCGACGGGACGGGGCGGGGGGCGAGGAGGGGAGCCGCCGGAGCCGCCTCGGCGTAGAAGCGGAACTCGTCCGTCCCGATCCGTATCACGTCGGCCCGGGCGAGCACGTGGCTGCGGCCGACCCGTTTCCCGTTGACGAAGGTGCCGTTGACGCTGAGGTCCGCGAGCACATAGCCCTCGGGGCCCACCTGGATCTCGGCGTGTTTTCGCGAGACGTCGCCGCCGGTCACTACCACGTCAGAGGCGGCATCCCGCCCGAACCCCAGGGGCTCGGACCCCACCGAGTACTCGCGCCCGTCGGTCAGGCAGACGACCCGGCCGCCGCTCGCCCCCGGGGGCGGTTTGGCCGGCTGAAGCGGCGGCAGATCGGCGAACGCGCCGGAGTCGAACAGCTGAGTGTTCCCCGCGCGCGCCGGATCGACCGCCAGAATCTCGTGTCCGAGGATCTGGATCTTGTCGCCGTGGAGCACGGGTGTGGGGTCGGTGCCCAGACGCACACCGTTGATGGACACCTCTGCCTCGGCACCGGCGGTCCGGATCGCCGCCGCGCCCGCCCCGGTGCCCTGCACGACGGCATGGTGCGGCTGCACCCCCTCGCCCTCGAGGACGATGGCACACCACGGCGCCGAGCCTATGACAGTGTCTCCGGTGCCGACGGGTATTCGCCGGCCACCCACTTCCAGTTGCATCATCGAACGATTCCCGAAGGATGGACCGGATGCCAAACGTATCCCGGCCTCCGGGGGCAGGCAAGCAAAATCGTCTCACGCAATTTTCCGGACCTCCTGCCCGCGAAGCTGGAGCTGATACAGCCGCTCGTACAGCCCTCCTTGGGCCAGGAGCTCCCGATGGGTCCCCCGTTCCCGCACTTCCCCATGGTGCAGGACCAGGATCTCGTCAGCGTGGAGAATGGTGCTGAGCCGGTGCGCCACCACCAGGCTGGTCCGGCCGGACATCAGCTCCGCGATGGCTCGCTGGATCTGCGCTTCGGCCTCGGCGTCCACCGAGCTGGTGGCCTCGTCCAGCACCAGGATCCGAGGATCGAGCGCCAGCGCCCGCGCGAAGCTGAGGAGCTGTCGCTCCCCCACGCTCAGATTCCGGCCCCGTTCCCCCAGCCGGTGCTCGTAGCCGGCGGGAAGGCGCTGGATGAACCGGTCCGCTCCGACCCGCTCGGCCGCGGCCCGGGCCGCCCCGCGCGAGATCGGGGCGCCGAGCGTCAGGTTGTGCAGGATGTCGCCGGTGAAGAGGAACAGGTCCTGCTGCACGAAGCCGATGGCCGAGCGCAGCTCGGCCGTGGGCAGGTCGCGGATATCCACTCCGTCCACCGTGATCCGGCCGCGCTCCGGATCGTAGAACCGCAGGAGCAGGTTGACGATCGTGGTCTTACCCGCCCCGGTATGCCCCACCAGCGCGAGCGTCCGGCCGGGCGAGGCCGCGAACGAGATGTCCTTCAACACCCAGGGCCCCTGGGGCGAGTAGCGGAACCAGACCCCCTCGAAACGGACCTCGCCTCGCACCGGCCGCGGCAGTGCCGCGGGGACGGACGGCTCGACCACCGTGACCGGCTCGTCGAGCAGGGTGAAGACGCGCTCGGACGAGGCCATCGCGCTCTGGAGCAGATTGAACTTCTCGGAGAGATCCTGGAGCGGCTGGAAGAAGCGCCGGGTGTATTGGATGAAAGCGGCCAGCACGCCCACGGTCAGGGTCTCGTCGAGCACCCGGAGCCCGCCGTACCAGAGCAGCAGCGCCATGGCGACGGCGGTCAGCACTTCCACCACGGGGAAGAAGATCGCGTAGACCCTGATGGACCGCAGGTGCGCGCCGAGATGCTCCCGATTGAGCTCGGCGAAGCGGCGCGCCGAGTCGTCTTCCCTTCCGAAGAGCTGGATCACCCGCATGCCCGACAGCCGCTCCTGGAGAAAGGAGTTCAGGCGGGCGAGGCGGTAGCGGATGTCGCGGAAGGTGTCCCGCACCCGCTGGCGGAAGATGGCGGCCGTGAGCCAGACCAGCGGGATCACCGCGAAGGTGACCAGCGCGAGCTTGACGTCGATCACCAGCATCATGCCCATGATGGCCACCAGGGTGAAGACGTCCCCGATGATCGTCACGACGCCCGAGGAGAAGAGCTCGTTCAGCGTCTCGACGTCCGAGGTGACCCGCGTCATGAGCCGGCCAACCGGGTTCCGGTCGAAGTAGGTCACGCTGAGCCGCTGGAGATGGCCGAAGATCTCCATTCTGAGATCGTACATCACCCGCTGCCCCACGAACGCCGTCAGCATCGCCCCGCCATACTCCATCACCAGCTCGAGCAGGAGCGTGGCCAGGTAGAGCGCCGCCAAGTGGCCGAGCAGGCCCAGATCCATGCGCGGGATGGCGACGTCGAGGGCCCGCTCGGTGAGCCTGGGACCGACGAGCGCCAGCCCGGCCTGGAGCAGGAGCAGCAGCACCGCTCCGCTCGCCAGCCAGCGGTAGGGCCGCAGGTAGCGCAGCAGCCGGCGCAGCAGCGCGGCATCGTAGCCAGTGGCGGGGGCGTCCTGGTCGTCCATCATCGGCTAGCCGCCGGCCGGCTCGGCGATGGCTCGCTGGTCGATGGCCTTGAGCCCCTGGCGCAGCCACCCGGAGAACACGATGAACCCGAAGGCCAGGGTGAAATAGGTGAGGGTGAGCCGCCAGATGAGGATGTAGAGCGGCGTGAGCTCCCGCGGCACGTAGGACGACATGACCGCCGCCGAGAGGATCTCGCCGATGCCGGACGCCCCGGGGGTGGGCGTGAAGTACAGGAGGAACATGATCAGCGTCTGGACCAGGAGGATGTCCACGAAGTTGGCGTGGATTCCCAGTGCGCGGAGGGCGACGTACCCGGCCAGAAGCTTGTTGGCGTGAGAGATGGCCGAGAGGATCGTGGACCAGAAGATGGCCAGCCACCCACGGGGGCTGTTGAAGGCGACCACGCTGGCGTGGGCCTCGTCGATACCCTCGCGGAGCCGCTCCAGACGCTGCGCGACCCGCCTGCTCCGTCGGCCGATCGCCTCCGCCGCCCGGTGAATCAGATCCCGCACCAGCCGGGGCGCGAAGATCACGAACCCCATCAACACGCCGATGCTCAGCACGATCGTGAGACTTCCCCGAAACAGATCGTAGAGCGAGAGCCCGAGCACGTTGCCGCGCTGCCCCAGACCCTGCCCCGCACCGAAGGCGAGCGCCGTGGGCCCCGCGATGGCGAAGAAGAGAATGGTGGACACGAAGCTGATGAACGTGGACGTGACCGCCACCGGCAGCGGGATCCCGTACCGCCGGAGCGTGTACATGGTCATGGGCCCGGCGGCCGAATTGAACGGCGTGAGAAAGCCGGCCCACGCACCCATGCCGCCGGCGAGGATGGCCCCCTTCAGCGAGGGGTTCGGATGGACGTGCCGGGCGCAGACCCACAGCCGCAGCCCGCCACCGATCCAGTCGAGCGACGCCAGGCTCGCCCCCACCAGCACCCAGCCCCAGTGAACCTGGCCCAGCCCGCGAACGAAGGCGGGCAGATCGTTGCCGTACAGCAGCGTGATCCCGAATCCGGCCATCGAAGCCAGAACCGAGATCTCGAAGCCGCGCAGAAGAAATTTGGGGGTGAGCAGTCGGGACATGAGAGACGAAAAGATAGTCGCGCCCGGTGGGGGGATGGCAGCGGGAGGGGCGCCCGAAACTATCCCGAACCTTCCCGACCCACTAGTTTCCCACCGTGGCTGAATCCGTCATCCGAATCGTCAACGCACGCCAGAACAATCTGCAGGGCGTCACCGTAGACCTGCCGCACCGCGCCCTCACCGTGGTCACCGGCCCCTCCGGCTCCGGCAAGAGCACGCTCGCCTTCGACACCCTGTACGCCGAAGGACAGCGGCGCTACATCGAGTCGCTCTCGACCTACGCCAAACAGTTCCTCGAGCGGATGCCCAAGCCGCTGGTGGACAGGCTCGAGGGCATCGCCCCCTCCGTGGCCATCGAGCAGCGGAACCCGGTCGTTTCCAGCCGCTCCACCGTCGGCACCGCCACCGAGGTGTACGACCATCTGCGGCTTCTCTGGGCCCGGATCGGCCGGAGCTTCTGCCGTGCGTGCGGCGCGCCGGTCCGGGTGGACACCCCCCAGTCCGCCGCGGACGACATCGTCGCGGGCGGCTTCGCGCGGGTGCAGATCGCTTTTCCACTCCCCCCGGTGGCGCGGCTGGCCCACGCCGCCGTCGTGGAGAATTTGCGCGCCCTCGGATTCGTGCGCGTCATCGCGGACGCCGAGCTCCGCCACCTCGACGACCTGCCCGCCGGGCTCGACCTGACGGTTGCGCGCGAGCTCCTGGTGGTCGTGGACCGGCTCGGCGGCTCGGCGGAGTTCACCGGCCGGATCTCGGAAGCGGTGGCGGTCGCCTTCCGGGAGGGTGAGGGCGTCGCCCTGGCGCTCCACGAGGGAGGCCGGCTGCGCTTCACCCGCACGCCCTCCTGCAGCGCCTGCGACACTCCCGCCGCCACGGTGACGCCGGCGCTCTTTTCCTTCAACAACCCGCGCGGCGCCTGCGCCGCCTGCAACGGTTTCGGCGCGGTGCTGGAGTACGACGAATCGCTCGTGGTTCCCGACCCCGAGTGCAGCCTCGCCGACGGCGCTATCGACCCCTGGACCAAGCCCCGGTACGAGGCGCGCCGGAAGATTCTCCTCGACCACGCCCGGAGCCTCGGCGCCGATCCGACGAAGCCCTGGCGCAAGCTCAAGGCGAGCCAGCGGCGCGAGCTGCTCTACGGGCGCAAGGGCAGATACATCGGAATCCTTCCGTTCCTGAAGGACCTGGAGGAGAAGCGATACAAGCAGTACATCCGCGTCTTCCTCCGGCAGTACCAGCTGGCCAAGACCTGCCAGGAGTGCGGCGGGGCCCGCCTCAACGCCGACGCGCTCGCCGTGCGGATCGGCGGCGCGACGATCGCCGAAGTGGCGGCCCGGCCGGTGGACGGCATGCACGCCTGGCTCCAGGCGCTCGAGCTCACGCCCTTCGAGCGCCAGGTGGCGCACCTGATCGTCGAGCAGCTCGACGACCGCCTCGCCTTTCTCCGGGACGTCGGGCTCGGCTACCTGTCGCTCGATCGCCAGACCCGCACGCTGTCGGGCGGAGAGGCGCAGCGCATCTCCCTTTCCAACGCGCTCGGCGCCAGGCTGGTGGACACGCTGTACGTGCTCGACGAGCCGTCGGTCGGGCTTCACCCGCGCGACACGGACCGGCTCCTGGCGCTGCTCCGGCGGCTCCGCGACGGCGGCAACACGGTGATCGTGGTCGAGCACGACCTGGCGGCGATCCGGCAAGCCGATTTCATGCTCGAGCTCGGCCCGGGAGCGGGCGAGCGCGGAGGCCGCGTGGTGCACGCCGGGCCGGTGGCGTCCGCGTCGCAGTCGCTCACCGGGCAGTACCTCACCGGACAGAAGCGGATCGCGGTGCCCAGCGCGCGGCGGCCTGCCGGGCCCCTGTGGCTCAAGGTCCGCGGAGCGGAGCTGCACAACCTCCACGGCGTGGACGCGGACATTCCTCTCGGCGCGCTCACCGCGGTGACGGGAGTCTCCGGGTCCGGGAAGAGCACGCTGCTGTACGATGTGGTCTACCGCAACCTCGAGGGGACGCTCCGCGGCGGTCATTCGGCCAAGTCGCACCTGGGCGAGGCGGTCGGCCGCGTCGCGTCGATCACGGGGTGGGAGTTCCTCCAGGACGTGCTGCTGATCGACCAGTCGCCCATCGGCCGCTCGCCCCGGTCCAATCCGATCACCTTCATCAAGGCGTTCGACGAGGTGCGCGAGCTCTTCGCCGCCCAGCCGCTCGCGCGGCAGCGGAAGTATTCGCCCAGCACCTTCTCGTTCAACATGCCCGGCGGGCGCTGTGAGGAGTGCGAGGGGGCGGGGCACGTGCATGTGGAGATGGTCTTCCTGGCGGACGTCTTCGTGCCCTGCGAGGCCTGCGGCGGCAGCCGCTATCGGCGGGACGTGCTCGACGTGCGGATCCAGGGGCAGTCCATCCACGACGTGCTGCAGTGGACGGTCGAGGAGGCGATCGCCCGCTTCCGGCACCAGCCGAAGCTGGGCACGGCCCTCTGGCACCTCCAGCAGGTGGGGCTCGGCTACCTCCGGCTGGGCCAGCCGGCGACGACGCTCTCGGGCGGCGAGGCGCAGCGGCTCAAGATCGCCCGCGAGCTGATCCAGGCCGGCAAGCGTGACGGGCGCAAGCTCTACATCCTCGACGAGCCCACCACCGGCCTGCACCTGGACGACGTGCGGGTCCTGATCCAGGTGCTCGACCGCCTGGTGGATGCCGGGCACACCGTCGTGGTGATCGAGCACCACCTGGACGTGATCAAGCGCGCCGACTGGATCGTGGACCTCGGCCCGGACGCGGGGGACGCCGGGGGTCGGCTCGTTGTTCAGGGCGTGCCGGAGCACGTCGCCGAGTGCGATCGGTCCCACACCGGGCGCTACCTCCGTCCGCTCCTACTCGCGCCGGTGCCGGCGCTGGCGGGGTAGCGCCCCGCCACTCAGAGTCTCGTCGCCGCCTCCCGAATGAGCGCCCAGGCCTCCGCCACGTGCTCCCGCTCGGTCGCGCGCTGGCCGATCACCATCCTGATGGCGTAGCGGCCGGCCAGCCGGGTGTGCGTGAGGAACACCCGGCGCGTGGCGTTGACCGCCGTCAGCAGGCGCTCGTTCAGCACGTCGAGGTCCTTCTCCGACCTTCCCTTCGGTCGGTAGCGGAAGCACACGAGCCCGAACGGCACCGGAGCCATCCGCTCGAAGTCGGCCGTCTCGTCCACCCAGCGCGACAGCTCCGCCGCGAGCGCGACGTGGCGGCGGATAATCGCGCGCAGCCCCTCGACGCCGTAGCTCCGGATCACGAACCAGAGCTTGAGCGCGCGGAACCGTCTGCCCAGCTGAATGCCCCAGTCCCGATAGTTCACCACCTCGGCGTCGTGCGCGCTGCGCAGGTACTCCGGCGTGAGGCTGAAGGTCGCGAGCAGCGCGTCACGGTCCCGCACGTAGTAGGCGGTGCAGTCGAAGTTGGTCATCAGCCACTTGTGGGGATTGAGCACGATGCTGTCCGCCGACTCCATCCCCGCGAAGTAGCCCCGCAGCTCCGGCACGATGGCCGCCGATCCCGCGTACGCGGCGTCCACGTGCAGCCAGATGCCGTGCCGCCGGCAGATGGCCGCCACGGCGGGTACCGGGTCCAACGCGGTGGACGAGGTCGTGCCGATGGTCGCCACCACGCACGCGGGCACCAGGCCGGCCGCGACGTCCTCCTGAATCGCGCGCTCGAGAGCCGCCGGGTCCAGCGCGAACGCGGCGTCCACCGGTATCCGCCGAAGGCGCTCGAGCCCGTACCCGGCGAGCTTCACCCCCTTGACGACGGAGGAGTGTGCCTCGGCCGAGGCGTAGACGGTGAGACCCCGGCCGGCATCCATGCCGGTGCGGCCGGCCGCGCCCCCCGTCGCGCGCTCCCGCGCGGAGAGCAGCGCCACCAGGGTGGCAGTGGAGGCGGTGTCCTGGATGACACCGACGAAGTCCTCCGGCAGGCCCAGCATCTGCCGGAGCCAGTCCATTACCATCTGCTCCAGCTCGGTCGCCGCCGGCGAGGTCACCCACGACATGCACTGGGCCCCCATCACCGCCGTCAGCATCTCGCCGAGGATCGAGGGAGGACTGTTGTTGCCCGGGAAATAGGCGAACCACCCGGGATGGTTCCAATGGGTCATCCCGGGTACGATCCGCTCGCGAAAGTCCTCGAACAGCGCGGCGAACGGCTCGCCTTCGCTCGGTGGTGAGGCGGGAAGACCGCGGCGGATGTCGCCGGGGTGCACGGCCGGCGTGATCGGCAGGTCGCCCACGCCGGCCAGGTAATCGGCCATCCAGTCCACGAGCTCGTGCCCGTGACGTCGGAACTCTTCGGGGTTCATCGGCCAAAGCGAACGTGCCCCGGCGGCCCCGTCAAGGACGGCCGGCTTCGTTATCTTGAGGCCATGACCGCCCGACCGCTCGCTGCGTCGGGGCTGGAGTACGATCCGGCCCTCGCGTGCCGGCACCTCGCGGAGGCCGATCCCACGCTCGGTG
>JACDHV010000358.1 GCA_013820855.1 Gemmatimonadales bacterium | reverse complement strand
TGCAGCCGGTCGGACCGGTTGAAGCGGACGTTCACGCGATGATTGGTCGACAGGCTGTGATCCATCCGGGCGAAATAGATGTTCCGATTGTCCGTGCCGTCGACGGGGGCATCCAGCCCCGCGATGCCGGTGTTCGCGGAGAGCGTCTTCGGCTCAACCTGGCGCTCGTAGTTGGCGAAGAAGTGCGTACGGCCACGGACCAGCGGGCCGCCGAAGGTCCCGCCGACCTGCCGGTTCTGATAGGGCTCCCGGGTGCCGGTGAAGAAGTCTCGCGCGCTCAGTGAATCGTCACGAAGATACAAGAAGACGCTACCCGAGTAGTTGTCGGTGCCCGATTTCGTCGCGGCGTTCACGAACGCGGTACCGGCCCGGCCGAGGCTCGCATCGAAGCGGTTCGTCAGGACCTCGAACTCACCGATGACCTCCTGCGAGATCTGCAGGTCCACGGCCACGGTGGACCGGTTTTGCACGGAGGCGCCGTCGACGAAGACCTTGCTCATGTTGGTGCCGCCAAGGCCCGCTGTCGGCTGCCCCTCAGTCGCGGTGGACTTGACCCCGGGCGCCAGCGTCGCCAGGTTCATCCAGTTTCGGCCGCTCAGCGGCAGTTCCTGGACCTGGACCTGATCGACGCGTCCGCCGAGATCCGATTTGGTGACGTCAACGAGGGGGTTCTCGCCAACCACCGTCACGGTCTCCTCCAAAGCCGCGACGGTCATGCGGATATCGAGCCGGAGCGCCTCGCCGATTGCAAGGCGGACGTCACGGTAGAGGGCGATGTTGAAACCTTGGAGCTCGGCCCGAAACTCGTAGCGGCCCAGTGGGAGCGCGCTGAACGAGAACACACCTCCGGCCTGCGTCACCGTCGTGCGGACTTGGCCGGTGTCCACGTGGTTGGCCGTGACGGTCACGCCAGGGAGCACGCCTCCGGACGCGTCCATTGCGGTGCCCGAAACTTCGGCCAGTCTCACCTGGGCTGTAGCCGCAGTCGGCAGAGCGGTCGCGGCGGCCAGAAGGGCGCCGAGCAGCGCCGTGCGGATCGTCTTCATTCCTTCTCCTTTGTGCGTGGGTCGTTCCCAGGATCATGCACGAGCCTGACGAACGGCACGGGGACGGGGCCCCTGAGACTGGCCCAACGTTTAATACCTAAACAATATAAGGTTCGGTAATCCGTCTAGAGAGTATCTGGAGGGAGACATAGGGTGTCAAGCGGTTTCGAGACGAGACCCGATCCTGCTCACCGGGTCGGAACGAGCGCGATGGCGCGCACCGGGCTGCCCGAGCCGCGCTCGATCTTCAGTGGCGCCGCAATCACCACGGCTCCAGCGGCCGGCAGTCGATCGACGTTGGCGAGCTGCGTCAAGCCGAACCGCCCCGCGCCGTGCATGATGGCGTGGTTCGGGAACGGGGGGTCGGCTGCGGCGCCGGCTGCCGCATCCGTGCCGATCGCTTCCGTCCCGACCCCGAGCACGTCGCGTTCCTGGGTCAGGAACTCCGCCGAATCCTTTCCGAAACCCGGATAGCGCGGAGTGCCGTCGGCTCCGGGGTTCATGAAGGCCTCGGCATCGGCCGCGCGGGCACCCCACCCGGTCCGGAGGATCACCCAGGCGCCTGGCGGGACACGCCCGTGTTGCCGTTCCCAAGCCAGGATCGTCTCCCGCGTCGCAACGAAGTTCGGGTCGAGCCGCACCTCGGCCGTGACGTCGATGACGGCCGCCGGACCGATGAACTGCCTGGCTTCGAGCCCGTCAACGCAGGGCTGGTCCTTGCCAGTAATCCAGTGGCACGGCGCGTCGAAATGCGTGCCGACGTGCTCGCCCACCCGGAACCAGTTCCAATACCACGCGGGTCCCTGCTCGTCGAAGTTCGAGATGAGATGTTTCTCGAAACCCGGTGTATCCGCAAACGGAGGGGGCAGCTGGATGACCGGCGTGCGATCGCTGAGGGACTGTGTCAGGTCGATGACTTGGAGACGCCCCGTGGCCAGGCCCTGCACCAGGGCGGCAAGCGGGTCCGCCGTCTCGCGCACCTGGTCCGCCTCCCCACCACCGGATCGCGCCACGGCCAGAGCGACCAGGAGCGCCCCGCACCCGAGACCCCGTTGTCCTTTCATCGTTCTTGCTCCCTGATTC
>JACDHV010000178.1 GCA_013820855.1 Gemmatimonadales bacterium | reverse complement strand
CCACGTCGATCACCTCCCCGGTGGCCCGCCAGTTCCGCACGAAAGTCTCCCCCTGCGACGCTTCGAGGACCGCCACGAGGCGCACGCCGGGACCACGGACTCGCTGCACGTAGAACCTAGCGTCCGCGCCGGTGCCCGGGAGCCCGGGACCCACCGCACGCAGCAGCTCCGCGGCCCCGTCCAGATGAAGCGAGAGGGTCGCCCCCTCCGGCCCGCCCGCGCGAAGCAGCACCGCGCCGGCGGCCTCCGGGACGAAGCGTTCGACGGCGCGCACGAACTCGTCGGCTCCGGTTCCCGGCTCCCAGCGCCCCGCCGTGAGCACCTCGCCCGGCGCGCTCGGGTGCCAGGGCAGCTCGACCAGATGCTCGTCCGGTGCGGACATCTCCAGTATGTCGAGCACATAGCGGGGGCCGGCCACGACCGTCCGGGTCAACGGCTCGTAGCTGCCGCGCGCCCATGCCCACTCGCCCAAGTGTCCGAACGCGAGACACTGCGCGTCGCCCGGCGGCTGGGAGGACCCGTCGAGCCGCGGCGCGTTGTGCGCGAGCGTCGAGCGGTACCAGAAGAGATCGCGTGCGACGTAGGAGCCGGTCCCGGGATCGGGCAGCCAGTGCAGCCCGCCCGCGTGCAGCGTGAGATGGAGCCGGTCGGGATGGCCGTGACCGCCGCCGTACGCACCGCACTCGAGGCTGGCGTAGCGGTCCCCGCGGCGCAGGATCGCGAGGCCCTGGCTTTCCAGCAGCGTGTTTCCCGGCCGCCACTCGCCGCTGCCGGCGCCGAGCGCGGGGGTCATCTCGAGCAGCGCCCACCACGAGAGGTCCGAGCGCGTGCGGGGAACGCTCGGAGGCTCCGCGCCCGTCTCGTGGAGATAGGAGTCGAAGCGCCCGGCCGCCGGAGGGGTCGAGGCGTAGAGCACGCGAAGCCAGTCCCAGAGATCCGAGGTCGGGCCGCCCAAGCGGGCAAGACCGATCTCCCAGAGCTCGAGGTACATCGGTTGCGCCAGCGAGACACCGAACCTGGAGTCTTTCCGTGCCGGGAAGGTGCCGTCGGGCAGCGCGCTCAGCGCCGGCGCCCGGAGCGCGCCTTCCAGGCGGGCGGCGAGACGAGGATCGGCGAGGATGTCCACGCCGGCCTGCCGGGCCCAGCCCATCGCCAACAGCTGTCCGCGCAGCGCGAAGAGGTGATAGTTCTCGCCCTCGTACCACATCCCGTCGCTGCCGAACCCGCGCACCAGGTGCGCGAGCACGCCCGTCGGCCCCTCCACGGCGCGCCCGGCCAGCTCCTCGTCCTCGAACCACACCGCGATCGCGGCGAGCGCCGCGTTGTGCCAGGTCTGCCGGTTGGTCAGCCCCTCGTCGAACTCGCCGATGAGGTTGGCCGCCTCGTCGGCCACGGCGCTCACACCGTCTGCGACCGCAGGATCGAGCAGGCCGGCGGCGCGGAGCATTTCCGCCGCGGCGAGGTAGTTGGTCACCCAGATTGACTCGAGGTAGGTCGAGAAGAAGAGCCGGCTCGGCCCGAGAACGTTGTCCCGGTTGGGGTACTCCGCGTAGCGCCCGGCGTACCCGGCGAGGATGCCGGCGGCCGCGTCCGCGGCATCGGAGCGGCCAGCCAGGACGGCGACGGTCGCGAGCTCGGCCGCCCGCTCCGCCAGCCAGAGATGCTGCCATCGGGCCCACGCGCCATCGTGGCGGGTCCCGGTGTGCTCCCGTCCACATGACAGGCAGCGATGCGAGCCGGGGCGCCAGGGATCGAACTCCAGAGGAGAGCCGTCGTCGGGGCACAGGCCGCCGTCCGAGGTGAGCTGTGCCTTCAGCGGCGGCGGCTCGACCGGCCGGCGGAGAAGGAGCTCGGCCCGGGACGAGAGCCGCGCGGCCAGGGCCGACAGGTCCTCCGACGCCGCCACCGCTTCACGCCGGGACTCGAGCTGCTCGGCGCTCAGCACGGGCGAACACCCTGCGGGTCCCACCGCACCGGCAGGAGCCGCATGCCGAGGCGGCGCACGGCCTCCCGGGCCTTCCGTGGATCGTCGGGGGCGAGAAAGAACATCGAGCCGCCGGCACCGGACCCCGCCGCCTTGCCGCCGAGCGCGCCGGCGTCGAGCATCGCCCGCTCCAGCCGGGCCATGGGGGGCGTGCACATGCCGGAGTCGAGTACCTGCTGCAACCGCCAGTTCTCGCTGAGCAGCGCGCCGACCCGTGAGAAATCGGCGGCACGCAATGCCTCGGCCATCCGCACCGCCACCGTGCGGAGTCCGTCGAGCGCGCCGGCGACCGCCGGCTCGCCGCGCTCGTAGGCGCGCATCACCCGGCCGATCGTGTCGCCGGAGAAGTGCGATGCTCCGGTGTAGCAGAGGAGCATCCGCCGCTCGAGCTCCGCCGCGAACCCGGGCTGGAGCGCGACGGGGTGCACGGACGCCTCCGGATCCCGGAAAACGAGCCGGAGAAAGCCGCCGAACGCCGAGACGAACTGGTCCTGTCTGCCACCGGGGATGCCGGCCTCGACACCCTCGAGCCGGCAGGCGAGATCGGCGATCTCGCGCACCGGGAGGCGCCGGCCCTGCGCCGCGGCGAGGGCCGCGACAAGGGCCACATCGATCGCCCCCGAGCTGCCGAGGCCGCTGCCGGGCGGCGCGTCCGAGCGGGTGACCAGGGAGCAGGGCCCGGCCCCGAGCATCCTGATCCCGGCGCGGAGCAGCGCGAGCGGGCCCTCGCCCTCGAGCCGGTCCGCGGACCCGAGCTCCTGCTCCTCGCCGAGATCCTGCGACACGAGGTGGTATCCCGCGTCATGCGGCGTCACCTCCGCATGAGCGTACAACCGCACCGCGGCCGCCACCACGACGCCGCCCTCGCGAGTGGAATACGGGGGGACGTCGGTCCATCCTCCGGCGAAATCGAGCCGCACCGGCGCCGTCGCCCGGAAGCCGCTCACCGCGCGACCCACCAGCGCTGCACGCTGGGCAGCTCTCCCCGCAGATCCATCTCCACCCCTTTCACCCGCCGGTTCGCGCCCTGGAGCCCGCCCGCATGATAGAGGAACGCCACCGGCAGCGAGTCGGCGAAGAGCCGCTGGGCCGCGGCCGGATCGGCCGGCGCGCGCAGGCCGGCGGTCTCCAGCAAGGAGGTCAGGTAGCCGAGACCGATGTCGCCGGCCACTCCGAGCACGGCGGCATCGAAGTCTCGCTCGGGACCGTACACCCGGGCCAGATACGCCGAGAGCTCGAGCTGGCGTATGGTCACCTGAAAGCCGGCGGCGGCGAGCCGAGCCTGCACCATCTGCTCCAGCGCGGCCTCGCCGCTGCCGACGGTCAGCAGCTCGAACTTCTTCGCCCGACCACCCAGAGCGGGAGATTCGCCGGCCGGCGCGGCCGCGGCAATCGGAAGATATCCGGGCACTCCGGGCGGCACCGGCCCCGTCGCCGGGGTGCCGAAGCCGTAGAGGTAGCCGTCGACGATCTCCTCCCGGTCCACCGCCAGGCTTACCATGCGTCGGGTCGCGAGATCGTCGAACGGCGGCCGGCGGGTGTTGAGGACGATGCCGTAGGTCAGCAGGAGGGGGAAGCTTCTGACCTCGAGCGCGGGGTCGCCCCGAACGAAGGACGCGTGGGCGGGCTGAATGCCGGCGAAATCCAGCTCGCCGGAGGTGAGCGCCGCCAGCTTGGTGGTCGGCTCGTCCACCACGACGACGATCAGCCGCTCCAATCGTGGTGGGCCGCCGAGGGCGTCGGGGAAGGCGCTGTCCGCGGCGAAGACCCACCGGCGGTTCGGCTCGTGGGCGACGAACCGGAACGGCCCGTTGCCCACCGGCCGCTGATTCCAGGACGCCTGGCGGAGCCGCTCGGGGGGCACTGTGTCGAGCAGGTGCGCCGGCAGGATCGCCAGATCCGTGAGCACGTCGGGGAATCGCCCCTGCGGCCGGGAGAAGCGCAGCACCACGGTGGAATCGTCGGGAGCGGAAGCGGACTCGAGCGTGGCGAGGTCCGCCAGGCGCGGATATCCGGTCGCGGGCTGGCGCGCCATCGACAGCGTCCAGGCGACGTCGCGCGCGCTGGTCGGCACGCCGTCGTGCCAGCGGACGCCGGGGCGAAGCGCGAAATCGAGCCGCCGGCGATCCCCGCTCCAGCGCCACTCACGCGCCAAGTAGGGCTCGAGACGCAGCGCGCTGTCGTAGCGGGCCAGCGTGGTGAGCAGCACGTAGCGCTGCACCTGCCGCGCGAGCGGATGCTGGGTGAGCAACGGGTTGATGCTCTGGAGATCCGCTCCCGAGGCGAACAGCACCGTGGCGCCACGGCGGGCGGCCTCCGGCTGGCAGGCGGCGAGCGACACCGCGACGGAGAGCGCCGCAAGGAGGCATCGAAGCACGCCGGAAGCTATCGCACTGGCGGCCGGATTGGCGAGGCAGGAAATTCCGGCCATGGGGCTCCTCCTGCTGCGACGGGCGCTCAGCGGCGCCGCGGTGATCTTCGGCGTGCTGACGCTGATGTTCTTTCTTCTTCGGCTCGCCCCGGGCGACCCCGCGCGGCTCCTGGTGGGTCCGGCGGCGACCGAGGAACAGGTTGCCGCGCAGCGGCACGCGCTCGGCCTGGACCGGCCGCTCCCCGCCCAGTACGCCACCTGGCTCGGCCGCTTCGTGCGGGGCGACTGGGGCACCAGCATCGCCACGGGCCGGCCGGTCGCCCGCACGCTCGCCGAAGCCTGGCCCGCGACCGTCCGGCTGGTGGGGATCTCGCTGGTGCTGAGCTACCTGCTCGGGATCGCCATCGGCGTGCTTCAGGCGATGCGGGGCGGGGCGCTGGACACGGTCCTCTCGGTCGTGACGGTGACGCTGTTCGCGCTGCCGGGGTACTGGCTTGGGCTGATGCTGGTGATGGTCTTCACCTATCAGACCCGCATGCTGCCGGCGTTCGGTGCCGCGGGGTTCGACGCCGACTTTCTCACCGGCTGGGAGCGGCTCGCCGACCGCCTGCGCCACCTCGCCCTCCCGCTCGTCACCCTCACGCTCATCGGGCTCGGCGGCACCGCGCGCTACGTCCGCGGCGCGATGCTCGACGTCGCCGGCGCGCCGTTCGTCGCGATCGCGCGCGCGAAAGGGCTCTCGCCGGCACGGGTGGCCGTGCGCCACGTGCTGCGCAACGCGCTGATTCCCGTGCTGACCCTGCTGGGACTCTCGTTGCCGGCACTGTTCTCCGGCGCGGTCTTCATCGAGGCGATCTTCGCATGGCCGGGGGTCGGGCGGGTGCTGGTGGAGGCCGTGGTGGCGCGGGACTACCCGACCGTCATGGCGGCCACGGCGGTGAGCGCCGCGCTCGTCGTCGCCGGCAACCTCCTGGCGGAGGCGCTGGTGGGGTGGGCGGACCCGAGGGTACGGGCGGACGCGCACGGCACGGTGGGAGCGCGGTGAGGGACGGTCTCTGGAGCGACCGGCGAGCGGTCTTCGGCCTGGCGGTGCTCGCCATGGCGGTGGCAGTGGCGCTGTTCGCGCCGGCGCTGGCCGGCGACCCCATCGCGCAGCGCGACATCGTCGCGACCCGCTTCCTTCCGCCGTTCAGCTCCGACATCCACGGCGCGTTCCACCCGCTGGGCACCGACCGTTTCGGCCGGGACGTCTGGGCCCGCCTCGCCTACGGTGCGCGCATCTCGCTCGGCGTGGGCAGCCTGGCCGTGCTGGTGTCGTTGATCGTGGGGGTCGCCGTGGGCGCCGCGGCGGGGTTCTGGCGGGGCTGGCCCTCGACGGCGTTGCTCGGGCTCACGGACTTCGCGCTGGCATTGCCGCGTGTCGTCCTGCTCCTGCTCCTCGCCTCGCTGTGGCAGCCCAGCGCGGGCCTCGTGATCCTGGTGCTCGGTCTCACCGGCTGGATGACGATCGCGCGGCTGGTGCACGGGGAGGTGCGGGCGCTGGCGGTGCGGCCGTTCGTGGAAGGCGCGGTCGGCCTCGGAGCCTCGGACCTTCGGGTTCTGGTGCGGCACATCCTGCCGAACGCGCTGACGCCGGTGATCGTGGCCGCGGCGCTCGGTCTCGGCAACGCGATCATGCTGGAGGCGGGGCTCTCGTTTCTGGGACTGGGCGTGCAGCCCCCGACGCCCTCGTGGGGCAACCTCATCGCGTCGGGCCGCGACACCCTGGTGAACGCGCCGTGGGTGGCGGCGGCCCCTGGCGTGGCGCTGGTGGTGGTGGTGGTCGGTGCGACGCTGCTGGGTGATGCGGTGCGGGACCGGCTGGACCCCTCGCTGGCGGCGCGGCGCGCCGCCTGAGACTCAGCGGCCGGTCCAGCGGTCGGTGCCCGCGACGTCGTCGATCAGGCGCTCGAGCCGGGCCAACTCAGGAGGAGCGGCGCTGCACCCGTAGTCGTGTCGGATCGTCTTGGAGCGGCGGTCCGTGCGCGCCGAGGTGATGACCGTGGGCGAGTCGGTGGCGTACTGCCCGCACGCAGGCGAGTCCATCACGTACGCGTCGGCGAAACCGAAGTAGCCCCCGGCCTCCAGCGCGCCCAGCAGGCTGTCCACCCGTGCCGCGGGAATCTCCGCCCTGGCCTCGCCCGGGTGCGCCACGTGATGCGTGCCGAGAAAGCGTACCGCGCCCGCGCGCGAGATCGTCACCTGGTAGACCGGGCAGGTGCCGAGACAGGGCGTGCGCTCGAGGGTGACGGCGGGCGCGGCGGGCGCGGCGGCATCGACGTCGGCCGTAGGAGGCGGAGGGTCGCCGCCGGCAGGCGCGCGGGGAGCGCACGCCACGACGGCGCCGCCCAGCAGGAGTGCCGCCCGGCGGATCATCGCGCCCGCACCCGCAGCTCCCGGCTTCGCACCCGGTCGGAGACGGTGAGGGCGAGCTCGTCGCGGCTGGTCGCCACCTCGGCGCGGCCCCCCCGAGCGAAGGAGAGCACCTCTCCGGTCACGGGATCGCGCACCATGATCATCGGCGCCGCGGCGGGGTCCCAGCGAAGCGCCAGGCGCCCCGCCACACCCCGCGTAACCTCGACGGCGGTCGGCGCGGTCGATGCCTGAACGGTGGATGCCCGCACGCCG
>JACDHV010000177.1 GCA_013820855.1 Gemmatimonadales bacterium | reverse complement strand
CGCCTGGTGACCGCGCCCGATCCGCCGGCGCTCGCACCGGTGCTGAGCGATCGCCTGCGAGGCGACGAGGTCGTGGTGCTGAAGGCGTCCCGCGGGGTCGCGCTGGAACGTATACTTCCGGCGCTCGCCGCCCTGGCGGGGAGGCAAGTGGCGGCGGAGCCGTCACCGGGAATCGACACCCGATAACGGGTTGTGATCCGAATCACTCATGGGTGGCGCCACGATCAGGAGCAAGAGGTGACGGAAAGTCGTACGGCCGGAGTCTCGAGTCGGCGGCGCGGATGGCGTCGGTTCGCGGGCAACCTCCTCCTCGCCGGTGCGGGGCTGCTGGCCAGCCTGCTGGTCTGCGAGCTGGTGCTCCGCCTTCTGGGTGTCAGCTACACGGTGCTCGTCTGGACAGACCCGATCCGGGGCGTGGCCCATATCCCCGGGGCCAAGAGTCGCCGCATCGAGATCAACAGCGACGGCTGGAGGGGCCCCGAGGTTGCCCTGGAGCGCCCGCCGGGCACCTACCGCATCGCGCTGCTGGGCGACTCCTACATCGAAGCCTTCGAGGTTCCGTTCGAAGAGACAGTCGGCGAGGTCATCGAGCGTCGCCTGTCGAACCTGCGCGGCAGTCCGGTCGAGGTTCTGAACTTCGGTCAGGGAGGCTCCGGCACCACCCAGGAGCTGCTCACGCTGCAGCATGAGGTGTGGAAGTATTCGCCCGATCTGGTGCTGCTCGGTGTCACGACCGGAAACGACATTTCGGACAATCATCGTGGCTTGAAGCGAAGCGACTACGTGCCGTACCATGTGTTCCGGGACGGCAAGCTCGTCGTGGACAGCAGCTTCCTCCAGTCGAAGGGGTATCGAAGCCGGGCGGCAGGGACCAGGAGGTGGTCGGGCGTGGTGCAGCATTCCCGGCTGGCTCAGTTGGTCAATAGAGTGCGGCACCTGGCGCGGAAAGAGGAGCGTCAGCAGCGGAACGCCCGCGATACGCCGGGGGTCGAGGTAGGGATGCGTGACGAGGTTCAGTTACCGCCCACTACCCCCGAGTGGCAGGAGGCCTGGCGCGTGACCGAGGGCGTCCTCCGCCTGATGCGCGACGAGTGCCGGTCGAAAGGCACGCCGTTCGCCATCGTCACACTGACCCGGGGCATTCAGGTTACGCCGGACCGCGAGAAGAAGGAGCGGTTCATGCGTCAACTCGGTGTGAAGGACCTCCACTATCCCGAGCGGCGGCTGGCCGACTTCGGGAAGCGCGAGGGCATCCCGGTCCTGAACCTCGCTCCACCCATGGCGGAGGAGGCCGAACGGCGTCGGGTGTACTTTCACGCCTACCGAGACAGCCTCGGCATCGGACATTGGAGCACCGAAGGACATCGGGTGGCGGGGGACCTCATCGCCTCATGGCTGGCGCGGGCCACTCCCGAGCTGACCGCCCGGTAGTCCCGCTGGAGATCCCGCCGTCAGTCGAGCTGGAATTCCTGCCGCCAATTGCCGCTTTCCTTCCACTCGGTCTGAGCCTCCTTCTCGAGGAGGAACGGCCCGAGCACCAGGCTGTCGAGGTGGGTCCGCATGAAACAGCGGTAGGCATCGGCGGGCGAGCAGACGATCGGCTCGCCCCGGACGTTGAAGGAGGTGTTGACCAGCACGGCGCACCCGGTGAGGCACTCGAACTCCCGGATGAGATCGTAATAGTCCGGGTTGGTCTCCCGACTCACGGTCTGGATGCGCGCCGAGTAGTCGATGTGCGTCACGGCCGGAATGTCGGAGCGAAGCACATTCAATTTCTCAATGCCCCAGAGGCGGTCCGCGGCCTCGTCCATGGGGATCTGGCGCTCTTTCCTGACCGGGGCGACGAGGAGCATGTAGGGCGAGTCGACGTCGAGCTCGAAGTAGTCGTTCACCCGTTCGCGGAGCACGCTTGGCGCGAAGGGACGGAAGCCCTCGCGAAACTTGATCTTGATGTTCATCTGCGCCTGCATCCTGGGGCTCCGGGGATCTCCCAGGATGCTCCGCGCCCCGAGGGCTCGCGGCCCGAACTCCATGCGACCGTTGAACCACCCCACCACCTTCTCGTCGGCGAGGAGCCGGGCCACCGCGTGGAGGAGCTCTTCCCGGTCGAGCTTCCGGTATGCGGCGTTGATGGACTTGAGGTAGGTCTCGATCTCCGGCTCGGCATACGCGGGCCCGAGATAGGCGCCCTTCATGGCGTCCTTGCCGGGTGTCACCCGGCGGGGTTGGCGGCACTGCCGGTGCCAGGCCAATTGCGCCACCCCCAGGGCACCTCCGGCGTCGCCGGCCGCGGGTTGAATCCACAGCTCCTTGAAGGGGCCCTCGCGGAGGAGGCGGCCGTTCCCGACGCAGTTGAGCGCTACGCCGCCGGCCAGGCAGAGCCGATCGAGGCCGGTCTCGCGGTGCACCGTCCGGGCCATGCGCAGCATGATCTCCTCGCAGACCACCTGGACCGACCGCGCGAGATCCATCTCCCGCTGAGTGAGCTTGGTCTCCGGCTCCCGCGGCGGCGCGCCGAGCAGCCGATCGAAGGCCTCGCTCGTCATCGTGAGACCGCTGAGGTAGTTGAAGTACCGCTGATCGAGCGTGAACGAGCCGTCCTCCTTGAGGTCGATCAGCTCGCGGTAGATCAGGTCGACGTACTTCGGCTCGCCGTAAGGGGCCAGGCCCATCACCTTGTACTCGCCCGAATTGACCTTGAACCCGACGTAGTAGGTGAACGCCGAGTAGAGGAGTCCGACCGAGTCGGGCCAGTGGATCTCCTTCAGGATCTCGATGTCGCCGCCCCGGCCGACACCGAACGAGGCGGTCGCCCACTCGCCGACGCCGTCCATGGTGAGGAAGGCGGCTTCCTCGAAGGGGGAGGGGAAGAACGCGCTCGCGGCATGCGACTCGTGGTGCTCGCTGTAGAGCATGTCTCCCTGGTAGCCGAGCTCGTCGCGCAGCTGCCGGTCGGTATAGAGCTTCTCCTTTATCCAGAGCGGGCCGGCCAACCGGAACGAGCGGAACCCGCGCGGGGCCGTCCCCAGATAGGTCTCGAGGATCCGCTCGAACTTCAGCAGCGGCTTGTCATAGAAGCCGACGTAGGCGAGGTCGCCCACCGGGATCCCATCGATACCGAGGCAGTACTCGACGGCCTGTCGCGGGAACGAGGCGTCGCCTTTCTTTCGCGTGAACCGCTCCTCCTGCGCCGCGGCGATGATCTCGCCGTCCCGGAGAAGGCAGGCCGCGCTGTCGTGATAGAATGCGGAAATACCGAGAATGTAGGTGGGGCTCACTCGCTTCAGGACTCCGGATAGAGCGGGACGCGTGCCTGCCGCAGGTGGTCGGGGTGGGGCATGTAGTCAGTCACCCCAATCTGGGACCGCCCCGACCGGCTTCGCAAGCTCGTCTTCCACCTTGGCCAAAGGTATACTTCCCGCGCTCACCGCACGCGCCAAATCTCTCGCTGAGGACGGATGCTCTACCATTGGCTCGCGCCGCTCGGCCAGACGTACATCGTCTTCAACCTTTTCAATTACATCAGTTTCAGGGCCGCGGGCGCGACGGTGACGGCGCTCCTGCTCGCCTTCCTCGTGGGACCCCCGGTGATCCGCCGGCTCCGGGCGCGCAAGGTGGGGCAGGTGATCCGGGCCGAGGGTCCGGCCAGTCACCAGAGCAAGCGCGGTACACCGACCATGGGCGGGCTCATCATCCTGCTCGCCACCATCGTGCCCACCCTGCTGTGGGCGCCGCTCACCAACCGCTTCGTGGTCGTCGCGATGCTCTCCATCCTCTGGATGGGGTGCATCGGATTCCTGGACGACTACCTCAAGATCGTGCAGGGCAAGTCGCGCGGGCTGGTGGCCAGGTGGAAGCTCGCGGGACAGGTGAGCTTCGGCGTGTTGCTGGGCCTCTTTCTGATCTTCAACCCGGTCGTGCCCACCGAGACCATTCCCGCCACGGCGACCACGCTGCCTTTCTTCAAGTATCTCGTCGTCAACTTCGCCCCGCTGCTGTACCTGCTCTTCGTGACGGTGGTGATCACCGGAAGCAGCAACGCCGTCAACCTCACCGACGGGCTCGACGGATTGGCGACGGGGTTGGCGGGTATCTCCGCGGCCGCCTTCGCGGGCTTCGCGTACCTGTTCGGGCGGACCGACGTGACCAGCTATCTCAACCTGTTCTACCTGCCCGGGGCCGGCGAGCTGGCCGTCTTTTGCGCCGCGCTCATGGGAGCGACCATCGGCTTCCTCTGGTTCAATGCCCATCCGGCGCAGGTCTTCATGGGTGACACCGGAAGCCTCGCGATCGGCGGCGCGCTCGGCACGGTGGCCATCCTGCTCAAGGCGGAGTTCCTCCTGCTGCTGATCGGTGGCGTCTTCGCGGCGGAGGCGATCTCGGTGCTGATTCAGACCGGCACCTACAAGTGGTACAAGCGCACGCGGGGGAGGGAATATGCCGACGCCCATCGGGTGTTCCGCATGGCGCCGCTGCACCATCATTTCGAGAAGCTGGGGTGGGCCGAGACGACGGTCGTGACGCGATTCTACATCCTGGGCCTGCTGTGCGCGCTGGTGGCACTCTCCACGCTGAAGGTGCGATGACCACGTCCGGCATCCCGCTGCTTGACCGATGGGCTGAAAGTGGCCGGGAAGTGGCCGTCGTCGGGCTCGGCCGGAGCGGGGTGGCGGCGACGCTGCTCCTGCGGGACCACGGCATCCGCACGTATGCCTCGGACGCCGCGACGGGACCGGCGCTCGACCAGGGCGCCGCGACGCTCCGGCAGGCGGGTGCCACCGTGGAGCTGGGTGCGCACGACCTCGACCGCATCGCGCGCTCGGTGGCCGTGGTGGTGGCGCCGGGTGTGCCGCCGGACGTGGCTCCCCTCCAGGCGGCGCGAGAGGCGCGCGTACCGATCCACGCGGAGGTGGACGTCGGGTTCCTGGCGCTCCGCGGCACCCGGTGCATCGGAATCACCGGCACCAACGGGAAGACGACCACCACGTCGCTCACGGCGCACGTGCTCCTCGCCGGCGGCGTCCGGGCCGATACCGCCGGGAACATCGGACGGCCGCTCTGCGATGTGGCCCGGTCGGACTCGCCACCGGACTGGCTCGCGCTCGAGCTCTCCTCGTTTCAACTGCACGATACCCCCAACCTGCGACCCGCCGTCGGCGTGCTCACCAACCTCGCGCCGAATCATCTCGACCGGTATCGGACGCTGGAGGAGTACTACGCCGACAAGGCGCTCCTGTTCAAGAACGCGGACGGCGGCTCGGTCACCATCAGCAACGCCGACGACGCGGCGGTGCAGGCGATGGTGCGGTCCGTGCCCGGCGCGCATCTGCGCTTCTCGGTGCGTGACCGGGCCGATGCGTGGTTCGATCGAGGCGGGAACCAGCTCATGCTGCGCGAGGAGCCGCTGCTCCCCCGGGGCGAGCTGCCCCTCCTGGGAGACCACAACGTGGCCAATGCTCTCACGGCCGCCCTCGCGGCGACGGCGGCGGGCTGCTCCAGGGCCGGGGTGGCCACGGGGCTCAGCACCTTCAGGGCGATCCCGCACCGGGTCGAGCCGGTGCGCGAAGTGGACGACGTACTCTGGATCAACGACTCCAAGTCCACCAACATCACCTCGACCGAGGTGGCGGTGGCGGCGCTCGACCGGCCGTTCATCCTGCTGCTGGGCGGCAGGCACAAGGGCGAGCCGTATACCAGGCTGGCCGAGCCGCTCAGGGAACGCTGCCGCGCCGTGGTGGCGTACGGCGAAGCCGGCCCGCTCGTTCTCCAGGACCTAGGGGACTCGCTGCGGGTGGTGCCGGCCGGCTCCTTCGAGGACGTGCTCGCGACGGCGCGCCGGCTGGCGCGGCCCGGCGACGCGGTACTGCTGTCACCCGCCTGCTCCAGCTACGACATGTTCAGCAACTACGAGGAACGGGGCGCCCGCTTCCGGCGGGCCGTGGAGGCGCTCTGAGCGCCCGAGCGGTCCGGCACCCCGGAGAGATGCGCTGGGAGACCAGGCTTCTCGCGACCGTCACGGCGCTGCTCCTGGGATTCGGCATCGCAGCCACCTACGGCGCGGCGAGTCTGGTGACGATACGGGGGCAGAGCGTCGGCCTCGATTTCGCGATGCGGCAGCTCAGCGGCGCGCTGCTGGGTGGGGTGCTGCTGCTTCTCGCCTCGAGGCAGGACTACTACCGGTGGCGGACGCTCGCGTGGCCCCTGCTTCTGGTCACGCTGGTCCTGCTCCTGATCCCGGTGCTGCCCTTCACGACCGGCATCGCTCCCACCGTGAACGGGGCGCGCCGCTGGGTCGAGCTGGGTCCGGTCGGCTTCCAGCCCTCGGAGCTGGCGCGGGTGGCGGTCGTGGTGTGGTGCTCCATGCTGGCGGCCAAGAAGGGAAAGCAGATCCGCGAGTTCAAGCGGGGCATGCTGCCCTTCATCCTCGTGCTGGGACTGGTCTCCTTCCTGATCCTGCTCCAACCGAACCTGTCCATGGCGACGCTGGTGGCGCTGCTGGGAGGGCTCGTGCTCTTTGCCTCGGGCGCCAAGATCGGGCACTTCATCCTCCTGTCCGGCGCGGCGGTCATCCTGGTCTTTCACCAGATTCGCGACGCGCAGTACCGGCTGGCCCGCCTGGTGACCTTCCTGAACCCCGGCGATGCGACGACCGAGGCCGGGTTCCAGATCCATCAGTCGCTGGTCGGCATCGGGTCGGGCGGTATCTTCGGGACCGGTTTTGGGCAGGGGCAGCAGAAACTCGGGTACCTGCCGTATGCCTACTCCGACTTTCTCTTCAGCACCATCGGCGAGGAGTGGGGGTTCCTCGGAGTGCTGACCGTGGTGTCCCTCTTCGGGCTGTTCTGCTGGCTCGGGTTCCGCATCGCGCGCACTGCGACCGATCCGTTCGGGCAATACCTCGCCGTCGGCCTCACCGCGGCCGTCGGCCTGACGGCGTTCATGCACATGGCCGTGTCCCTGGGCCTGATGCCCACGACCGGACTCACTCTCCCGTTCATGTCCTACGGCCGTTCCAGCCAGGTGATCTC
>JACDHV010000176.1 GCA_013820855.1 Gemmatimonadales bacterium | reverse complement strand
CCGCGAACGAGGCTCTTCCCCTTTCGAACCCCACCTCGGCGTACGGATTGAACTCCGCGAGGTTGAACGCCGACAGCCCGCCGCTCTCGCTGATGTCGTCGTCCGGATCGTCGTACTTCCCGAGGTCGATGTTGGCCCAGCCGCCCGCGGTGATGGAGGCGTTGCCGGCCGGAAAGCTGACCCAGAGGTCCGGTTGTGCCACGGGCTTGTTCGTCAGGGTCACTCCCCGCCAGACGTACGAGCTGAAGAGGTCCAGCTGGGCCCCGACTTCGGTCTGCGCGTGCACCGAACGAGCGGGCGCTGCCAGCAGGATGCCGAGCGCGGTCGCCCTCAGCAGGTTCGCGGCCTTCATGAGGTCTCCTTCGGAGTCTGTGCAGGTGGGCATGCCGATGTGGGACGGCTGAGCGTCAATGTACCGGCCGGGGCACGACGGTCAAGCGTGACCGCCGGCGCCGACCGGTACCTCTCCGCCCGGCTACTGAGGAGCGGCCGCGCCCCCGAGCGCGCGGGACCAGCTCACGGTCAGCCCACCCCACAGCTTCACATCGCTTTCGTCGCCGGGTGAGGTGAACCTGGTGATGTCGTCTCCGTTCACCAGGAAGTGAATCACCGGCATGATCGAGAAGATGCCCGCCGAGAACGGCACGCCGGCCGACAGGTCGAGATGGGTGAAGCCGTTCTCGACGAAGTTGTTGAGCTCATCGGGGAGAGTCGGATTCCGCCTGCCCGGCGCTGAGCCCGGCCAGTGCGCCGAGACTGAGCGAGAGCGAGGAGCCGAGCGGCACCGATTGCCCGATGCTGCCCTCGAAGTAGGCCCCCTTCACCTTGTCGATGTCGTAATACGCCGCGACCTTCGGGCTCAGCGGCAGGCCCAGCCCGACCTTGCCGTAGACTTCCCACGTGTTGAAGTCGTCGGTGGCCCCGAAGTCGTTGGGGAACACGTAGCCGACCACGCCGCCCGTCAGCGTGGCGTTGCCGATCGGCAGGCTGACCTCCGCCCAGGGGTCGAACTCGGACAGGTTGAGGCTCGACCCCCCTCCGCTCTGGCTGAAATCGTCGGTGTCGTCGTACCGGCCCAGATCCACGTTCGCCCAGCCGCCGAAGGTCACCGATGCATTCCCCGCCGGAACCGCCAGGTACACGTTCGGCTGGCCCACCGGACGGTTGGTGAGGCTCACTCCGCGCCAGACGTACCCGCTGAACAGGCCGAGATCGGCGCCCACGGTGGCTTGTGCCCGGGCGGTTCGTGCGGACGCCGACACGGCGACGGCCAGCACGGCGGCCCCCAGCAACTTCGATCGCAACATGGTCTCTCCCCTCGGGATGGTGAAAACAAAAAACCCGCCTCGAACGTCGAGGCGGGTCGGAAACAGCTGAGCGTCACAGGCGTGACGGCCCGAAACCTCTACGTGAAGGCGTGGTCGATGGTGAGCGGGTTGCGATTTCGACGGGTCTCGGGGCGCATGAGACCAATGTAGGGCCCGGCGGCGGACGACGTCAAGCGGGCCCTGCGAGACGTGCGAACCCCGGATGGATGCGAAGCGGCGCCCCGACCGGGTCGCTGCGAAGCTCTCCGGGGCTGATCCAGCTGGGAATCGCGAGGAGGGGCTCGAGCGTGCCGAGCGCCTCCTCGGGCTCGTTCACCAGCGTATAGATCTCCGCGAGACGGGTCAGCACGAAGGGGGGAGTTCGCGTCGCGTGATGGCGGGAGGAGCGCCGCGGCGCGCCGGCCCGCGCGGATCGCATCGGCCTTCCGACCCGCCCGCGCCAGGGCCACGCCGGTCCGTGCCAGCAGCTTGGCGTCGTCCGGCCTTTCGCGCACCTGTGATTCCAGCAGCGCGCGGGCCGAGCCCGCGTGGGCGCGCGCCGCCGCGCTGTCGCCGCGATAGGCCAAGGCCTCCACCCGAAGCAGATGGTTACGGGCGGTGTCGCCGTCGAATAAGGAGGGGTATGGCATCCACCGCGGCGGCGAACACGCTGTCGGCGGTCAGCAGCGAGGCGGAGATGGCATCGGTATGAGGAGCGCCTGCGCCACCCGGCCGGGGACTGACGCGGGTCGGATGTGCGGATGCTGGAGGCGGGCGTGGGTGCGGATCTCGCGCTGGAACCGCTCGACCCCAGCGCCACCCCCAGGGCGGAGTGGAGCACCTTGAGCGCAACCCGGCGGCCGTGGCGGAGGTCCGGCGCCAGGTAGACCGTCGCGCTGCCGCCCCGGCCGAGCTCCTCCTCGATCAGGTGATGCTCGGCGAGCTCCGCCGCGAGAAGGTCCTGGCGATCCGGCTCTGCTCGAAAGTCTGACATGGACGGGTGAATCTAGGCGCCGCGGCGCGCTTCGGGCACGTGTCTGCGTGATTGCGGAGTTGAGGCCCGGATGACACCTTGCCCGTGGACCCCTCCTACGAGACCGGATCTGGAGCTCAACTCCGCTTTCGTCAAGCGTTTCGGCGACCTGGTAGCGCTGCTGCGCATCGAACCGGGCAACGACGCGGCCCAGGACCTCGCTCTCACCGCGGCCGCGAGTGCCGTAGCCGCGAGGCCGGCCGAGGTCGAGGCCGCGAACGAGGTGGCGGGCAGCGCCGAAGGTGTGGGCCTCAGGGCCCGAATGATCGCCCGCCAGGTGGACCGGCTACATGTCGCCGCGGGCGCGGAGCCCCATGAGCTGCAGGCGGTGGCGCGTGCCCTGGCCCACGACCTCACGCCGATCCCGGCCACCCCCCATGTGAAAGTCGAGCTCCTGCGGCTCCTGGCGCCTCCGTCCAGGTAAAGGCGGGGCCCGCTCAGCGGTGTACGTCGAAGCCCTCGACATGCAGGTCGAGGTTGTGGTTCGCCCGGATGCCCACCACGCCGTCGAGCGCCATCCCCTTCGCGTCGGTGCCGTAGACCTCCTGCCCGTTGACCAGGAACACCAGCCGGCTGGCATCACGCTTGTGGTCCACTTCGAGCAGATTGGTGGCCGGGCCCTTTCCCTCGGGTTTCTTCACGGCGGCGTGCTGCACCCAGCCCTTCGAGACGTCGCTCGTCTTCTCCCCGTCGCGCCGCTTGATCAGGTAGCCGCCGTCCTGGCGCACCAGGAAATAGATGTACTTCTGCGCCGCGCCGTCGAGATCTCGCCCGCCGACGAAGAGCCCGTAGCCCTCGGCGTGCGCCGACGGCTTGGTCTGGGTGAATGTGGCGAGCGTGTGGAACGGGCCGCTGCCTTCGGTCCCAGAGCGGTAGAGAATGATCGCGGGGCCGGTCGTGATGTGCAGACCCTGCCCCATGGATGCGACCTTCGCGCCCTTGCTGTCGCCGCGGTCGGCGCGGACGGTCCAGCCGGCGGGAGTCGCTCCGGAGCCCTGCGCCGGTTTGTCGGGATCGGCGTGGTCCTGAGCAACCAGCGGGGAGAAAACCGCCACGAGGAGGGCGGCGGCGGACAGAGACGATCGCATGTGAAATCCCTCGGTGCATGTGTGGAATGCGTGGAGTTGCGTGAAGTCTCCCGGTCGGCTAACCTATGCCCTTCATAATTTTTGGATCTCCTTCGGAGACGTGATGTCGTACTGGATTGGCGTGATCCTCGCGACCATCGGGGCGAGCTCGATTCTGGGGGCCCTGGCCTTCGTGTCGGCGCTCATCGGCGTGCTCGTCAACGCGATGATCGTGCTGATGTGCGGACCGATCATCGATGGCATGGCCCGCAGGCGAGGACGAGCTTCCCGGTAGCGTGGCTCGGTCCTGATCAGGGTCGAGGCTTCCGGGGTTGTCGCCGAGCGCAAGGCAGCCTCGTAATTGATCTTGAGACTTCCCAGCAGCTCCCGCAGTCCCCGCACCTTCATCTGCAGCCCTCCGCCCCGGCGCGTCATGGTGGCCATCAGGCCGGCCGTGTCGGCGACGCCGTTCAGACGGAGCTCCGAGGCCAAGCCCTGAGTCCCGACATCTCCTCGGTCACGGGTGGTTGCACTGGAACTTCGGCGGCATCGTCTGGAAGTAGCCGAGGTGTGCCTGCTGCCGCGACGTGAGCTTACCGGCCATGTACGGCTGCTGCGTGAAAGGATGAGTCAATGTAATCACCGGTGTGAATCTCAACCTCCGGTGTTTCGTAGGGCGACGTGCCGCCGGTGAGCCTGATGGGCAGCGGGACGTAGTTCGACCACTACTACTAGGTGCCGAGCCATGATTTTATCGGACCTGTCCATTCGTCGGCCGGTCCTCGCCAGCATGGTGAGCCTGGCCCTCGTGCTGTTCGGCGCCATCGGGTACCGCGAGCTCGCGGTGCGCGAGTTCCCCGACGTGGACGCGCCCATCGTCTCGGTGAGCACCGCGCTCCCCGGGGCCAACCCCCAGGTGGTCGAGTCGGCCGTGACCGACATCCTGGAGGAGGAGCTGAGCACCGTGGAGGGGCTACGGACGCTCACCAGCTCGAGCGCCGAAGGGTTCAGCAACATCACGCTCGAGTTCAACCTCGACCGCGACGTGGAGGCCGCCGCGCAGGACACCCGTGACAAGGTCTCGCGCATCCGCGGACGGCTGCCCGAGGACGTCGAAGAGCCGGTGGTGGCAAAGCAGGACGCCGACGCCCAGCCGTTCTTCTGGCTCGCGCTCTCCGGCGAGAACTACGACCTCCTCCAGCTCTCCGATATCGGCGACCGGCTGGTGAAGAGCCGACTCCAGACGCTGCCTGGCGTCGGGCAGGCGCGGATCTTCGGCGAGCGGCGGTTCTCCATGCGGGTCTGGCTCTCGGCCTCGGATCTGGCGGCGCGCGGACTGACGGTGCAGGACGTGGAGCAGGCGATCCGGAGCCGGAACGTCGAAGTGCCCGCCGGCCGGATCGAGTCGGACCGCCGGGAGTTCACCGTGCGCTCCCTCGGCGAGCTCAAGACGCCCGAGGAGTTCGGCAACCTGGTGGTGAGCAACGAGGGCGGCGTGCTCATCAAGCTCAAGGACCTGGGCCGGGTGGAGCTCGCGCCCGAGGACGAGCGGAGCGCGCTCCGGTTCAAGGGCACCCCGGCCGTCGCGATCGGAGTGATCCGGCAATCCAAGGCGAACATCATCGCCGTGGCCGACGCGATCCACGAGGAGCTGCCCCGGATTCAGGCGTCGCTGCCCCCCGGCGTGTCCATCACCGCCGCGTTCGACCAGTCCATCTTCGTCAAGAGCTCCATTACCGAGGCGCAGGAGACGCTCGTCATCGCGGCGGTGCTCGTGGTGATCATCATCTTCGTCTTCCTGCGCAACCTGCGGGCGACGCTCATCCCGGGCCTCGCGATCCCCACGTCCATCGTCGCTGCCTTCGCGATCATGTACTTCATGGGGTTCTCGATCAACAACTTCACGCTGCTGGCGCTCACCCTGGCGATCGGCATCGTGGTGGACGACGCGATCATCGTGCTGGAGAACGCCTACCGGCACCAGGAGGAACTGGGCGAAGATCCCGAGACGGCGGCGACCAACGGCACGCGGGAAATCGCCTTCGCCGTGATCGCAACGACCATCTCGCTGGTGGCGGTCTTCACGCCCCTGGCGTTCCTCAAGGGGTCCACCGGTCGGCTCTTCAACGAGTTCGGAATCGCGGTGGCCGGGTCGGTGGTGATCTCCGGCTTCATGGCGCTGACGCTCACCCCGATGCTCTGCGCCAAGATCCTGCGGGTGCCGCAGCGGCACGGACGGCTCTATCGGATACTGGAGGAGGGGTTCAACCGATTGGCGACCGGCTACGCCCGGACACTCGCCCTGGCGGTGCGACACCGCGGGGCGGTCGTGATCGGCGCCCTGCTGGTGACCTTTGCCGCGGTGTTCGTCTTCCGCTCGCTGGAGCGGGAATTCGTGCCGCCCGAGGACCGCGGCTGGTTCTTCTCGTTCATCATCGCGCCCGAAGGCTCCTCGCTCGCCTACACCGACGAGTATCAGCGCCGCGCCGAGGCGGTGCAGGCGCAGACCCCGGAGATCGAGAGCTACTTCAGCGTGGTGAACATCGGCGACGGCGTGAGCCGGGGCGTGATCTTCAGCAATCTGAAGAATTGGTCGGAGCGTGAGCGCTCGGCCGAGGAGATCATCGGCGGGGTCCAGGCGGGGTACTTCGCCATACCGGGAATCTTCGCATTCGCCACCAACCCACCCGCCTTCGGGTGGGGCAACCCCGTCAACTTCGTCATTCAGCACCCGGACTTCGCGACCCTCGCGATGGCGAACGACACCTTGCTCGCGCGCGCGCGCCTCGTGCCTGGCCTGATCAACGTGGACAGCGACCTGCGGGTCAACAAGCCGCAGCTCACCGTCAGCTTCGACCGGAATCGCGCCGAGGATCTCGGCGTCTCGGTGGGTGACGTGGCCACCACGCTCCAGGTGCTCCTCGGCGGCAGGGAGGTGAGCACCTTCACCCGGGCCAACAAGCAGTACGACGTCATCGTCCAGCTCGACCCGAGGGCGCGCGCGACCCCCAGCGACATGACCGGCCTCTACGTGCGGGGCCGCGGCGGCGAGCTGGTGAAGCTGGAGGCGGTGGCCACGGTGGCGGAGGGCGTCGGCCCGCGCGAGCTCGCCCACTTCAACCGGGTGCGCTCCGCCACCCTGACCGCGAGCCTGGCTCCCGGGTTCACCCTGGGGGCCGCGCTCGACTCGCTCAACCGCATCGCGGCGGAGGTGCTGCCCAGGGGCAGCAGCACCGCCCTGTCGGGGGAATCGCGGGAGCTGGAGGAGAGCGGCTCGTCGCTCTACTTCGCCTTCGTGCTGGCGCTGGTGGTCGTCTTCATGGTGCTGGCAAGCCAGTTCGAGTCGCTGGTGCACCCGTTCACGGTGCTCCTCGCGGTGCCGCTCGCGGTCACCGGAGCGCTGTTCACCCTGAAATTCGCGGGCTCGACGATCAACGTGTACAGCCAGATCGGCATGATCCTCCTGATCGGTCTGGTCACCAAGAACTCGATCCTGCTGGTGGAGTACATCAACCAGCTGAAGGAGAAAGGCATGCCGACGATCGAGGCGGCCCTCGAGGCGGGCCGGATCCGGCTCCGCCCGATCCTCATGACGTCCGTCGCCACGGTGGCGGGCGCGCTGCCCATCGT
>JACDHV010000175.1 GCA_013820855.1 Gemmatimonadales bacterium | reverse complement strand
GATCGACGGCCCGGACGCGCCATGCCGTCGCAGGGCGTGGCGCGCCCGGAGATACGCCGAGTAGGCGTCGAGACTCGTGGTCGGGGCGGCGGACACGAGGGGCGGCCGCGCGCCCGGAACCCGCAGCGCCGCCACGACCGCCCGGGCGATCTCGTTCTGCACCGCGAAGACGTCGCCGGGAGAGCGCTCGTAGGTCTCCGACCAGAGATCGAAGCCCTCGCTCACGTGCACCAGGTGTACGGTGACGCGCAGGCGGTCGTTGGCCTGCCGGACGCTCCCCTCCAGCACGGCGCCGACGTTGAGGCGCCGGCCGGCTTCGCGGGGGTCCTCGCTCCGGCGCCGGACGGCGAAAGCGGAAGCCGGAGCAACCACTCGTATGCCCGGCACCCGGCCGAGCGCCGCGGTGAGCTCCTCGGTCATGCCGTCGCTGAAGTACTCGTCGTCGGCGTCCGGACTCGCGTTGACCAGCGGAAGCACGGCGATCGAATTGGGTCTCGGCTCGGGAGTGAAGCCCCCGGGCGCCGGCAATGGCGCCGTGTAGCGGAGCCACAGGGTCACGCCGAGGAGACCCAGGACGGCGACGGAGAAGAAGGCCCACCTCGGGGAAAGGCGACGCCGGAGCGCCACGCGCTCGGTGGTCGTGAGGCCATGAGCACTCTGGGCCTCGAGCTCGGCGGTGTCGAGCGGGGGCGGCGGAGGCGGCTGGGTGGGCGGATCGGAAGGGTGAGCCACGCGTAACTATAGGTGCCCGGACGGCGGGCTGGCCAGCGTTCCGAGACCGCCTGCTCGCCTTCCCGGACGCATGACCGCCGTCGCGCCGGGGCTGAAAGGGTGCGGAGACGTATCTTCTGGTCCATGACCGACGATTACATGCCCACGCTTCAGGCGCACCTTGGGGACCGGTATCGTCTCCAAGGCGAGGTGGCCAGGGGAGGCATGGCGAGGGTCTACCGTGCGTACGACCCGGTCGCCGCTGCCCAAGTGGCCATCAAGATTCTGCGCCCCGAGCTCGCCGCCTCGCTGGGCCACGAGCGGTTCCTCCGTGAGATCCGGATTCTCGGACGGCTGCACCATCCGAACATTCTGCCTCTGCTGGACTCCAGGGAAGGCGGCGGAAGCCTCTACTACGTCACTCCGTTCATCGCCGGGTCGTCCTTACAGGCTCGGCTGGAACGGGACGGACCGCTGCCGTTGGTGGAGGTCGTCCGCATCGCGCGCGACATCGCGGCGGCACTCGACCACGCTCACCGGACCGACGTGATTCACCGTGACGTGAAGCCCGGCAACGTTCTGCTGGATGATGAGCGTGCGCTCGTGTGCGACTTCGGCATTGCCCGTGCGGTGGAGCTGGCGGGCGGGGAGCTGCTCTCGGCCAGCAGCGGTTTCGTGCTCGGGACGCCCGCCTACATGAGCCCCGAGCAGGCGACAGGCGGGACGATCGACTCGCGCTGCGATGTGTACGGGCTGGGGTGCGTCCTGTACGAAATGCTGACCGGGGAGCCGCCGTTCACCGGTCCGACCGCGCAGGCGGTGCTCGCCCGCTCGCTCGCGGGCGAGTTTCGGCCACTGAAGACCGTGCGGCCGGATGTCCCGGCTCACGCCGAAGCGGCGATCCACCTGGCGCTCGCGAGCGAGGCGGAGCGGCGACCGCCGACCGCTGGGGAGCTGATGGCTCGCTTCTCGGAGTGCCGCCCCTAGCTACCAGGGCGGGGCGCCCGGCGGCGGCTTCTTGATGTACATCATCTGGAGGACCGTGCCTTCGGTCTCGATGTCAGGGCACTTCTCCTTCAACTGTCGCGCGATCTTGTCCTTGTCGGCGCAGTTGACCAGCACCGGTCCGCCCACCTCGTCGGACGTCATCCCGCAGTGCAGCATCAGCTCGAGCCGGGCCACGGCGCACCAGATGCTGTCGAATCCGTCCTTTACCTCGTCGAACCAGTGATCCTTGGTTCTCGGGTCCGGACGCATCGGCGCGAGCTTCACCTTGTTGTACTCGATCACATCGGCCAGTGTTTCGGGGGATCCCTCATCGTTCACCACGTGGCACCTCCCTCTTCTCTGGATTCAGGACTGCGGGCATCGGTCGAGCGAACCGGCGGCTGGCCCAGGGCCGACAGCCGGGCTTCGTATGTCCTGGCAAGATCGCCCCGCCGGAGCGCTCGTGCCGCCTCCAGCCGAATCCGGAGGCTCCGTGGACGGAACAGGAGGTAGACGAAGGGCGCGGGCGAGTCGAGCAGCGATGCCGAGCGGATCGCCTCGGCGTAGTCGCCCTGCGCGAGGGCGATCTCGGCCAGCGTGAGCCGCTCGAGACCGAGCGGCTCCCAGAGCGACCAGGCGATCTCCGAGAAATCGCCGGCGGGCTCGAGCGCGGAGAGCCGCTGCCGGGCGGTGGCCGTGTCGCCCGATGCCAGCGAGGCGTGCGCCGCGACAATCCCGGCGAAGAGCCGATCCTGGCGCTGCCCGCTGGAATCGGCCCGGGCGCCGAGCATGGACGCGATTCCCGCGGCCGCCCCGGGATCGCCACGCCGTGCCTCCCAGATTCCCCGGACCCAGAGCTGCGCCGACGACATCGGGGAGAACTCGCGGCCCTGCGCGCGCGCGAGGTCCGCCGCCTCCAGATCGAAGGCGATTCCCGACGCCGCCTCCAGGAGGAAGATCTGCTCCAGGTGGAAGCGCGTGCCTTCCTCCGTCTCGGTGAGCCCGGCCGCGGCCTCGTGTCGGCCTCGCACCAGGTCCAGGACGTGCAGCCCGAGCAGCGAGTTGAAGCGGTACTCGTCCAGGGCGCTGTCTACGGCGAGCACCGCGCGAAAGCCCTGCTCGGCGCACTGCTGCAGGGGCGCGGCCGGTGAGAGCGTCGCCGCAGCGTCCATCACTTCCGTGTAGTCGCGCCGCGCGGCCGTCCGCCAGCCGTCCGCGTCCAGGCTCCCTTCGGCGCACCGGAGCATCAACAGCAGCGCGGCGCTGTTGGCGCTGTCGCGGCTCGACCGGCTGAAGACCGAGGCCAGGCCCCGGGCCTTCGCGAGGTCGCCGCGCACCAGTGCGAGCTCCGTGAGGTGGTAGCGCGCTGGGGTGAACTCGGGATCGAGCCGGTTCGCCTCGGTGAACGCGGCCGCGGCCAGGGAGTCGAGGGGCACGCGGTTCGGCAGGAGGTGGTAGTACAGCTCTCCCAGCGCCATCCATCCCGCGCTCCAGGACGAGGCCAGCTCGACGGCGCGACGCAGGTGCACGTCGGCCGAATCGGCGCGGCCCGCGAGAAAGTGGGTCCACCCGCGCACGAACTCCCCGTACCGCGCGGGCAGCAGCCCGAGATGCCGTCCTGCCAGGGCGGTGAGTTCCTCCGCCTCCTCCCAGCGGCTCATCCATGACGCCGCCTGCGCTCCCCGCGCGGCCGCGAGCGTGAAGAGCGAGTCCTCCTCGACCGCCCGCCGGTAGAGACCGAGTGCCTCGGGGAAGCGCATGCCGCGATAGGCCCGCTCGCCCTGCAGGAAGGCGGCGATCGCCGCCGGCCGTCGCTCGCCCAGACCGCCGACATCCACCTTTCTCCCGGGCTCGAGCAGCGCGGGCAGCAGGTCGGCGACCGCCAGGGCGCCCAAACGGGCCGCCGACGCACCGGGAGCAGCCGACCGGCCCGCTCGGCTCACCAGCGAGTCGCCGTCCACATCGAAGAGGCGCAGCACGACGGTCACCGAGTCTGGCTCGCGAAGCACCGCCCCGTCCACGTAGAACCCGGCGCCGCGCGAGCGGGCGAGACGGGAGGCCTCGTCCGCCGATAGCTCCTGGGGGGACGAGCCGGTGCCGGCGACGAGATCGCGTCCCTCCTCCCACTTGAGCGGGTCGCTCCCCTCCAGCACGTGCCCGATGTAGGTCGCCACGTCCTCACCCGACACGTCGGAGGAGGCCTGACCGTGATCGCGCAGCGGGAACACCACGACACGGTTGACGTCGAGCGGCCCGGCGCGGCCGGTGAGCCACCAAGCGCCGAGGGCGGCCATACCCGCGACAGCGGCCGCGTAAGGCCACCAGTGCCTGGTCCGGGCCGTCGCTACCGTCGCGCCGCTCCCTATGCCCGGGGACTCGAGCGCGCGTGAGAAATCCAGCGCCGAGGCATAGCGGTCGGCCGGCACCTTCGCGAGGGCGATCCCCACCGCGTCACTCACGTGGGCCGGCAACGACGGCCGCAGTGTCGCGAGGGGTGTGGGCCGGTCGTGCAGATGTCGCAACAGGACGCTTTGGACACTGCGGCCGGTGAACGGCGGCTCGCCGCCGAGCATCTCGTACACCACGCAAGCCAGCGCGTAGACGTCGCTGCGTCCGTCCACGGCGGCGCCGGCCCCCGCCTGCTCCGGGCTCATGTACACCGGCGTGCCCACGGCCAGGCCGTCCTCGGTGAGCCGCTCGTCTCCCGCCGCGGCGATGGCGCGGGCGATGCCGAAGTCGGCCACGAGGGCCCGGTCTCCGGAGAGCAGGATGTTCTCGGGCTTGATGTCGCGGTGCACGAAGCCGCGCCCGTGGGCGAACGCCAGCGCGCTCGCTACGTCGCGGGTGATGCTCAGCGCGTCGGCGAGCGGGAGCTGCCCCTCGCGCCGAAGGCGATTGCGGAGGCTCTCGCCCTCCACGTACGGCATGACACAGTACGGGACGTGCTCGGCTTCGCCGGAATCGTAGAGCGAAATGATGTTCGGGTGCTGCAGGCGGGCTTCGAGACGTATCTCGCGCAGGAAGCGTTCCACGCCGACCCGGCCCGCCAGATCGGAGCGGAGCACCTTCACGGCGACGGGCCGGTCGTGCTTCAGGTCGTCGGCGAGGTAGACGATCGCCGTGGCCCCTCTCCCCACCTCACGCTTGAGGAGGTATCGGCCGGCCAACGCGCGCCGGAGCACCTCGAGGGCCGCCTCGGCACGGAGGTCCTGGTCGTGTGATGCGCACATGTCCCGGTTGCCCCTGTTTTCGGCGGCCCACGCGGGGGTACCAGGGCGTGGAGGGCCGCGGCGGCCTAAAGGATGTAGCGCCGCAGATCGTCGTCGTTCACGATCCTGGCCAGCCGCTCCTTGACCCCCGTCGCGTCGAACCGGATGCTCTTCTCCGGGTACTCCGGCAGCTCGAACAGCACGTCCTCCATTAGCGCGGCCATGACGGTATGCAGCCGCCGGGCGCCGATGTTCTCCATCCGGTCGTTGGCCATGAAGGCCACCCGGGCCACCTCCGCAATGCCCTCCGTGGTGAACTCCAGCGTCGCCCCCTCCGCGGCCACCAGGGCCTGGTACTGGCGGGTGAGCGCGTTTTCGGGCTCGGTCATGATGCGGACGAAGTCCTGCTCGGTGAGCGGCTGGAGCTCGACCCGGATGGGAAAGCGGCCCTGCAGCTCCGGGATGAGGTCGGACGGCTTGGAGACGTTGAAGGCCCCGGCGGCGATGAACAGGATGTGATCGCTCCGGACGTAGCCGTACCGCGTCTGGATCGTGGATCCCTCCACGATGGGCAGCAGATCGCGCTGCACCCCCTCGCGGGAGACGTCCGGACCGCCGGTGTGGCCCCGCTCGCCCGCGATCTTGTCGATCTCGTCGATGAAAATGATGCCGTGGTTCTCGACCCGGTCCATCGCCTCGTTCACCACGTCGTCCATGTCGACCAGCTTCTTGAGCTCCTCGTCCACCAGGACCCGTCGCGCCTCGGGCACCTTGACCGTGCGCCGCTTCTTCCGGCGCGGCAGCATGTCCTGCAGCATCTCGGTGAAGTTGATGTCGGTGCCCTCCATGCCCTGGGGGGGCTGGATCAGGTCCATCATCGGGAAGCTCTGGGGAGTGACCTCGATCTCGACCTCGCGGTCGTCGAGGGCGCCCTCGTGAAGCATCTGCCGCAGCTTCTCTCGCGAGCGGGTCCGCCGCTCCTCCTCCGCGGTGGCCGCCTTCTCCTCCCGCGCCTGCCCCTCGGAGCCGACCACGAAGACCGAGGTAGCGCTCCCCGCGGCGCCGCTCGGCTGAGGGTCCGCGCGCCTGCTCGTCTGCCCGGAGGTCGGCGGCGAGGGCAGCAAGAGATCGAGCAGCCGCTCGTCCGCGCGCTGCTCGGCCTGGGGATAGACCTCGTCCTCCCGCTCGGTGCGGACCATGTTGATCGAGGCGTCCACCAGGTCCCGAACCATGGACTCGGCATCCCTCCCGACGTAGCCCACCTCGGTGAACTTCGACGCCTCCACCTTGATGAACGGCGCCCCGGCGAGCCGGGCCAGCCGCCGCGCGACCTCGGTCTTCCCGACGCCGGTCGGCCCGATCATGATGATGTTGTACGGCGTGATCTCGTCCCGGATGTCGTCGGGTGCCTGCGCCCGGCGCCAGCGGTTCCGCACCGCGATCGCGACCGCCTTCTTGGCGGCATCCTGGCCCACGATGTAGCGGTCCAGCTCGGAGACGATCTGGCGCGGCGGCATCTCCTCCAGCCAGGGCGGCGGAGGGGCGGCGGTCTCGTCCGGGGGATGGACGGCGATATCGGTCATGTCGGCTGCGTCCACGGTGGACGCCGCTCCAGGTCGCGGGTCACTTGTCACGCTTCGCGCTTTCCGGCAGCTCGAGAATGCTGATCTGTCCGTTGGTGAAGACGCAGATGTCGGCGGCGATCTCGAGCGAGCGCTGCACGATGTCGCGGGCGTTCCGTCCCGTCACCGGCAGGAGCGCGCGGGCGGCGGCCAGGGCGAAGTTGCCCCCCGATCCGATCGCCACGATGCCGTCGTCGGGCTCGATCAGCTCGCCCGACCCGCTCAGCAGAAAGCTGTGATCCACGTCGGCGACGACGAGCAGGGCCTCCAGGCGCCTGAGGATCCGGTCACTCCGCCAGTCCTTGGCCAGCTCCACCGCGGCCCGGGGCAGGTTGCCCGGGTAGCGGTCGAGCTTCTCCTCGAACTTCTCGTAGAGGGTGAGCGCGTCCGCCACCGAGCCCGCGAAGCCGGCGAGCACCTTTCCCCCCTTGAGGGTGCGCACCTTGGTCGAATTCGACTTGACGACGGTGTCGCCGATGCTCACCTGGCCGTCACCGCCGAGCGCGAGGCGCCCGTCCTTGCGGACCGCGAGAATGGTGGTGCCGTGGAAGGTCATGCCTCGGTC
>JACDHV010000174.1 GCA_013820855.1 Gemmatimonadales bacterium | reverse complement strand
GAAGCTCCACGTTGTGGAGCGCCGTCGCGCGCGGCAGCAGGTTGAAGGTCTGGAACACGAACCCGATCTCCCGGTTGCGCACCTGGGCGAGCGCGTCGTCGGTGAGGCGTGACACCTCCTGGCCGTTGAGCCGGTACTCGCCCGCGGTCGGGGTGTCCAGGCAGCCGAGCACGTTCATCAGTGTGGACTTCCCGGAGCCGGACGGCCCCATGATCGCGACGTACTCGTTGGGGCGGATGTCGAGCGTCACCCCGCGCAGCGCGAGGATCAGCTCCGCGCCCATGCGGTACTCCCGGGCGAGATCGCGGAGGCGGATGACGGGGCTCACGAGGCGGCCTGCCGGGTGGTGGACTGCTGCTTGGAGGTGTCCGCCGCCCGCACCCGCGCCCCGTCCTTGAGGTCGCGGATGGCCTGATAGGTGCCGGCGACGATCGTCTCCCCGCCGCGCAGCCCCTCCACGACCTCGAAGAATTCGTCACCCGCGATGCCCACCTTCACCGGCCGGAAGTTCGCGACGCCGTTCTGGACGAGGAACACCCCTTCCTCCTCGCGTGCCCTCGTCCGCCGCGACAGCGTATCGAGCGCGGGATTGTTCTCGTTCGGCAGCCGCTCGTGGTCGCGCACCGTGAGGGCGATGATGGGGATGCTCAGCGCGTTCTCCCGGGTGTCGGTGACGATCCGTGCGGTGCAGCTCAGGTCCGGACGGATGTTGTCCGGAGGTGCCACCAGCCTGATCTCGACGTCGAAATCGACCGCGCGATCGCTGGACCCCGAGGCGGTCTGGGTGCGGGTCAGCTTCGCGCTCTGGCTCACCTTCGTGACCCGGCCGATGAAGGTCGAATCGGGGTAGGCGTCGATCGTCACCTCCACCGAGTCGTCCTTGCCGAGGCGCACGACGTCGGTCTCGTCCACCTGGACCTTAGCCAGGATCACCGAGAGATCGGCGATGGTGAGCAGGAGACCCGTCTCCCGGGAGAAGGTGCCGGGCACGGCGACCTCGCCCTCCTCGACCGCGAGCCGCACCACGCGCCCCGAGATGGGAGACACCAGGCGGGTCTTCGCGAGGTTGTCCTTGGCCTCCCGGAGGCCCGCGCGAGACTGGTCGAGCTGCGCGCGCGTGGCCTGATAGGTCGCCTCGGCCACGTCCAGCGCGGTACGGGCTTCCTCCGCCGTGGCCGGGGCAATGAGGTTGGGGCCAAGCCTCGTAAGCTCGTTTGCCCGTTTCCAGGCGCGCTCCGCCTGGTCGCGGCTGGCGCGGGTCTGCAGGAGGGTAGCCTGGGTGGAGGCGACGACGGCTTCGGCGCGGGACACGGCGGCCTGATACTGGGCCGGGTCGATCTGCACCAGGAACTGGCCCCGGGTCACCACGTCGCCCTCCGCGACCGCGATCCGGATGATGCGACCGGTGATGTCGGCCGAGATGTCCACCGACGTCTGGGGCTGGATCTTTCCACTCGCGGTGACGGCGCTGGTCAGGTCCCGGCGGCTCACCTGCTCCATCCGGACCTCGGTGCCGGCGTGCTTCTTCTTGTTCATGCTGTAGGCGATCCCGCCGCCCGCGGCCAGCGCCACCACCCCGATGACCAGCCCGACCTTCATCCCACGCGACATGTGCGTTCCTCGTTAGCGAAGGGGTCGCCCGACGGCCGCTTCCAGCGCGGCGACGGCCTTGTGGTAATCGTACACCGCGTTCACGTAGTCGCCCTCGGCCTGCTGCACCGCGTTCTGGGCGTCCGACACCTCCAGCGACGTGCCCGCGCCCAGGCGGTAGCGGTCCTGGGCCAGCCGAAGCTGGTCCCGGGCCGACGCACGATTCGCCTCCTGCACCGCGATCGCCTGATAGGAGGTCTGCATCGCCAGAAAACGCGCGTGCACGTCGCTCCGGACCTGGAGCCGCCGCGCGCGCACGTCCTCGTCGGCGTCCTGCTCCTGCGCCCGGGCCTGGGACACGCGGAGCGACCGGGAGAAGCCGGTAAAGATCGGAAGCGAGATCCGCAGGTTGGCCTGAAACGGCTGGCCCGTATAGTCGAACGGGAAGGCGTTGTTGGATTCCCGGATCTGCCGCGCCACCTGGTCGTCGAGCGCCGTTCCCGAGCCATTGAGACCGAAAGCTCCGAAGCAGTCCCCGACCTGCCCGCCGAGCCCGAGGGCGGTTCGCACCTGGTCGTCGTACCGGCAGCGCGCCGCATTCGACTGGGCGCCGGACAGTGTCGAATTCAACAGGAGACCCTCGTCGGTGTACTCCTGCGTGAAGCCGCTCCAGCCGGCCTGGAGCGACAGCGTCGGGAGAAATTCGGATCGGGCGGCGCGCGCGTTCCAGGTGGAGGCGTCCTGCCGGGCGCGGAGCGAGCGGAGCAGGGGGTTCTGCTCGTCCGCCATCGACTGAAGATCCGTGAGCTGGAAGTCCGGTGCCGTGACCGGGAACGAATCACTGAGACCGATCTGGTGAATCGCCACCGGCGGCTCCACGCCCATGCGGCGGAGCAGCTCCAGCTTGGCCTCGTTCTCCAGCTGCGTCGCGCGAAGGAGCGCGACGTCCGACTGACCCTTGATCACCTCCGCCTGGCGCACGTCGAGCAGGGTCGCCTGCCCGACCTGGTAGCGCGCCTGGGCCAGATTGAGGAAATCCACGTTCCGGACCACCTGCTGCCGCGCGACACCCACCTGGGCCGAGGCCTGAAGCACGTTGAGATATTGCGTGGTGATGTCGGCGCGCAGGTTGATGCCGGCGCCGCTGATGTCCTCCTCGGTGGCTTTTCGAAGCGCCTTCTGCTGTCCCGGTCCGGAGATCACGCGGCCGTCGAGCTGCCAGCTCAAGCCGAGACTGTAGCCGGACGTGAGGAACGCCGACGTCGGACTGATGAACCCGCCGCCCAGGTTCGCCTGCCCCGCGCCGATGTAGCCCAGGTCGCCGGCCACGTTCACGCTGGGCAAAAAGTTGGCATACGCGTTTCTGACACCCCATCTCGCGGGTGCCGCGTCGTTGAGAATTTGCCGGTAGGCTGGGCTGTTGGCCCGCGCCTGCTGCAGCGCCTCCTGGAGCGAGAGCGTCACGGCCGGTGCCGGCACGGTGACGGTGCTGGTGTCCGCCCTGCGGGCGGATGTGGTGTCCTGCGCCCCTCCGGGCGTCGGAAGCAGGCACACGAGCGCGAGGGAACCGAGCCAGCGATTCATTGACTATGCCCTTTGTGCTGGGGACGTGACCGGGGCCAATACGGCAGCCTCGCCGCACGGGTTTCAGGTTGAGACGGTCGAGTTCGGTGCTGTCGGTGAACGGCTGGTGAGGAGGGGGCTGCCTAGTCCGCCCGGGTGACGACTTTGTTCTGCGCCGGCAGCTCCAGGCGACGGAGCCGTCCCTGGCGATCCGTCAGCAGCGTGCCCGCGATGTCGCCGGTCAGGGCGATGCTTTTCGCCTCCCCCGGGGCCGTGCTCTCGAGCCGTGCCGTGAACGACGCGCGGTTGCCGCTTCTCGGAAAGACGGCGGTCAGCCGCTTGCCCGACGTCGTCGCCAGATCGGCAACGGCGGTATAGAGGGAATGCACGTCGTCATCGAGCAGGACGACGTCGGGCCCGCCGGGCAGCTCCCGGCCCGATTCCGAGCCGGTCGCCACGGTCCGAACGATCAGGCGTGCGCCCGAGCCCGCGGCGAGAATGACGGTCGTCCCACTGGGGCTCTCGACGTCGAGCTGGAACTTGGCGATGGCGAACTCCGGAGTCCGCTCGAGGAGGGCGGTGAGTCGCGTGGTGGGCACGGTTGCGGGGTACCTGGCGGTGGCGCTCAACGTGGTGCCCGCGGCTCCGCGGCCCCTGCCTTGGCTGAGCGTGAAGCTCTCCCGGCCGATCTCCTTGCCGCCCTGCTGGACGATCAGGGTGACGGGTGCGTCGGCCTGGGCGACTGCCGGTGCCGCCGGACGTGCAAGCATGAGGAGAAGCGCCGCTGCGCGTACGCCCATTCGGCTCACCTCAATTCCCGGCCAGGTAGCTGCTGATTCGGTCAAGAATGAATTTATACAGAACCTCGCCCTTTTGGGCTGAGGCGAGGCTCGGGTACCCCACCGAGCCCGGCGATCCCTGGGGAAGCCTCCGGCTGTGGCCGGGGCGGTAGCGCGCCAGCATCCTGGGAGTCAGTGCGAAGTCCAGGGCGAGGTCCATGCGCACCGCCGTCGGGGCCAGGTAGAGGAGGAGGGAGGTGTCGAGCTCGCCGCCATGGATGGGCGCGCCAGGCTGATCGAGGAGCGGACCGAAGTCGAGACCGAAAACGTCCACCACCGTGACGGTCGCCCGCTCCGTCCGGATGGTGCTGAGGGCCTCGAGGTGGCCCTCGCTCGCCTGGGCGGTGAGGATGACGAACTCGCGCACGCCTGCCCCCTCTTCCCAGGACTCGATAAGTTCGTTCATGACACGATGCAGCGTTCGATGCCGCAGCGCGGCCCCTCCGGGAAAGGGGCGCGAGATCGTGTGCACTCCATACTCAACGGTAGGAGCCCGCAGCACCGAGAATGCGGCGGAGAGATCGTCGGAAAGACGCTCGACGATGATCGTGTCACAACCCAGTGGGAGATGCGGCCCGTGCTGCTCGGTGGTGCCGACGGGGACGATCAGCGTGGGCCGCCGAAGCAGCAGCTCCCCGATCGCGGCGGGGACCATCTCCTTCATCCGCCAGGGGCGGCCGGGTTGAGTCATCGTCCGCCATGGTGGCTGGTGTTGGCGCTGGCAGCCGGCGTAGCCGCCGCGGAGTGGCTGCGGCGCCCGTCTCTCCCCTGGGTGATCATCGGCGCCCTGGCGGCCGCCGGGAGCCTGGCGGCGCTGTTCCCGTACCGGGGTTTGCGCCGCCGGGCGCTCGCCGCCACGCTGGTCGGCCTGATCGTGACGCTCGCTGTCACCCATGCGCGGCTCACCGCGATCGAGACCCGCTGGGCCGAGCAGCGCGAACGGCGCGTCGAGGCCGCGTCCGAGCGGCTCGCGGGCGACCTGCACGCGGCGCTGCACAGCGCCGACCGGCTCGCGCACTCGGCCCTGGCCGCGCCGCAGCAGGACCGTGGCGCGGCGCTGCGCCTGCTGGAGCGTCTGGTGCCCACCCGCGGCACCGAGATGAGCGTCACGTTGCTCGATCCCGAGGGCGACGTGTGGGCGTGGGCCGGGCGCCACCGGCTGCCGCCGGTCGCGGAAGGCGACTCCATCGGGTCCCGGGCGTCTGGATATTACGTGGTGCTCGAGGCGCGGCGCCACTCCGCGGAGGGGCGCACGGCGGTCGCGAGCGTGCTCATCTGGGCGCATCCGGCGGTGCCCGACCGATCGCGCAGCATGGCCGAGCTCTTTCGGGAGAGCACCGAGGTCGGACTCGCCGTCTACCCGCCGGGGTCAGCGCCCGACAGCGTGGACGTGTTCGACTACGAGGAGCCGACCACCGCGGGCCCGCGTCTGCTGTTCAGCGTCCGTCCGGTCCCGCCGGAGCAGGGAACCGCCAAGCAGCGGGCGTACGCCGGGGGCACCAGGGTCGCGACCTGGCTGTTTCTCCTCGCCACCGTCCTGGCCCTGTCGCTCACCGCCCGGCCGCTGGAGCGCTTCGCCGTGCTCGGCGGTCTGCTCTGGCTGGCGATCCGCGCCCCGGTCGGGGGCGCGCTGAATCTCCAGCCGTTCTTCTCGCCGGCGACGTTTTTCCGTCCGCTGCTCGGCCCGCTGTCGGGCTCGGCCGGAGCCCTCGCGCTCGCGGGGGCCCTCCTGACCGTGGCGGGCGTGTGGCTCTGGCGTCGCCGGGTGCCCCGCCGCTGGTACGGCATGGCGCTCGGCGCCGTGCTGCTCCTGGTGTCGCCCTATCTGATCAGCAGCCTCGGCCGCGGCATCACCCCTCCGGCGGGCGGGGTGTCGGTCGGCCTCTGGCTGAGCTGGCATCTGGCGATCCTCGTGTCGGCCGCGGCGCTGATCGTGCCTACGGCGGCGCTGTTCCGAGGCTCCCGCGCGGAGCGCCCTTCGGCGTCCCGCATCCTCGTCGGGGTGGCCATCGCCGCGGCGGCCACGACGATCGGCGTGCTGGTCTGGAGCCCCCGCGGCGGCTGGCCCGACTGGTACACGTTTCTGTGGACGCCCGCGCTTCTGCTCGTGGCGCTCCCGGCACCCCGGTGGGCGACCATCGGCGGCATCGCACTGGTGGCGGGCAGCGCGGCTGCGCTGGTGACCTGGGGTGCCGAGCTCACCGGCAAGATTCAGGTCGCGCAGCGCGACATCGCGCGGCTGGGTCTCGAGCCCGACCCGCTCGCCGTTCCCCTGCTCGAGCGATTCGGGGAGATGGTGCGCCAGGGCCCCGCACCGACGACCGCCTCGGAGATGTACGCACTGTGGCACGGGTCGGCGCCGGGCGAGCAAGGCTATCCCTCGCACCTCGCCCTCTGGTCGCCAGCGGGCGCCCTGCTCGACGAGTTGCCGCTCGACTCGCTGGATCTGCCGCCATCACTGCTCGCCAGCATGGTCAGAAAGCTCGGCGAGGATACGTCGGCACGGGTCGCCCAGATCCCTCGGGGGCCAGGCGTGCACTACGTGCTGCTTGTCCGGCTCAGTCCCGATGAGGTCATGACGGTCGCGGTGGGGCCGCGCTCGCAGCTCGTGACCCCCGGGCGTGTGGGCCGGCTGCTGGAGCCGGGCAGGGCACAGTCGCCGCTGTATCGCCTCACGCTTTCGCCTCCGACCGGACCGACGGCGCGGCTCCCGGCTCCGCGGTGGCGCCGGGAGGGCTGGGTGATCCGCAACGAGTACCCGTTGCGCCTTCCGAGCGGCACGCGGGTCGTGCACGCCGCGATCGACCTCAGGGGGCCGCTGCCGCTCTTCGTCCGCGGCGTGCTGGTGGTGTTGCTCGACGTGGCGGTGCTCGCGTCCCTGTGGTTCCTGGCGGAGGTCGTGTCCGGGGCGTCCCTGCCCAAGCCGCGCTGGACCAGTCTGTCGCGCTCGTTCCGCATCCGGCTCGCGGCCACGCTCGGAACATTCTTCATTCTGCCGGCGATGGGCTTCGCCGCGTGGAGCTTCACCCGGCTGGCCGAGGAGGTGGAGCGAAGCCGGGACCTGCTGATCACGCAAATCCTGCGCGACGCGGCGATAACAGCCGGAGGGTCGCTCGCCG